>NZ_CP036265.1:4536670-4849518 GCF_007743815.1 Alienimonas californiensis
GGACGGCCAGATCCTCGCGACGCCCCCCGCGGGCATTGAGGTGCGGCCCACCGACGGCGTGCGGGCGCAGGTGCTCACCGTGCTGCCGCGGCCGGGCAAAGAGGTGGACGGCAAGTTCCTCACCCGGGCCCGCAACTCCCGCGACCCGGACAGCGGCCGCCCGATGGTGTCGTTCAACTTCGACACGCAGGGCGCCTACCGCTTCCAGGCCCTCACCTCCGCGAACCTCTCCACCGACGCCGTTCGCAAGCGGCTGGCCGTTGTGCTGGACGAAGAGGTCCGCAGTGCCCCGGGCATCAACGGCGTGATCTCCAGCAGCGGCGTGATCGAAGGCGATTTCACCTCCGCCGAGGTCGACGAGATCGTCGACGTCCTCAACGCGGGCGCCCTGGAAGTCCCGCTGGACCCGACGCCCGTCAGCGAGTTCACCGTCTCCCCGCTCCTGGGCGAGGACACGGTCCGCAAGGCCGTCTACAGCATCCTGGGCGCCGGCTTGGTCGTGCTGCTGTTCATGGCGATTTACTACATGTGGCTCGGGCTGGTGGCGGACCTCTGCCTGGTCCTCAACCTGATCCTCGTGCTGGGCGTGATGAGCCTGATCGAGGCGACCTTCACCCTGCCGGGCCTGGCGGGCATCGTGTTGACGATCGGCATGGCGGTGGACGCCAACGTGCTGATCTTCGAGCGGATCCGTGAGGAGCAGGCCCGCGGGTCGAGCCTGCGGATGAGCATTCAGAACGGCTTCGGCAAGGCGTTCTCGACCATCGTCGACGCCAACGTGACGACGCTGATTACCGCCCTGATCCTGTTCCTGATCGGCACCGACCAGGTCCGCGGCTTCGCGGTGACGCTGTTTATCGGCATCGTCTGCTCCATGTTCACGGCCCTCTACTTCGGCCGCCTGCTGTGCGACATCCTGGAGCGGAAGCGCTGGGTGAAGTCCTTCAAGATGTTCTCCTTCGTCGGGGACACCAACATCGACTTCGCCAGCAAGGCGAACCTGGCCTTCACGGTCTCCTGCGTGGTGCTCCTGGCGGGCATCGGGTTGATCGCGGTCCGCGGGGCGAACCTGCTGGATATCGACTTCCGCGGCGGCACGATGGTCACGTTCCAGTTGGATCAGTCCGAGAGCGCCGCCGAGGTGCGGGAAGACCTGGAGGGTCTGCCGGCCTTCCGCGGGAACGTCTCCGTGGAACGGCTGGAGTTGGACACCGACGCCCCCGGCGAGGAAGGCCGGCGGTTCCGGGTTCGTACGACCCTGCGGGATCGGCAGCTTGAAGAGGATCCCGCGGCGTTCGGCGGCGCCACGAGCGTCGCCCAACTCGTCGCCGAAGCCTTTGCGGCAACCGGCACCGTCAACGTTCGCCGCGTGACCGTGGAGAACCTCGGTGCGGTGGAGACGTTGGACGGCGCCGGCCGCAAGGCCGTGAACCTGACCTTCTCCGAACCCATCGGCACGACCACCGTGCGGCGGGAACTCGGCGACGCCACCGCGAAACTCGCCGCGGAGCAGGGGCAGCCCATCGACGATCCGCAGGCGCCCTACACCGTCCGCGGGCGGGGCGAAGCGACCGGCGGGGAAGGGGAGGCGGGCAGCTATCAGTCCGTCCGCGTCATCGCCTCCGGCGCCGTCTCGGACGAACGGTTCGCCGAGGCCCTGGCCGTGATGCAGGCCGACCTGGAGCTGAGCCCGGTGTTCGACGAGGTGAACAGCTTCGACAGCGCCGTCGCCGGCGAGATGCAGCGGTCGGCGATCTTCGCGATCCTGGCCAGCCTCGTGGCGATCGTCGCCTATATCTGGTTGCGTTTTCAGCGGGTCGACTTCGGCCTCGCCGCGGTCGCGGCGCTGGTGCACGACGTGACGTTCGTGCTCGGCGCCGTCGCTCTGGCGAACTGGCTGGTCGGCGGGCTGAACGCCGGCCCGGCGGTCGGCTGGCTGGGGCTGGAGGAGTTCAAGATCAACCTCCCGATGATCGCCGCCCTGCTGACGGTCATCGGCTACAGCCTGAACGACACGATCGTCGTGTTCGACCGCATCCGCGAGGTCCGCGGCAAGAACCCGGGGCTGTCCAAGGACATCATCAATCGCAGCCTCAACCAGACGCTCTCCCGGACGCTGCTCACCTCGCTGACGACGCTGATCGTGGTCGGCATCCTGTACGTGTTCGGCGGCGAGGGCATCCACGGGTTCGCCTACTGCCTGGTGGTCGGCATCCTCATCGGGACCTACTCGTCGCTGTACATCGCCACGCCGGTCCTGCTGTGGTTGATGAACCGCAACACGAACAAGCCCGTCGCCACCTCCCCGCCGGTCAGCGAACCGGCCACGGCGAGGGTCGCCTAACTTCGAAAGACCAAGACCGAGACTTCAGGAACCAACACGTCTACCATCGCCGCAAGAGCGGCGACCCCGCGTTTGGTTCTTGATTTCTTAGTCTTGAAACTTTTCGTGCCATGTCAGAGTTCCTCTACGACCGCCCGCGGCCGGACCTGCTGGAGACGTTTGAGAACCCGTACCCCGAACGGGACTACGAGATCACGCACGTCGCCCCGGAGTTCACCAGCGTGTGCCCGAAGACCGGCCATCCGGACTACGGCACGCTCACGCTGAAGTTCGTGCCGCGGGATCGGTGCGTCGAGTTGAAGAGCTTGAAGCTGTTTTACCAGAGCTTCCGCAACCACGGAGCGTTCTACGAGGCGGTGACGAACCAGATCGCCGACGAACTGATCCGGCTGATGGAGCCGAAGTCGTTGGAGCTGACCGCCGAGTGGACGCCCCGCGGGGGGCTGCACAGCGTGATCCGGGTGACGCACGACGGCCGCTGAAGTGCGGGAACCGGAAGGCGTCGTCCGGATTATGCGGCGGGACCGCGGGGGTTCGCTCGGGGTTTCGCGGCGAACCGTTTGACCCCCCGCCGTGTCCGGGTAGAGTAGGGCCGTCCTGAGCGACCGAGACCTCGGTTTCGGTTCGATCGCTGCACGCTCCGTTCGTCTAGCCCGGCCCAGGACACCGCCCTCTCACGGCGGAGACACGGGTTCAAATCCCGTACGGAGTACTGCACCGCGCCCGCGGGCCTCTCACGAGGCCCGCGGGCGTTTTTCGTATAGAACCTCTGCCCCCCGCGATCGCTCAGGCGTTGCGGCCGAAGGTCATGATGGTGATGTCGTCGTTCTGTTCGCGGCCGGCGGCGTGGGTGCGGACCTCCTTCAGCAACGCCCGCCCCAACTCGGCGGCGTCGGCGGGGCCGTTCATCAAGAACTGTTTGACCCGTGCCTTGGTGAACAGGTCGCCGGAGGGGTTCATCGCCTCGTCCACCCCGTCGGTGATGATCAGCGCCGTCTCTCCGGGCTGCATCGTGCGGGAGACGGTCTCGAACGGGTAGCCGTCGACCACCCCCACCGGCAGGCCCACGGTCTCGTCGTCGAACTCGAAAAAGCCGCCGTCGGCGCTGCGGAACAGGGGGCTCATATGGCCGCCGTTGACCACGTCAATCTTGCCGGTCTCCGGGTCGAGCAGCACCAGCACGAAGGTGACGAACCGACCCTCCGCCATGTTCCGACACATGTGGGAGTTGATCTGGGAGAACGCCGTCCCCGCATCGTGCACGTTGGCGAGCACGCTCTGGACGCAGGCGCTCATACGGCCCATCACGAGAGCGCCCGGCACGCCCTTGCCGGCGACGTCCCCGAAGGCGAGAGCGATCTTTCCGTTGGGCAGGGTGAACGCGTCGTAGTAGTCGCCGCCGACGGCCTGAGCGGCGTCGTAGCTGGCGAAGAAGCTGTAGCCGTCGTGCTGGGGCATCTCGTCCGGGAGCAGGGTGCGCTGCACCTGCTTGGCGATCTGCATTTCGCTGTCTTGCTTCTTCTTTTGCAGGGCGGCGACCAGCAGGCGGTGGCTCTCGTAGCTCATCGCCGCCTGCCCGGCGACGGCTTGCAGCAGGTCGAGGTCCTCGGATTTGAACTGCGTGATCGGGTTCTGCGTGTCGAGGTGGATCACGCCGGTGACGTCCCCGTCCAGCGAAAGCATCGGCACGCTCATCATCGAGCGGATCGCCAGGCTGGAGATGCTCTCGCTGGCGTCGAACACGCTGTCGCTGCTGGCGTCGGCGGAGAGGTAGCCGGTCTTCTCCTCGACGACCTTCCGCAGGATCGTGCGGCTCATTTTGACGGAGGAGTCTTCCCCCTGCTGCCGCTGCTTTTGGGCGGCGGGATAGAACCCGGCGCTGAGGTCGCCCCCCCGGCGGAGCAGGATCACGCCGCGATCCGCCCCCGGAAAGATGTTGAACAGGGTTTGGAGAACCTGCGGGAGCAGGCCGGCGACGTCGTCCGCCGCGGCGGCCGCGGCGAGGTCCCGGGCGATACTGATGACCGCCTCGAGCTTCTGCTGCGGGCGGACGTCCAACAGCCCGTACCCGCTGCCGGCCGAGGCGCTGCCGGTAACGGTGGCGCTCTCCAGCCCCTCTTCAGTCAGCGAGAACGAGATATCGGACTCGAGGCTGGGTGCCGACCGGCGCTGCGGCGAGTCATCTTCGAACCGGGCCAGGACCGGGCCGAACTTCAGCCGGTCGCCGTTATTCAGGTCGACCGGCGCCGTGATCCGCTTGCCGTTCAGAAACGTGCCGTTGCCGCTGTCCAGGTCCTCCAGCGTCCACGGGCCGTCGTCGCCGCCCTTCCGCGACAGGATCGCATGGCGGCGGGAGACCATGTTGCTGTCGATCTGAACGTCGACCTCCGGAAGTCGTCCCACGACGGCCCGCTCGCCGCTGATGCGGCGCGTGTCGGGGGTCTCCCCTTGAAGCAGGACGAGCTTGGGCATCGGCGGGTCGGGGGCGGGGCGAAGCGGGCCGCGGCGGGACCGCGAAGATACCGCTGCCGGTACCGGGATTCATCCCGTACTTCCGGGCCGACGCTCAGCCGCCGAAGAGGCGTTCGGAGTTTCCTCGCAGGACTTTCAGACCGAACTCTACGGTCCGCTCCTCGCTCCAGCCGCGGCCCTCACAGAACTCCGCCGCCAGTTCCTTCGCCAACAGGCGGCGGTACATGGCGAACTTCGGCAGCACGAACTCCAGCTTGTAGGCGTCGGAGTAGTACCCGATCTGCTTGTCCCCCGGCACCGCCTGCAAGCGGGCCCGCAGGTCCGGGGCGATGTGGGCGGGGATGTTCGAGTACCACCAATGCCCACTGGTGACGACGTTCGGGAAGATCCAGGCGTAGCTGACCAGTTCCTGATTCATCGTCGGCGCCAGCACGCTGACGGGGAACGTCACCTCCGGGAAGGCGTTGAACAGATCGGCGTACTGACTAAGGCTGCACCGGCTGTCGTACAGGTCCCGACCCTGATGCACGCCGGCCGGGTAGACGTTTCGGTTCACGCCGATCATCAGATCGAACGGTAGCCCGAACTCGCGGCAGTGCTCGGCGAGGGTGCGGAAGACGAGGTGCGACAGGTTCTCCGCCGCGTAATCCTCCACGTCGTCCACGAGGCCGAACCAGGCGGCGTCGTCATCGAAGTCCCCGTCGCCGCCGTCGTCCGACGCCGCGATCGCCCGGTCTCGCAGGTCGTCATCGCCGAAGGCGATCCGCAGCGACAGGGCGTGCAGCCGGTGGTCGTCGTCGGGCTCCATCCGGGGCTCGAACCACGGCGGGAGCGAGATCGCACAGGCCCGGGCGCCCTTGCTAGTGAAGTTTTCGAATAGACCGCGAATCGCCGCCCGCAGGCTGTCGACGTCGCCCACCTCGACCCCCGTCGCCTTCGCCAGCCGCTCGCGGACTTCCGGCGTGTGCAGCTTGAAGACGAGACCGTCCGTCCGCAGGCAGGGCACGTAGAAGTTCGTGTCGAAGTCGGCGAGCGGGTCGTCGAAGTCGTTCGTCAGGAAGACCTTTTCGAGGTTCGTCTGCTTGATAATGCGGTCCGTGTAGCCGGGCTCGGCCATCTGCCTGGCCGATTCGTCGTACAGCGCCTCCCAGTTGTCGCGAGTCAGGCGGTCGCCCTCCCAACCGAAGAAGGTCTGGGCCAGTTCGGTGAACCAGCTGAGTTGGACGGTGTTGTCCAACCGTTCGAGCGTCGGCACGAGGTTGGCGACGAGTTCTTTCGGATCGAGCCGACCGGCCTTCGGTTCAATCTGCTCCTTGGCGAGGCCGGCGGAGCGAGCCAGTTCCGTGTAGTAGTGATAGCCGAGGATGTCCGCGAGGTTTTCGCTGGTGGGCGAGTGCGGGTTGATGTGGGAGTGCGGATCCAAGATCGGCGCCGCCTCCAGCCCGGAGAGGATGCGATCGGCAGCAGTTTCATTCGGCACGGGAGCGACTCCGGAGGGGGGAGCCGGATGATGCCGAATCGCGACCAAAGCCGCGACCCACGGGGCGGCCCCGCGGTTACACTGGGACCATGGTCGCCTCTACGCTGCTGATCGCCGACCCGCGAGTTTCGGTCCCACTCCTCGAGGACCGCAAAAAAAGCGGTCTTGATCGCTGGGACGAGGTCTGGGACGGAAAGTACGTCTTCATGCCTCTGCCCGGAAATCAGCATCAACACCTCGTCAACCGGATTGCGTTCCAGTTGACCCGTCACCTCGATGAAGAAGGGGCCTCGGAGGCGGTCCAGCCCGGCGCCAACGTCTCCGACCGCGCCGACGACTGGACGCAGAATTACCGCTGCCCCGACGTGGTGGTCTACCTGCCGGAGAACTCGGCGGAGGACCGCGGCAGCCACTGGCACGGCGGGCCGGATCTGGCCGTCGAGGTGCTCTCGGAAGGGGACCTGGCCCTCGAAAAACTGCCGTTTTACGCCTCGGTGGGCGTGCGGGAACTTTGGCTGCTCGACCGCGCCCCGTGGCGACTCTCCCGCTACCGGCTGTCTGACGGGGCGCTGGTCGCCGACGGCGTGGCGGAGCCGGGCGGGGCGGCGGTCCGCAGCGTGGTGCTTCCGTTGGACTGGTCTTTGACGGCGGAGGAGCCGCCGGCGGTCCGTCTCGCGACGGCGGAATGACGGGACGGTCGGACGAATCGACCGGCTCGCCTACCATGCTCCCATGAGCGAGTCCGCCACCCCCGACCGCCGCGATTCCATCGAGGACGCCCTCGCGGCGCTGAAGGCCGGCCGGCCGGTGATCGTCGTGGACGCCCATGAGCGAGAGAACGAGGGCGATTTCGTCGCCGCCGCCTCCACGATCACCGCGGAGACCGTCGACTTCATGCTGCGGCACGGCCGCGGCGTGCTCTGCGCCCCGATCACGAAGGATACCGCGGACCGCCTCGATCTGCGGCCGATCGTGGAGGAATCCGCGAACACCGCCCCGCACCGCACGCCGTTTCTGGTGCAGGTGGACCACATCGCCGCCGGCACCGGCGTCTCGCCGGAGGCCCGGGCTGCAACGCTGCGGGAAATGGCGAATTCGCACAGCGTCGCCTCGGACTTCGTCAAACCCGGCCATATTTTCCCCCTGCTGGCCAAGCCCGGCGGCGTGCTGCGGCGGGCCGGACATACGGAGGCCGTCACCGACCTGCTGGCCCTCGCCGGCCTGCCGCCGGTCGGTTGCCTGATCGAAATCGTCTCCGCCGACGGCAAGGGAATGGCCCGGGGCGAGGAGTTGCAGCGCCTCGCCGCGGAGCACGGCCTCTTGGTCGTCAGCATCGAGGACCTGATCCGCCACCGCACCTCGCGGGAACGCCTCGTCACCCGGGAGGCCGAGGTCCCGATCCCCACCCGCCAGTACGGCACGCCGCGGGTGATCGCCTACAAGGTGGAGCACCAGACTCAGGAGCCAGTCGCGCTGGTCTGGGGCGACCTGACCGATCAGCCCGGCGAGAAGCCGCCGCTGGTGCGGATGCACTCGTCGTGTTTTACGGGAGATCTGCTCGATTCGCTCCGCTGCGACTGCGGGGACCAACTGCACCTCGCCATGAAACGCTGCCACGAGGCCGGCCGCGGGGCGGTGGTCTACCTCCCGCAGGAGGGCCGCGGCATCGGCCTGACCGCCAAGCTGAAGGCCTACGAACTCCAGGACGCCGGGGCGGACACCGTCGAGGCGAACCACAAACTCGGTTTCAAGGCCGACCAGCGGGACTACATGGTCGGCCTGCAGATCCTGAAGGACCTCGGCCTCTCCCGCATCCGCCTGCTGACCAACAACCCCAAGAAGCGGGAGTCGTTCGTCAGCTCAGCCATGGGGCTGGAGGTGGTCGAACAGGTCCCGATCATCGCCCCCCCGGAACCCACCCGCGAAAAGTACCTCGCCACGAAGCGCGAAAAGATGGGGCACGCGCTGCCGTAGGTCGCCAAGGAATGCGTCACGCCGAGGCCCCGCGGGGCCTCGGCGTTACCTCTTCGATTTGCTCTTCTGCACGCTGTCGGGGGTCATCGTCGTGATGGCCGCGGACGCCGGGCAGATCACTCACTCTCGACTCGTTCGCCTCGTCGTGAGGCTGTTCTGAAAGACGTTCCGCACTCCGTCATGGAGTGGGCGGATGTCTTGGGGAGTCGTTAGCGAACCGAGCCGGGGGCCTGAGCCATCGTGGCGGCGGTCTGGCTGGTGGCGGCTTTGATCGCGGCGACCACGTCGGCGTCGCGGTCCAGGGGCAGGATCTCACGGTCTTCGCTGACCCGGACGTCCGGGGCGACGCCCTGGTCGGCCATCTGGCGATCGTTCGGGCTGTAGAACATCGCGGTGGTCAGCTTCAGGTCGCCGGCGACGGTGCGGACCGGGAAGTGGGTCTGCACGGTGCCCTTGCCGTAGCTGTTCCGACCGACGATCACCCCACGGCGGTTGTCCTGGATGGCGGCGGCGAAGATCTCGCTGGCGCTGGCCGAACCCTCGTCGACGATCACCGCCATCGGCACTTTCCAGGTCCGGGTCTGCTTGGCCGTAGCGGACATGTTGTCCTCGGCCAGACGGCCCCGGGTGCTGACGATGGTGCCGCTCGGCAGGAAGGTGTCGCTGATCGAAATCGCCTGATCCAGCAGGCCGCCCGGGTTACCGCGGAGGTCCATCACCAGGCTCTTCATCCCGCCCTGGTAGAGCTGCCACAGGGCGGCGTCCAGTTCGGTCTGGCTGGTCGCGGCGAAGCGATCCAGCTTCAGGTAGCCCACCTTGCTGCCGTCCGGGGCGGTCATCAGCTGCACGACGCTCACGGTTTTCAGTTCGACCCGAGCCCGACGCAGGTTGAAGGTGCCGAAGCGTTCGCCCCGCATCACCCGCAGCTGCACCGCGGTGCCCTCACGGCCGACGATCAAGTCGGCGGCGCCGTTCAGGCCCTTGCCGGCCAGATCCTGGCCGTCCACCTTCGTGATCACGTCGCCACGCTGCAAGCCGGCATTGGCGGCCGGGCCGCCGGCCAGCGGCTTGACGATCACCACGCCGCGTTCGTGCTCCTTCAGCTCCACACCCAGCCCGACGACGCTGGTGTCCAGGGCGCCGGCCGTCTGCTCCGCGGCGTACTGGGCCGGGATGACCGTGGCGTCGACGCCGTACCCGGTGCGGGTGTCGCTGGGCAGGAAGCCGCTGAACTTGTCGAGGGACTCCACGGCGCCGAACAGGAACTCCGCCGCCACCGCGTCGGCGCTCAGGCCGAGTTCGCTCTGGGCGAGGCTCGCCGTCTGCCGCATCACTTCCAGGGCGTCGGGGCGGTCCCGCACCGAGCGGGCGTTCATCCCGGCCAGACGGCTGCGGAAGCTCTGCACGCGGCCGGCGTCCGCCGTCATCCGGTGGGCCTGACGGAACGATTCGTTGCCGACGGCTTCCGACAGGTTCGCCAGGGCCATCGCCACGCGGTCGGCGTAGCTGTTCGGCTCCCGGTGACGGGCGTCGATCAGCTGGCTGCTTTCCACGTACAGGTTGACCAGCCGGGTCCAGCCGGTGCCGGTGGCGAACCGCACCACCTTCGGGTCGTCATAACGGTAGGAGAGACGATCCGCCGTGGCCGGCTGCGGCTTCGGAGTCGGCTGGGGAGCGGTGCGGCTGGTCGGCTCGGTCTGGTAGTTTTCGTACGGGCTGCGGGCCGGGGCCTGATCGCCGCGGCTGTACCCGCCGTTCGAGTCGTAGCGGGCGGTGGCGGACGGATCCGGGCCGAAGTCGAGGACGGTCCGTTCTTGGCCGAGGGCCACGGCGGGGACCAGCAGGGCCAGGCCGAGGGCGGCCAGTTCGATCAGCGAGCCGGCGGTGAATCCGACCTTGGCTTTGGGCCGCGCGGTCGGGGCCGTGCGGCCCTTGTACTGGCGGAGGGGAGTGGTGGCGTTCATCGCGTCAGAGTCCTTGCTGAGGCGGGCGTCGTCGCCCGGGTGATGATGGAGGAGGAAGGAAGCGGCAGCGGGAGGGATCAGGCGACGGCGGGCAGGGCGACGTAGCCGCCGTAAGCGACGCTCATCGGGAGGGCGAACTCGTCTTCGTCGAAGGTGAACGCGTCGTCGTCCTCGTCCTCGTTGACGCTGTTCGCGTCGGCGGCGGCTTCGACCAGCTCGCCGCGAAGGATGCGGACGTCGCCGGGGGCTTCGATGCCCAGCTTCACGGTGCCCTTGCCGGTGCGAATCACTTTGATGACAATATCGTTGCCGACGCGGATGGATTCGTCGGACTTGCGGGTGAGAACGAGCATCGTGCTGTCTTTCGTGGAGCGGCGGGGTCGGCCGCAGTTGTGGGTGACGGCTCGCATCGTCGCGGGCTGTCGGTAACGAAAAAGCTATTACGCATGGGCCGTGCCGTTTCCGGCACGGGCCGGCACAGGAGGGGTTGATTTGACGTAAGTCGTTGTCACAGCACGGGAAGAGCGTCACCGGGAGATTCCTTAGCACGCGAAGAGTTCCCCCGGCTTCTCCCGACGGACCACGGAGAATCTGCAAAGCGTGGATTGCAACATGACGGCGTTGCACTTTCGACACGCCTGCCGGCCCCTGCGACGCACGAACGGACGACACCGCCGTCCCGCTTGCACCCGTGCCGCCTCCGGCCGACACTCCGACCCATGGCCGATCCCGCCGCAAATCCGCAGATCACTCGGAGAGACGTCGCCCGGGTGGCGAAGCTCTCCCGGCTGGCGCTGAAGCCCAGCGAACTGAACGCCTTCACGAATCAGCTGCGGGCGATCCTGGGCTACGTGCACCTACTGGACGAGGTGCCCACGGGAGACGTCGAACCAATGGCCCACGCGATCGACGTGCGGGACGTGCTGCGGGAAGACGTGCCGACCCCGATGCTGCCGCGGGAGGCGGCCCTCGCCAACGCCCCGGCCAGCGACGGGGAATGCTTCCTGGTGCCCCAGATTCTCGGCGGGGAGTGACGACGCCCGTGCCGCCCGATCCCGCTCACGCCTACCCGACCGCTGCGGACCTGTCCGCCGCCATCCGCTCCGGCGACCGCACCGCCGCGGAGACCTCCGCGGCCGCCCACGCCCGCATCCGGGCGGTGGACGGCCGGATCAAAGCGTTCCTGCACACGGACGCCGACCGCTCTGCCGCCTTGGCCGCGGACGCGGATCGCCTGATTGCCGGCGGCAGTCAATCCGACCTCGCCGGCGTGCCGGTCGCGATCAAGGACAACCTCTGCGTCGAGGGGGAGCCCTGCACCTGCGCCAGTCGGATGCTGGCGAACTTCCGGCCGCCCTACACGGCGACGGCCGTGCGGCGCCTGCTGGACGCCGGGGCGGTGCCGGTGGGGCGAACGAACCTCGACGAGTTCGCGATGGGCTCCAGCACGGAGAACTCCGGCGCCGGCCCCACTCGCAACCCCTGGGACCCGGCGCGGGCGCCCGGCGGGTCCAGCGGCGGCAGCGCCGCGGCGGTCGCCGCGGGGATGGCTCCCATCGCCCTGGGCAGCGACACCGGCGGCAGTATCCGGCAGCCGGCCGCGTTCTGCGGCGTCGTCGGGTTGAAGCCGACCTACGGCCGGGTGTCGCGGTACGGCCTCGTCGCCTTCGCCAGTTCCCTCGACCAGATCGGGCCGTTCGCCCGCACGGTGCGGGACGCCGCCAGCGTGCTGCAAACGATCGCCGGCCACGATCCGCTGGACAGCACCAGCCTGTCCAACCCCGTGCCGGACTACCTCACGGATCTGGACGAGCCGCTCGCCGGTCTGCGGATCGGTCTGGTGGCGGATCACTTCGACGTCGGCCTCGATAAAGACGTCTCCGACGCGGTGAAGGGGGCCGTCGAGTTGTACCGCTCCCTCGGTGCGGAGGTGGTGGACGTCACGCTGCCGCACAACAAGTACAGCGTGGCGACCTATTACCTCGTCGCCCCCTCGGAGGCCTCCAGCAATCTGGCCCGTTACGACGGCGTGCACTACGGCCACCGGGCGGCAAAGTTCGATTCGCTGGAGGAGATGTACGAACGCAGCCGCGGCGAGGGCTTCGGCGACGAGGTGAAGCGCCGGATCATGCTGGGCACCTACGCCCTCTCCAGCGGGTACTACGACGCCTTCTACCTGAAGGCGATGAAGGTCCGCCGCCTGATCCAGCAGGACTACGTCGCGGCCTTCGAGAAATGCGACGTGATCGCCTCGCCGGTCACGCCGACGACCGCCTTCGCGATCGGGGAACTCGCCGACGACCCGCTGGCGATGTACCTCTCGGACGTTTACACGATCAGCGCGAACCTCGCCGGCATCCCGGCGATTTCGCTGCCGTGCGGGTTCTCCCGCGGCCTGCCGATCGGGCTGCAACTGCTCGGGCCGGCGCTGTCGGAGCCGAACCTACTGCGGACCGCCCGCATGTACGAGGCCGCCACCGATTGGCACACGCGGGTCCCCCCGCTTCAGGATCAGGCCGGTTTGTTTCAAACGGGTCAGGAACAGACGAAGGTGACGCCGTGAGCGCCGGGTCCCACGACGAGCGCCGGGCGACGCCCGTGATCGGGCTGGAGGTGCACGTCCAGCTCGCCACCCGCACCAAGCTGTTCAGCGGCTGCGCGGCGGACTTCGCCCCGGAAGAGCCCAACACCCGCACCGATCCGCTGGTGCTCGGTCTGCCCGGTTCGCTGCCCGTACTGAACGCCGCCGCGTTCCGTATGGCGGTGAAGGTCGGGCTGGCGCTGAACTGCGAGATTGCCCGCTTCTGTAAGTGGGACCGCAAGCAGTACTACTACCCGGACCTGCCGAAGGGCTACCAGATCAGCCAGTACGACCTGCCGGTCTGCGGCGAAGGCTGGCTGGACATCGACGGCGACGAGGGGACTAAGCGGATTCGCATCACCCGGGCGCACCTCGAAGAGGACGCGGGCAAGAATATGCACGCCGGCGGCGTCAGCCGCATCGACCTGAACCGGGCTGGCACCCCGCTGGTGGAGATCGTCTCCGAACCGGACATGCGCAGCGCCGCGGAGGCCCGGAGCTACCTCGAACGGCTCAAACTGCTGCTGACCTACCTCGGCGTTTCCGACTGCAACATGCAGGAGGGCAGCCTGCGCTGCGACGTGAACGTCAACTTCAAAGTCGAGACGCCCGACGGGGTGAAGGCGACGCCGATCTGCGAGGTGAAGAACCTCAACTCCTTCCGCGGCGTCGAGGCGGCGATCGAGTTCGAACGCACCCGCCAACTGGATGAATTCGACCGCACCGGGCAGACGATCAAGACGGCTCCCAAAAGCACCCGCGGTTGGGATCCGGACAAGCAAGTCACCGTTGCCCAACGGACGAAGGAAGAGGCCAGCGACTACCGCTACTTCCCGGACCCGGACCTCGTCCCCGTGACCCTCACCGAAGAGGCGATCGAGGCGCTGCGGGGCGAACTGGGCGAGTTCCCGGCCGACCGCCGCGTGCGGATCGGCGAGGTGTGGGAACTGAGCGACTACGACGCCGGCGTGATCATTGAACGCGGCAGGCCCTTCGCGGATTACTTCGAGGAGGTCGCCCAAATGGCAGACGACGGCAAGCGAGCCGCGAACTGGTGCACCCAGGACGTGCTACGCGACCTGTCGGAACTGAATTACGAGATCGACACGTTCCCGATTCCCGCCGGGACGCTCGGCCACCTGCTCAAACGGGTCTCCGCCGGGGAGCTGAACACGAAGGCCGCCCGAGACGTCTACGCAGATCTGCTGGCCCGGCCGCGGGACCAGAACGGGCCGGAGACGGTCGACGCGATCGTCGACGAGCGCGGCCTGATCGCCGTCACCGGCGGCGCCGAACTGGAAGCGGCCATCGACGACGCCCTCGCCGACCCGAAAAACGCGGTGGCCGTCGAGACGGTCCGCGACGGCAAACAGCAGGCGGTCGGCCCGCTGATGGGTCAGGTGCTCAAGAAGGTCAGTGGCGCCGACCCGAAGACCGTACGGGCGATGCTGCTCGAACGGATCGGCGGGACGGGTTAGCTGCGACGCCGCGCAACGTCGCTCCGCCCGGCCTGAGGGAAACGAAACGGAACGCCCCCCTCCGCGGCTGCGGAGGGGGGCGTTCGTTCTTTAGAACTGGACAGAGAACCGGCGGCTGAGATTAATCAGCGTCCGCGGCGGCGTGTCGCCAGAGTCGGAAGTTGATCACGGCCATGGCCAGCGTGTTCCACGCTTCGATCGCCTCCTCCCGCCGGTCGTACCGCACCCGCAGCCGCCGCAGGCCCTTCACCCAGCCGATCGTCCGCTCCACCACCCACCGCACCTTGCCAAGCCCGCTGCCGTGCGGCGTCCCGCGTTTGCGGATGAAGGGTTCGATCCCCAACGAACGCAGTACGTTCCGCGTCGCCTCGCTGTCGTAGCCAGCGTCCGCGTACAGCCGGTCCGGGGTTTCCTTCGGCCGACCCGGCTTGCCGCCGACCTTCGGAAACTCCTCCTTCACCAGCGGGAGGATCTGCGTGTGGTCGCTGGCGTTGGCGCCGGCCACTTTCACCCCCAGCGCCGCCCCGTTCCGGTCGACCATCAGACTGTATTTGCAGCCCGGTTTGCCGCGGTCGACGGGGCTGGGGCCAGTTCGCTCGCCGGCCCCGTGAGCCCGCACCAAGACCGAGTCGACGATCGCGGTCTCGTGCTTCAACTCGCCGTCTCGGCGGAGCAGCCGCAGAAAGTCGAGGTGCACGCGGGCCCAGACGCCGAGATCCTCCCACTCGATCAGTCGACACCGGGCGGTCTCGCCGGAGCAGCCCATGTCGGGGGGCACGTCCCGCCAGCGGCAGCCGGTGGTCAGGACGTACCACAGGACCTTCAGCACAGTGCGGTTGGGCGTGCGGGGTCGGCCGCCCTCGGCGCCGACCGGGCGGTCCGGCGGCAGGTGGTGGGCGGCGACGTCGGCGAACTGTTCGGGCAGGCGGCATTGGGCCATGACGCGTCCTCAAAGGGCTGGTTTAGACCTTTAAGGCGCAAATCCCGTGCCGAGGTTCTCTGTCCAGTTCTTACGGAAGCTCGTCTTCCACGGGCGGGAGAGTGAGCACTTTGACGAGGCAGTACGCCAACACCACCAGCACCGTGGTGATGGACGTCCCCATGATGATCCAGCCGAGCACGGTCATGCGATCTCTCCGGTAGCGGTTTTTTGTTCCAGTTCAGCGGGATCCCAACGCCGGGCGGTCACGCCGATTGTCACGACGATCAGAGCGAGCAGGCCCAGTACGCCCAGCACCGCCCCCAGCGCCGGGCGGTTCTCCGTTTCTGCGAGAGCAGAGAGCCGGTCCGGCAGATTCTGCACGCAGAACGCCGTGAACACGATCAGCAGGAAGGCCGGGGAGACGTATTTGAGCAAGTACTGCACGAAGCGGGGCACCCGGATGTGGGCGCCGACGTGCATCTCCCGCTCGCCCTTCTCGATGCCGAAGGCCCAGCCGTACATCAACACCTGGGCCAGAGCGAGCACGAACAAGGCGAAGGTGCCGATCCAGAAGTCGACAGTATCCAGCACCATCAGCCCCTCGGAGAAGAAGGCGATCGTGCCGGTGCCGAGGATGCCAAGCACGAGCAGCACCGCGACCGCCCCGTTGCGGCCGATCTGCAACGCTTCCTCCAGGAAGGCGAACACCGGGTTCAGCATGCTCACGCTGCTGGTCACCGCGGCGAGGAACAGCATCGTGAACCAGGCGAATCCGAACCACTGGCCGCCGGGCATCTGAGCGAAGACGTTCGGCAGCGCGTTGAACCCGAGGCCGAACGTGCTGAGCGTCCCGGCCGACACGCCCAGAAAAATGAACGCCGCCGGGAGGGTGATCATCCCGCCGAGGCAGACCTCGAAGAACTCATTCATGCTGCTGGCCGTCAGACCGGACAGGGCCACGTCGTCCCGACGCTTCATGTAGCTGGAGTAGTTGATGACCACGCCGAAGCCGACGGACAGGCTGAAGAAGATCTGTCCCGCCGCCGCGAGCCACGTTTCGCCGTTGAGCAGCGCCTTGAAGTCCGGGTTCCACATGAAGCCGAGCCCGGCCTCCACGTCTCGCTCCGGTGCGTCGGCGACCGGGGCCCCCAACGTCATCACCCGGATCAGCACGATCACCGCCAGCACGACCATCGCCGGGATCGCGATTTTGCAGAACGTCTCGATGCCCTTGTCGACGCCGCGCCAGATCAGGAAGAAGTTCAGGGCGAAGGTCGCCGCGAGGATGTAGAGCGTCTTGCCGCTGAACAATGCCCCGTTCTCGTTCGCGCCGACGAACCCGTTGAAGTGGTCGCCGTAGGCGTCGACGTCGGTCCCGAGGTTCAGATTGCCCATCAGGTAATCGATTGCGTAGCCGAGACACCACGCTTCGATCAGCACGTAATAGAAGTAGATCGACAGCGGGATCAGTACCGCCAACGCCCCGAGATACTTGGCGAACCTGTTCCGCCACACGCTGGCGTAGATGCCGGGAGCGCTGTTGAAGCCCTTCAGGCCGCCGTACCGGCCGATCGTCCACTCCACCCAGGCCAGCGGAATGCCCAGGATCAGTAGGGAGATGAAGTAGGGGATCATGAAGGCCCCCCCGCCGTTCTGGGCCGCCTGCCCGGGGAACCGCAGGAAGTTGCCGAGCCCGACGGCGCTGCCGGCCACGGCGAGGATCACGCCGATCCGGCTCCCCCAGGCCGCCGCGGGGGAATCCGGCGGCGGGGCGTCGATGGCCTCCGCGTTGTGGGGCGGGGCGGGGGGCACTGCGGAAACGTCGTCGCTCACGGAAAAGCTCAGGGACAGTCGGTCGGGGAAACTCCGGGGCCGGCGGGCGCGATCGGATGCTAGCTGTCGTGGACGCTCATCGAAACCGTCGCTGAAACGGCCGCCGACGACCCCGCGTTCCCGCGGGGACCCACCGCATCGTCGCGGATTACCTAAGCCGGTGGGATCGCATCTCAATCCCGCCGCATCGATGGCATTTCTCGCACCCCCCGTTGTTGAAACGTTTCGCCCCCGTACGATGGACCTGTGAGCGATCCCGTTTCCGCCGCCGACCGCACCCTCCTCGTCCGCCTGAACCGGCGGTCGCGGGCGGGGATTGAAGAGCTGTGCGACGACCTCGGCGTGACCGCCACCGCGGTGCGTCAGCGTCTCGCCCGGTTGACCGACGCCGGGTTGATCGACCGCCGCCCCGTCAGTGTCGGTCGCGGCCGGCCTCGTCACCTTTACGGTCTCACGCCGGACGGACGGCGGGCTCTCGGCTCTAACTATCAGGAGCTGGCGGACGCGATGTGGTCGGCGCTGTCGGAGGTGGAGGACGAGAAGGTTCGCGCGTTCCTGTTCGGCCGTCTGCAGGACACCCTCGTCTCCCGTTACGGCGGCGACTCCGCGGGGGAGGGTGAGTTGCTCCAGCGACTCGCGGGGCTCCGCGACGCCTTAGAGGTGCACGGGTTCACCGTCGAAATCGACGACAGCGGTCCGCTGCCGATCCTGCGCGAGCACCACTGTCCGTACCTCGACATCTCCGAGGACGATCCGCAGATCTGCGAGTTGGAACAGCGCGTCTTTGAGCGCGTGTTGGGCACCGGCGTGTCGTTGACCCGCTGCTGCCGGGACGGCGACTCCTGCTGCGAGTTCACGCCTGAAGGCCCCGCCCTGACCCATCTGTCCCCGGCGAATGCGGGGGTGACGCCATGAGTCTCGCCGCTGTTCCCGCCGCTGCGTTCGCCGATGATCCCGGCGTCACGTTCGCCGAACGCGCCCCGACCTCCCAGCCCGCCGACGGCGGGTGGCTGGAGGGGCGGTTCGAGGAGAACGTCGTTCTCACAACGCTGTCGCAGGCCCTCAACTGGGGGCAGGCGAACGCGATTTGGCCGATGACCTTCGGCATCGCGTGCTGCGCGATGGAGATGATGGCGATCGGCGGTCCGCGGGTGGACCTCGAACGCTTCGGTTGCGGGGCCTTCCGGGCCTCGCCCCGACAGGCCGACCTGATGATCGTCGCCGGCACGGTGACGCACAAAATGGCGTCGCGCTTGCGTCGGCTCTACGAGCAGATGCCCGAACCGAAATACGTGTTGGCGATGGGCGCCTGCACGGTCGGCGGCGGTCCGTACTTCAAGCACGGTTATCACGTCGTCAAAGGCGTCGATCTGGTGGTGCCGGTGGACGTGTACGTCCCCGGCTGTCCGCCTCGGCCCGAAGCGCTGCTGGAAGGCATCCTGCGGCTTCAGGACCGGATCAACGCCCGCACCCTCGCCCGCCGGTCAGGAGAGACCGGCGAGCGCCTCCCTATTCCGCATCATACCGGTCGCGTCGCCCTGCCCGTGTTGGCCGGCGAATCCGTGACCGTTCGGCCGCTGGCCGTCTGACGCGTATTTCCTTCCTCCAGTGTTCCGGCCGGACGTTCGCGTCCGGTCTCACGGCGAGTCTATCGAGCGCGATGAGTACCCTTCAAATCACCGATCTGCACGTCTCCGTCGGCGACACGCCGATCCTGCGCGGCGTGAACCTCACGCTCAACAGCGCGGAGGTCCACGCCCTGATGGGGCCGAACGGCAGCGGCAAAAGCACCCTCGCCTACGCCCTGGCCGGCCATCCCGGCTACACGGTGACCTCCGGCAGCGTCACGCTCGACGGAGAAGAGGTCGTCGGGATGGAAGCCGATCAGCGGGCCCGCAAGGGGCTGTACCTCGCCTTCCAGTACCCGGTGACGATTCCCGGCGTGAAGGTGGCCGACTTCCTGCGGCACGCCGTCTCTAACGTCCGCAACCCGGACCGCAAGGAGGGCGGGGAACTGATCTCCATGCGGGAGTACCGCCGCGAACTTTACGAGCGGATGGACGAGTTGAGCGTCGACCGCGCCTTCGCCCGCCGCTACCTCAACGAGGGCTTCAGCGGCGGGGAGAAGAAGCGGATGGAAATCCTCCAGATGGCGATGCTCCGGCCGCGTTTCGCCTTCCTCGACGAGACCGACAGCGGCCTGGACACCGACGCGGTGAACGTGGTCTCCGAGGGCGTCGCCAAGCTGGCCGCGGAGCAGAAGATGGGCGTCCTCATCATCACGCACCACGATCGCCTGCTGCACTACAACACGCCGGATCACACCCACGTGATGCTGGGCGGGAAGATCGTCGAGAGCGGCGGCGCCGACCTCGCCGCGGAACTGTACACGGACGGCTACGCCGGCGTTCGCGATCGTCACCCGGAAGTCGCCGCCGAGGCGGACGCCCGCCGCGAGGCCGCCCCTCCGGAATTGGTGGGGGCCTGAACGCCGGGGGCGTCCGTCCCGCGGCCCGCGTGACCTTCGCCCCGTTCCTGCGGTTAGTCCTTCCCACGACCTCCCTATCTCCACACTGCTATGCCCGCCACCCTCGACACCCCGCCGAACGCCGGCGCCCGCGACTTCGAATCCCCAGTCGCCGATCGGCCGGACGTGGACCTCGGCAACTATCGCTTCGGCTTCCACGACCAGACCGACACGTACGCCTTCAAGTCCCGCAAGGGCCTGGACAGGGAGATCGTCGCGCAGATCTCGGAGATGAAGGGCGAACCCGCCTGGATGCGGGACTACCGGCTCGACAGCCTCGCGCTGTTCGAGAAGCGGCCCATGCCCACCTGGGGCGGCAAGCTGGGTGACATCAACTACCAGGACATCTTCTACTACATGAAGGCCAGCAGCGGGCAGGAGCGCAGCTGGGACGACGTGCCGGAGGACATCCGTAAGACCTACGAGAAGCTCGGTATCCCCGAGGCGGAGCAGAAGTATCTCTCCGGCGTGAAGGCCCAGTACGAGAGCGAAGTTGTCTACGGCTCGCTCCAGCAGGACCTCGTCGATCAGGGCGTGATCTTCACGGACACCGACAGCGCCCTGCGGGAGCACGAAGATCTGTTCCGCGAGTACTGGGCGACGGTGATCCCCGCGGACGATAACAAGTTCAGTGCTCTGAACAGCGCCGTCTGGAGCGGCGGGAGCTTTATCTACGTCCCGAAGGGCGTGCAGATT
The DNA here is from genome assembly GCF_007743815.1 of Alienimonas californiensis. Classification (GTDB taxonomy): domain Bacteria; phylum Planctomycetota; class Planctomycetia; order Planctomycetales; family Planctomycetaceae; genus Alienimonas; species Alienimonas californiensis. The sequence goes on from NZ_CP036265.1 coordinate 4,556,942, forward strand.
AAGTTCCCGCTCCAGGCCTATTTCCGCATCAACAGCGAGAATATGGGCCAGTTCGAGCGGACCCTGATCATCGTCGACGAGGGGGCGAACATCCATTACGTCGAAGGCTGCACGGCCCCGACGTACAGCTCCAACTCGCTGCACAGCGCCGTGGTGGAGATCGTCGTCAAGAAAGAGGGCCGTTGCCGGTATTCGACCATTCAGAACTGGTCGAACAACGTCTACAACCTCGTCACGAAGCGGGCCCACGTGTACGGCGACGCGACGATGGAGTGGGTCGACGGCAACCTCGGCTCGCGACTGACGATGAAGTATCCGGCCTGCCACCTGCTGGAGGAGGGCGCTCGCGGGGAGACGCTGTCGATCGCCTTCGCCGGCCCCGGCCAGCACCAAGACGCCGGCGCCAAGATGGTGCACGCCGCCCCGAATACCTCCAGCCGGATCATCTCCAAGTCCCTCAGCAAGGACGGCGGCCGCGCCTCCTACCGCGGGCTGGTGAAGATCATGGACGGGGCGACCGGCTCCAAGAGCAACGTCGTCTGCGACGCGCTGATCCTCGACCCGCAGAGCAAGTCCGACACCTACCCGTACATCGAGTGCGAGGAGGCGGACGTCTCGCTGGAGCACGAGGCCAGCGTCTCCAAGATCGCCGAGGATCAGCTGTTCTATCTGATGAGCCGCGGCCTTTCCGAGGCCGAGGCCAGCGGGATGATCGTCACGGGCTTCATCGAGCCGCTCGTCAAGGAGCTGCCGATGGAGTATGCGGTCGAGATGAACCGCCTGATCGAACTGCAGATGGAAGGCAGCGTGGGCTGAGGCGGTCCGCCGCGTCCGAGACCAGGAGCCGCCGTGAGCGCCGACCCGTCCGACATTCCCATGTACACCCGCGAGGAGTATCTCGAGTTCGAGCGAGACGCTCTGACGAAGCACGAGTTCTACCGCGGTCGCATTCGCGCCATGAGCGGCGCGAACGCTCCGCACGTGCTGATCTCGGGGAACGTGCTTCGCCACCTCGGGAACACTCTCCGAAGGGCCGGCGGCGGCGGGTGCTACGTGTTCAATTCGGACATGCGGATCCACTGTCCCGACGGTCGCGACACCTACCCGGACCTGTCGGTGTGCTGCGGCGAACCCGATTATTTTCGGTACCGCGGCACCGACACGCTCCGCAATCCGGAGGCGATCGTCGAAGTGCTGTCGAAGTCGACCGCGGACGAGGATCGCGGGCCGAAGTTCGCCAGTTACCGACAGATCCCGTCCCTGCGGGAATATTTACTGCTCGCCTACACCCACCGGGCGGCCGAGCGATATGTGAGAACCGAGACCGGCTGGATTTACGCCTCGTTCCGACCGCTGGACGGCGACGACCGATTCCCGCTGCTTTCCACTGAAATTGCGTTCGACGACGCCTACGCCCTGACGGGCCTGCCGGACGAGCCGCCCGGACCGTTCCGACTGGTGCGGGCCGAGGACGAACCCAGACACGAACCGCCCGCCGAGATCGGCGACGAAGAAGCGAGTTGCGACTTATGAAAACCGCCCTAACTGCCGTTTCCGCCCCCGCCACGTTCGACGCCGAGGCGTTTGAGCGGTTTCTCGAATCACGCACCGAGCCCGCCTGGGTGACGGAGCGGCGGCGGGAAGCCTTCGCGGAGTACCTCGCCCACCTCGCCGTGCCGGATCCGGCCGAGGAGTACCGGCGGGTCGAACTGCGGTTCCTGCGGCCCGAGAAGTTTGCGATCGCCGAGTCCGGAACCGCGCCGGAGGAGTTCGTCGGCGGGATGACCGACGCTGCCGGCTTCGGCGGCCGTGCGGTGCACGCGGACGGGGCGGCCTCGCATGTTGAGTTGTCCGACGAGGCGAAGCAGGCCGGCGTGGTGTTCGGTTGCCTCTCGGACCTCGTCAACACGCACGGCGATCTGCTCGAACCGTACCTGATGACCAAGGGCGTCAGTGCGGAGGCAGACCGTTTCGCCGCCTGGCACGGCGCCTTCTGGACCGGCGGCACCGTGCTATACGTGCCGCGGAACGTGTCGCTCAAACAGCCGCTGCACAGCCTGATCGGGTTGAGCGGCGAAGGGAAATGCGACCTCTCCCACACGCTGGTGATTCTTGAGGACGGCGCCAACGCGGCCCTGCTGGAAGAAACCGCCAGCCTCGGCGACGGTGCCGGTCTGCACGTCGGGGCCGTGGAGCTGTTCGTCGGCGACGGGGCGAACCTGCGGTACGCCCAACTCCAGAACTGGAATACCAACACGCTGCACTTCGCCCACCAGTGCGGCCGCGTCGGCCGGGACGGCCTGCTCCAGTGGACCGTCGGCGGCCTCGGCGCGAAGCTCGCCCACGTGCACCAGGACGTGATGCTGGACGGCCGCGGCGCCCGTGGGGAAGTGAACGGCGTCACGTTCTCAACCGGCCGTCAAAACCTCTCGTACTACACGCAGCAGGCCCACAACGCCCCGGACACCGACAGCGACCTGCTGTATAAGACGGTGCTCCGCGATAAATCGAAGGTCGTCTGGCGGGGCATGATTCGGGTCGAGGAGATCGCCCAGCGGACCGACGGTTATCAGCGCTGCGATTCGCTGATGCTCTCCGCAGACGCCCGCAGCGACAGCATCCCCGGGCTGGAGATCGAGGCGGACGACGTCCGCTGCACCCACGGCGCCACGACCGGCCGGGTGGACCAGGAACAGCTCTTTTATTGCCGCAGCCGCGGGCTGATGGAGTCGGAGGCGATGCACATGATCGTCGCCGGCTTCTTCGAGCAGGTGCTGGACCGCGTGAACGTGGAACCCGTTCGCCGAGCCCTCGCGGCCGCCACGGAGCGTAAGCTGGGCATCGGCGACTAAGCCGCCCGCCCGCTCGTTCTCCCCTCCATTGACCCCAGCCCGCTTCGCTCCGATGCCCGCCGAATCCGAACTCGTCGACGCCCTCAAAGAGGTCATCGATCCTGAATTGATGGTCAATATCGTCGATCTGGGCCTCGTCTACGAGGTGACCCCGCCGACGGAGGAGGGGGGCGAGGCAAAGGTCTCCATGACGCTCACGAGCCCGGCCTGCCCGGCCGGCCCGCAGATCATGCAGAACGCGAAAGCGGCTGTGGAGCGCGTGGAAGGCGTTGGCGAATGCGACGTGACGCTGACGATGGATCCGCCGTGGTCGCCGGAGCGGATGACCGAAGACGCCCGCGATCAGCTCGGGATCTTCTGATCCGGAACGGTCTCCGTGGGGCTGACGACACGTCCCGTCGCCTGTGTCGCGGTTCTGTCCTCGACGGCCCGGTCCGCCCGGTGCGGAGCCGCGACAACTCCTCGCGTGTACGGCTGTTCCCCGAGGAAATCTGTCGCCGGCTCCGTCCCTCGTCAGATCTTCACACCTGCCGGGGACTTGTGACGGCGGCACGGGGATCGCTACGAGCGGAACGTTCCGCGCGATGCGAAAAATCGGTCTTCCGCAGGCTGTTTCGACACGCCGCGTCACGCTACTCCTCTTGCCATGTCGGGCAGCGCCGAGCCCGACGATGGACCCGCCCGCGAACCCGCCGCCGAACGCCCGTGCCGCCCGCTCACGCGTCTCAGTCCTCCCCCACCTCGGCGTCCTCCAGCACTGCGTCCGCCAACGCGACCGCGGATCCGCGACTTTCGGGTCTGATGCTGGTCTGCGAAGAAGCGAAGGCCCCGCTGCCGCGGCCGCGATTGGCGCTCGGCCAGCCGACCACCCGCCGCTGGAGCATGGACCGGGATCTCGACGCGGTCGCCGATTGCGGCTTCGACTCCATCGGATTGTGGAACGGCAAGTTCCGTTCGCGGTCGCGGCGGGAAGTGGCCCGGGCGATCCGGCGGTCCGGCGTGGCGGTCAGCAGCCTGTCGTGGATCGGCGGGTTCACCCAGGGCGATGAGTTCGACCGGCGGCAGGCGTGGTTCGAAGCGGCAGAGGCCGTCAAGCTGGCGGGCGAGGTGGGGGCGAAGTGTATCTGCGTCGCCACCGGCGGCAACGGCTGCTTCACGGAGCGGCACGCGGCCCAGAACCTCATTCCGGGCACCCTGCGAAAACTCGCCGCGATGGCGGCGGAGTTCGACGTCTCCATCGCCGTCCAGCCGCTGCCGGGCCGCCTAGTGCGGGACAGCGTCGTGCGGTCCGTCTCAGACACGCTCAAACTGCTGGACCGGGTTGACCGGCCGAACGTCGGCATGGCGCTGCCGACGCTGCTGATGGCTCGAAATCCCTCGCTGGTCAACCGGGTGCACGAGTTCGCCCACGCGGTGAAGCTGGTCAAGCTGTCGGACTGCCGCGTCAGCGGGGCCCGGGGCGAGCGACGCGGGCAGGGGCAGTACCCGGGCCACGGTTCGTTGCCGCTGGCGACCTTGGTGCATCGGCTCGCGGAGTGCGGCTATCGGGGCGACTACGAACTGGACGTCTGGAACCGCAGGGCCTGGGAGCGGCAGGATCATGCGGAGAGCCTGCGTCGCACCGTTCGCTGGTTCGCCGATCTGCACGACGCGGGCCGCTGAGGCGGACGGCGTCGCGGGGGTGACGCGGCGCCGGGCCCAGCGGTACGGTGCTGGCCCGTTCCCCGAACCACTCCGCCCGCGTCCGTGCCCGTCGATCTGCCGCAACCGCTGGACGTTATTGCCGTCGGTGCCCACCCGGACGACGTAGAAATCGGCTGCGGCGGCACGCTCGCCCGGCTGGTGGAACAGGGGTACCGCGTCGGTTTGGTGGATCTGACCGACGGCGAGCCGACCCCCGGCAGCAGCGGACGTGAGGAACGGCTGGCGGAAGCGAAGGCCGCGGCGGAGGTTCTCGGTCTGCACCACAGGCAGACGCTCGACCTGCCGAACCGGCGGCTGTTCGATTCCTTCGAGGCCCGCTGCGAACTGGCGAAGGTGTTTCGCCGGTTCCGGCCGAAGGTGGTGCTGGGGATCGCGGACAAAACGCCGATGGCCTCGCCGGACCACTGGCAAGCGACGCAGATCACCGACGCCGCGGTCTTTTACAGCCGGCTGTGCAAGTGGGACGAGCACTTCGACCACCTGCCGGTGCACCGGATTGACAAGCAGGTGTGGTATCCGCTGGGCTTCAGCACGACCGCCCTGCCGCCGCACGGCGGAGCGTTCGTCGCCGATATCACGGCGACCTACGAGAAGAAGATCGCCGCGGTGAAGTGCTATAAGTCGCAGTTCCCCGCGGAGAAGAAACGCGTCTGGAGCATCCTGGAGGGCGCCAGTCTGTCCAACGGGGCCGCCGCCGGGTTCGAGCGGGGCGAGATGTTCCTCTCCGCCACCACCGTGGGCACTCGCGACTTCCTGCAAACCGTCCTGCCGGCGGTCGACCCGGTAGACGCGCCCTAACCGGCGGCCGGCCGCCCGGCGGGTCTCGCGGGTCCGTACGACCGGCGGGATGTGGGGCGGAGTTCGCCGAAGACGGGCCGGTCGTGTGCCTCGGGGGTGCCGGTGTCGTAGACTGGACGTTGACTTTCCCGTACCGCTCCGGCCCCCACTCCCCCGCCCGCCGTGCTGTTCATGGGCCGCTCCGCGTCACCGAAGCCGATCCAACTGCGGCACGGGGTGCTGAGCATCACGGGGAACTTTCGCAAGAACAACGAGGACAGCGCCTTCGTCGACCCCGACGGGCGGTTCTTCGTCGTCGCCGACGGCATGGGCGGACAGGCGGCCGGCGAGAAAGCCAGCGCCATGGCCGTGGAGATGATCCCGGAGGCCCTGGTCGCGAAGCTGGACTTCAAGCGGGCGGGTAAGGAGACTGTCTCCGCGCTGCTGGACCGCGCCGTCGCGGAGGCCAACGCGGAGATCATGGCCGCCGGGGCGCTCGACCCGGAGCAGAATCAGATGGGCACCACGGTGGTGTTCCTGGTCGCGGCGGGAGGCCTGCTGCATGTCGGCGGCGTGGGCGACAGCCGCGTCTACCTGCTCCGCGACGGTCAGCTCCGGCAGCTCACCACCGACCACAGCCTCGTGCAGGCGTTAGTGGAAGCCGGCACGATCAAGCCGGAGGAGGCGGCGACGCACCGCTACAAAAACGTGCTGTATCGCTACCTCGGCAGCAAGGAAGGCGGGCAGGGCGCCTGCGTAAAGGCGTTGGAGCCGCGGCGGGGCGACCGGTTCCTGCTGTGCAGCGACGGGGTGACGGACGGGCTGGACGGCGATCCGCTACGCGAACTGCTGCGTTCGCAGGCCGATCCTCAGGCCGCGGCGGAAGCTGTCGTGCAGGCGGCCCAGGACGGCGGCTCGAAAGACAACATTACCTGCCTGATCGTCGACGTGGCCTGACTCGGGAGCGCCGGTCCGGATTCGTCCCGGGGGAACCATCCCGGCGAGCCTTCCGTGAAGGTCGCGGACCGTCCCGCGGTTAGGAACGTCGCACGTTCGACCGCACGATCCCCCGTGCCGCTCTGCGCGGGTCGATCGGCTTGGCTCGACCACCGAGATTCCCGCCTGTCAGCGCCGGGGGCTTGCCCACCCCCGCCGGTCGTGAAGAATACGTCATCTCTGACGACGTCGCTTCAGCGCACGGTCGCGTCGGCGTGTTCGGCCGCAGGCCTTCCAGGCCCGGCCCCGGCAACGCTCTTCCTCCCACGAACCACCGGTCCCGCTTCCGATGAGACGTCGAATCCGCTTTCTTCAGCCGCTCGTTTGGTCGGCCGCCGCGTGCCTGATCGGGCTCGCCCCCGTCGCGGTCGCGGCGGACGACAAGCCGGAGTTTCCCGAACACGCCAAGGTGCTGGAGGGGTTCGATAAGGTCGCCAGCCCCACTAAGGCCGACGGCACCGCGGAGAAGCCACTCTGGACGCTCTGGACGCGGTCCAAAGACGGCCAGATGTACGCGGAACTGCCCAGCGGCTTTGCCGCGCAGCAGTACTTCGTCGCCCTGACCGTCGCCAGCGGCGAGGAGTTCGCCGGCCTACAAGCGGGCGACCTGTACGTGAAGTTCCGGCGCTACGACAAGGTGCTGGCGGTGATCGCCCCTAACGTCGACGTGCGGACCACCGAGAAAGAGGCCAAGGCCTCCGTCGAGCGGCTGTTCACCGACCGCGTGCTGATGGAGATCCCGATCGTCACGATCGGCCCCGGCGGCGGCCCGGTGATCGATATGGACGCGCTCTGCGTCGGCAACGCCTCGCAGTTTTTCCAGGGGCTGTCGCTCAGCCGCAGCACGCCGCGGATTTTCAGCATCAAGCAGGCGAAGGCGTTCACGGAGAACGTCGAAGTCGCCTTCGAGGTCCCCGGCTCCGGCGGACAGCTCAAAACGCTGCATTACAGCTTCAGCGTGCTGACCCCCAGCCCCGGCTTCAAACCCCGCGACGCGGACCAGCGCGTCGGCTATTTCACGACCGCCTACAGCGACTACGGCAAGTACGAGAGCGACGAGACCCGCATTCGCTATATCACCCGTTGGCACCTGGAGAAAGCCGATCCGAAGCTGCAGCTCAGTCCGCCGAAGGAACCGATCGTTTTCTACGTCGAGCACACCACGCCGGTCCGCTATCGGCGCTGGGTGAAGGAAGGCATTCTCGCCTGGAACAAGGCCTTCGAGAAAATCGGCATTGAGGACGCCATCCAGGTCGAATATCAGGACGCCGGCACCGGCCGGCACATGGATAAAGACCCGGAGGACGTGCGTTACAACTTCGTCCGCTGGCTGAACAACGACATCGGCACCGCGATCGGCCCGTCCCGGATCAATCCGGAGACCGGCGAAATTCTGGACGCCGATATCATTCTGACGGACGGCTGGATTCGTCACTTTCAGATGCAGTTCGACAAGGTGATGCCGAAGGTCGCCATGCAGGGCATGGGGCCGGAAACCCTCGCCTGGCTGGCCGAGCACCCCTCCTGGGACCCGCGGGTCCGCTTCGCCGAGCCCGGTGACCGGGCCCACGTGGCCGCGGCGATCGCCCGGCAGGCCTTCGACCCGCTCGCCGGTCATGCCGCCGGCAGCGTGGGGACCGAGATGATGGGCGACGACCAGTTCGACGGCCTCATCGGCACCGGCGTGCAGCGGAACGGCCTCTGCCTCGCCGCCAATGAGAAGGGCGCCGAACTGGCCGCCCTCCGCATGGAACTGGCGATGCGGGCGTTCGACAAAAAGGAACTGAAGAAAAAGAAGGCCGAGGAGGCCAAGGCGAAGGCCGAATCCGAGGCGAAAAAGGAAGCCGCCGACGGCGAGGACGACGCCGAGAAAAAGGACGAGGACCCCGCCGAGGACGGCGAGGAGCAGCCGGACGAAGAGGCCGAATCGCCCGAGAAGGACGACGACGCGGACGAGGACGAGGCCCAGTTGCTCGACGGCATGCCGGAGAGCTTCATCGGCCCGCAGCTCGCCCACCTGGTCGCGCATGAGGTCGGCCACACGCTCGGCCTGCGGCACAACTTCAAGGCGACCGCGGTCTCCCGCTTCGACGAGATCAACGGCGGCACGGGCCTGATCGCCACCAGCGTGATGGACTACACGCCGATCAACATCCGCTTCCACGCCGGCGAAAAGCAGGGCGCCTACGCGATGGAGGGCATCGGCCCGTATGACGTCTGGGCGATCGAATACGGCTACGTTGCCGACGCCAAGGAACTGCCCAAGCTGCTCGCCAAGAGCACCGAGCCGGAACTCGCCTTCGGCACCGACGAAGACACCTCCGGCCCCGACCCCTTCGCCCGGCGGTACGACTTCGGCTCCGACCCGCTGACCTACGCCAAGGACCAGATGGAGTTGATCAACGACCGCCGCACCAAGCTGCTCGAAGCGTTCGTCGAGGACGGCGACGGCTGGTTCAAGGCCCGCGAAGGTTACGAGATGACGCTCTCGATGCAGATGCGGCAGCTCGGGATGATGTCCAACTGGGTCGGCGGCGTGTTCGTCCGCCGCGACGTGAAGGGGCAGGAGGGGGCGAAGCCGCCGCTGTCGGTCGTCGAGGCGAAGGATCAGCGCGAGGCGCTGGAGTTCGTGATCGAGAACAGCTTCCGCGACGGCGCCTACGGCCTCACGCCGGAGTTGCTCTCCCACCTCACCACGGCGAAGTGGATGGACGGCAACGGCTGGCAGAGCGCCATGAGCGACAGCGTCTTCCCTGTGCACGACCGCATCGAGGGGATGCAGGCCTCCGTGATGACCCAGTTGCTCAACCCGACCGTCCTGCGGCGGGTCTACGACAACGAGTTGCAGGTCCCCGCCGGCGAGGACGCCTTCACCCTGCCGGAACTGCTGGAGACCGTGCGGACCGCCGTGTGGACCGAGTTGGTGAAGGCCCCCGAGGGCGACTTCAGCCCGCGGAAGCCGATGATCTCCAGCCTGCGGCGCAACCTGCAGCGGGAGCACGTCAGCCGACTGATCGACCTCAGCCTGCCGGGGGCCGGGAACGGGGCGGCCTTCAAGCCGATCTCCAACCTCGCCTCGATGCAGCTCAAGGAGATCGCCGACGAACTCGGGACCTTCCTGAAGGAGCACGGCGACCGGGCCGACGCCTACACGAAGGCCCACCTGATGGAGGCGGAGTCGATGATCCGCAAGGCGTTGGACGCGGAGTACATCTATAACGCGAACGAAATCGGCGGCAGCTCCGGCCGGCCGATGATCATCTTCGGCAACGAGCCTGCCGCCGCGAACCGGCGCTGAGGCGACGTTCGACCGCTGAGTTTCGACCGCCCCGCCGGCTTGCCGGCGGGGCGGTTTTGCGTGCGCCGCCGGTCCGACTGGCGTCGGGCGTGCGGACGGACGAAGCGAGGAGGGATGAGGACCCGCCTCGCCGCCGCCGTCGCCCTGATCGCTGCATGGACCGGCGCGGGGTGCAGCGAAGCCCCGCGGCCGCGAACGCTGTCGGTCCGGGCGGACGCGGCGACGCCGTTGTCCGAACGTGACTTCGCGGACTTTCTGCGCCTTGCGGAGACGCTGGGACCGGAACGGATGCAGCCGCTCGCGGCGGCCCTGCCGACGGCGGCGGATTGGCCGGCGGAATCGACCCGCACCGTCGCCGTGCTGGCGGCGGAACAGGAACGGGACGTGCGGGAGCGGCTCCGCGGGTCCGACTTCGCGGCGGCGCTGGCGACGACGCCGCGGGCGCCGGGCTGGCTGGAAGAACTCGGCATGTCGGCGGAGCGCTTCGCCTCGATCGGCGCCGCGATCGGTCTGGCGACGGCGGCGAACGATCTGCCGGACGAACGCGAACTGAAACGGCTCCGCGGCGAGGCGATCCGGCGGATGGCGCCGCTGGCGGACGACCATCGCCTGTTCGGTCGGCTGCTTGAGGCCGACGCGGCCGCCGTTCGGCGACAGGCCGCCTGGATTCCGCGGGCGGCGCTGTTGGAGGCCCTGCTGGAGTGCCCGCCGGAGAATCGCCGGCTGGCCCGCGTATACGGCGACCGACTGGCCGAGGCGCTGCCGGAGGGGTTCGATCATACCGCCCTCGATCGCCTGCTGACGGACCGGGAACGGGCCGCGATCCCCTTCCACGAGACGAACCCGGAGCGGGACGACGCCCGCCTCTATTGGAACGGGGCGGCCGTCGTCGTCGGCCCGGTCGCGGATTAGGACGCCGCGAAGTTAGCCCAGCAGGGACTTGCCGATCCGGCGAGAGGGGCCGACACTCGCCCGCCTCTCTCCGCCCGACCGGCTGCCGTGTCCGACGCTTCCGCTTCCGAATCCGCCCCCCCGGCCGCCGCCGTCCCGCCGCCCGCCCACGCGCCGGGGAGCCCTTGGCGAGGGGCCGGATTGGTTGTGATCACGCTGGCGCTGATCGCTCCGATCGCGGCGTGGCTGCTGCTCGACTGGCTCACCGACGGAGACGCCACCTTCGGGACGATGGTGCTGCTCGGGACCCTGTCGGCCGCGGCGTTGGCGGCGTTCTGCCTGCTGTGGTTCTACTCCGGCTGGACGTGGCGTGCCCGGCTCGGGACGACGGCCGCCGCCGCCGCCGTCGTCGGCGGCCTCTGGTTCCTGTTCCCCCCGCAGTGGAACGGGGCGATGCAGATCAGCGGGTTCCGCTACCGCTTCGCTCCGAATGCGGAGGAGCGAATCGCGGCGTTCGTCGCGGCGAACCCGGAGGCGCCAACCGCGGCGAAGCAGGCCGCGGACGCACCGCCGCTGGTCGCCGGCCCCGACGACTGGCCCGGCTTCCGGGGTCCGGGGCGGGATGGAATAAAGCTCGACGCCGCCATTCCCACGAACTGGGCGGAGGACCTGCCCGAGACGGTCTGGCGGCACCCCGTCGGCTTGGGGTGGGGCGGGTTCAGCGTGGTCGACGATCGCTGCTTCACGCTGGAACAGCGGGGGAACGAGGAGACCGTGGCCTGTTACGACGCCGACAGCGGAGCCCCGCTCTGGACGCACGGCGAACCGGCCCGGTTCCCCCGGATCGCCCCCAACGGCGGCGACGGCCCGGCCAGCACGCCGCTGTTTCACGAAGGAGCCGTTTACAGCATGGGATCGACCGGGCTGGTCACCTGCGTCGACGCCCGTACCGGCACGCTGCGCTGGAAGCGTGAACTGATTCCCAGCGGCGAGAACATTCAGTGGGGCCTAGCGTGCAGCCCGCTGATCGTCGACGGCGCCCTCGTCGTGCTCCCCGGCGCCGCGGCCGGGCCGGGATCTGCGTTCATGGGGCTCGATCCGGCGACCGGCGAAACCCTCTGGGCCAGCGGCGACGACGCCGGCAGCTACAGTTCGCCCGTCACGGCGGAACTGGGGGGCGTCCGGCAGATCCTCGCGTTCGGCGCCACGGCGCTGCACGGCCTGTCCGTCGACGGCGCCCCCCTGTGGGAGATCCCCTGGACGAACCAGGCCGAGGTGAACGCCGCCCTGCCGCTCGTCGTCGCCGACCAAGTGTTCCTCTCCAGCGGCTACGGCACCGGCGCCGGCCTCTACAAGGTCGCCGACTCCGGCGACGACTGGGGGACGGAGGAAGTCTGGCGGACGGAGAACCGCTTCAAGCTGAAGTTCAACGACGCGATCCTGCACGAGGGCTTCGTCTACGGCCTCGACGAAGGCATCCTCAGTTGCGTTGAGTACTCCTCCGGCAAACGGATGTGGAAGCGGGGCCGCTACGGCTACGGGCAATGCCTGCTGCTGGGAACCGAGAACGGCGAGCCGGTTCTGCTGATCACCTGCGAGGACGGCGACCTGGCGCTGGTCGCCGCCTCCCCCGACGGGTTCGAAGAACTGATCCGCTACAGCGACGCCGCCGGCGAGACGCTGCTGTCCGGCATCTGCTGGAACCACGCCGCGTATTTCCGCGGACGGCTCCTCTGGCGCAACGGCACCGAGGCGGTCTGCGTGCGGCTGGCGGAGGAACCCGCGCCGAGCGAACCGGCGTCCGACGAGGCGACGAACTGAGGGTGAGCTCGGAGCGCAAGCTCCGGCCATCGGCGCAGCCGGCGGAACGACGTACGGCCGGAGCTTGCGCTCCGGGCTCACGGGGCGCGCCGTGCTCCGGTCAGACCGACTCTAACGAACCGCCCGGACGGCCTCGGTTTTCTGGCTGGCTTCGCCGACGCCGAAGTCCTCGGTCCCGGGGCCGAGCTTCACGCGGAACTTCACCCCGCCCACGCCGAGTTCGTCGTCCGGCAGCAGGGCTCCGCGGGTAATGCGCTGGCCGTTGACCGTGGTGCCGTTCGTGCTGCCGAGGTCGCGGACGAACAGCAGGCCGTCGGTCTTGACCAGCAGGCAGTGCAGGGCGGAGACGCTGTCCCGCTCGATGATCACGTCGCACACGTTGCGTTTGCGGCCGATGACGGTCAGGTCGCGTTTGAGCCGGACCGCCGGACCGACGGGGGGAAGCAGTTCGGCGCGCATCGGGGGCGGGCGGGCGGGTCGCGGCGGCGGAGAGGGGACTGTGCAGAGTAACACCGCCGCGGCCCCGACGGACCGGTTGCGGGTGGACCCTGCGCCCGATACGGTTCCGCCCCGCCGCCCGCGGCCCGCGCCCCCGGTCTAACCGGACCGCTCCGCCTGGGAACGGCCCCCATGGGGGGGCCGACCGCGCGCCGGCGTTCGCAATCAAATCGCACTCGCAGCAGTCCCCCCCTCGCCAGATGGCCGAACAGCACGTTTATTCCTTCGGCGCCGGCGCCGCCGACGGCGACCGTACCATGAAGAACACCCTGGGCGGGAAGGGCGCCAACCTGGCCGAGATGTCCAAGACCGGCCTGCCGGTCCCCGCCGGGTTCACCATCACCACCGACGTCTGCGTTCACTACTCGAAGAACAAGGGCGAGTACCCGGCGGGCGTGAAGGAACAGGTCGACGCGGCCATCCGCAAGGTCGAGAAGGCGATGGGCGCCGAGTTCGGCAGCACCACCAACCCCCTGCTGCTCTCCTGTCGCTCCGGCGCCCGCGAGTCCATGCCGGGCATGATGGACACCGTCCTCAACATCGGCCTGAACGAGAAGACGGTCGACGCCCTCATCAAGCAGTCCGGCGACGAACGTTTCGCCTGGGACAGCTACCGCCGCTTCGTGCAGATGTACGGCGACGTCGTGCTGGGCGTGGACCGGGACGAACAGAACGAAGACCCGTTCGAGACGATCATCGACGAGGCCCGCGAGAAGGCCGGCGTCGAATACGACCACGAACTGTCCGCCGATCAGCTCAAGGAGATCGTCGCCGAGTTCAAGAAGGTCGTGAAGGAGCAGAAGGGGCGTGATTTCCCGGACGACCCGATGGAACAACTCTGGGGCGCCATCGGAGCCGTCTTCGACAGCTGGGACAACGACCGGGCCGTCGTGTATCGCCGCCAGTACGGCATCCCGCACGAATGGGGCACCGCCACCAACGTGCAGGCGATGGTGTTCGGCAACCTCGGCAACGACTGCGCCACCGGCGTCGGCATGACCCGCGACGGCGCCGACGGCACCCCCGGATTTAACGGCGACTACCTCATCAACGCCCAGGGCGAAGACGTGGTGGCCGGCATCCGCACCCCCAAGCGGATCGAGGAGACCTTCGAAAAGGACATGCCCGCGGCGTTCAAGGAACTGACCGAGATCGGCGAGCGGCTGGAGGCCCATTATAAGGACATCCAGGATATTGAGTTCACCGTCCAGAAGGGCAAGGTCTGGATGCTCCAGACCCGCAACGCCAAGCGGACCGGCTTCGCCGCCGTGCGGATCGCGCACGACCTCGTCGAAGAGGGCGTGATCGACAGCAAGGAAGCGTTGAACCCCCGCCGCATCCCCGCGGACGACCTCAACCAGCTCCTCCAGCCGATCTTCAATACGGCCGACAAGAAGTCCGCCCAGGACGCCGGCAAGCTGCTGACCAGCGGCATCAACGCCGGCCCGGGCGCCGCCAGCGGCAAGGTCGTCCTCACCGCCGAGACCGCGGAGGCCTGGTACAACAAGGACAACAACGTCAACCTCGTGCTGGTCCGCAAGGAAACCAGCCCGGAAGACCTCCGCGGCATGCGGGTCGCCAAGGGCATCCTGACCGCCCAGGGCGGGGCGAGCAGCCACGCGGCGCTCGTCTCCCGACAGATGGGCAAGGCCTGCATCGTCGGCGCCCAGGAGTTGAACATCAACTACGCCGCCAAGACCGTCTCCGTCGGCGGGACGACGCTGAAGGAAGGCGACGACATCTCCATCGACGGCTTCACCGGCGAGGTCTTCGCGGGCCTCATCCCGACCAGCCCGTCAGAGGTGATGCAGGTGCTCGACGGCGAGCTGAAGGCTGAGGAGAGCGAGACCTACCAGCGCTACAGCAAGATCATGGGCTGGGCCGACGAGCACCGGACGCTGAACGTCCGGGCCAACGCCGAGAGCGATGACGCCGCCGAGGCCGTCGCTTTCGGCGCCGAGGGCATCGGCCTCTGCCGGACCGAGCACATGTTCTTCGGTCACCTCGACGAGATCCGCGAGATGATCCTCGCCGAGACCGCCGAGACCCGTCAGAAGGCGGTCGATCAGCTCCTCCCGTTCCAGAAGGAGGACTTCACCAAGTTGTTCACCACGCTGGCCGGCAAACCGGTCACGATCCGCCTGCTGGATCCGCCGCTGCACGAGTTCCTCTCCGACCGGCACCTCGAGGAGGAACCGGGCCTGGATGAGAAGCTGGCCAAGATCGCCGGCGTCACCAAGGAGGACGTGCACCGCCGGGTGAGCGAACTGCACGAACTCAACCCGATGCTCGGCCACCGCGGCTGTCGTCTGGGCGTCGTGTACCCCGAGGTGACCCGCATGCAGGCCACCGCGATCTTCGAGGCGGCCGTCGCCACGAAGCAGGCCGGCCACGACGTCTACCCCGAGGTGATGATCCCGCTGGTCGGCTTCAAGACGGAGTTCGAGAACCAGGCCGCCGTCGTCCGTGAAGCCGCCGCCGCGGTGTTCGAGAAGGCCGGCGTGGAGATTCCCTACACCGTCGGCACGATGATCGAGATCCCCCGGGCCGCCCTGCGGGCCGACGAGATCGCCGAGGGCGCCGAGTTCTTCAGCTTCGGCACCAACGACCTGACCCAGACCACCCTGGGCATCTCCCGCGACGACTACGGCAGCTTCATGCCGCAGTACCGCGAGATGGACATCGTCCCCGCCGACCCGTTCCAGACGATCGACCAGCCTGGCGTCGGCCGGCTGATGAAGATCGGCATCGAGGGCGGCCGTAAGACCCGTCCGGACCTGAAGATCGGCATCTGCGGCGAGCACGGCGGCGATCCGAAGTCCGTCATGTTCTGCCACGACGCCGGGCTGAACTACGTCTCCTGCAGCCCGCGGCGGATCCCGATCGCCCGCCTCGCCGCCGCCCAGGCGGCCATCGCCGCCGGCTGATCGGTTCCTCTGTGACGCGTCCGTAACGCCGAGGCCCCGCGGGACCTCGGCGTTACTCTTGCGCGGAACGGAAAAGAATCGCCCTTTTCGTGGGCGAAAGAGTCGCTATCATGCTCGCGTCGCAACCGGGACAGGCGTGGAGGGACCGCGCCGCCCGCGCAGTGCGGCCCCCAGCCTCTGGACCCATGAAGACACCTCGCTGACCGCCGCGGACCTTGCCCCCGCGCCCGTTCTCCCCGAGAACCACGGTGCGGTCTTCCGGTCCCGGCTCAGTGAGTGACGACCGCCGACGATGCGGCCGTCAAGGTTCTGGTCTATCGAGTGGGTCGCATGCCCGCTCCAGGCGTTCCCCCTTCTTCTCCTCCGGCTCGACGACCGCGTCGCCGCGCCCCACTTCAAAAGCGACCCCATGAGCGACGGCCTGATCGACCTCAACAAACACCGCAATATCGGCATCTCCGCCCATATCGACAGCGGCAAGACCACGCTGACTGAGCGGATCCTCTTCTACTCCGGCAAGACGCACAAAATTGGTGACGTCAAGAAGGAAGGGGCCGTGATGGACCACATGGAGCTGGAGAAGGAAAAGGGCATCACGATCACTTCCGCGGCCACCTCCGTGGCGTGGAAGGGCTTCACCGTCAACGTGATCGACACCCCGGGCCACGTCGACTTCACCGTCGAGGTGGAACGCTCCCTCCGCGTGCTGGACGGCGCCATCCTGGTGCTGTGCAGCGTCGGCGGCGTGCAAAGCCAGAGCCTGACGGTCGACCGTCAGATGAAGCGCTACCAGATCCCCCGGATCGCCTTCATCAACAAGTGCGACCGCACCGGCGCCGATCCGTTCGGCGTCGCCCAGCAGATGGCCGCCAAGCTGCACGTCACCCCCGTGCCGCTGCAGATCCCGATCGGTCTGGAAGACGAGCACGAAGGGGTCGTCGACCTCATCGAGATGAAGGCCTACTACTTCGACGGCGAAAAGGGCGAGAAGGTCCGCACCGAGGAAGTTCCCGCCGAGTTGAAGGATCAGGCCGACGAGAAACGGGCCGAGATGCTGGAGGCCCTGAGCCTCTACAACGACGAGTTGATGGAGAAGCTGCTCGAGGAGGCGGACATCCCCGCGAAGATGATCCACGACGTCGTCCGCGAGGCGACGCTGAGCCACCAGATCGTCCCCGTGATGATGGGCTCCGCCTTCAAGAACAAGGCCGTCCAGCCCCTGCTGGACGCCGTCAACCGCTACCTGCCCAGCCCCCTGGAGCGGGACATCAGCGCGTTGAACCAGGACGAAGTCGACGAAGACGGCAAGGCCGCCCGCGTCAAGCTGCTGCCGGACAAGGACCTGCCGACCGTCGCGATGGCCTTCAAGATCGTCCAGGAGCAGTTCGGCCAGTTGACCTACACCCGGATTTATCAGGGCACGATCAACAAGGGCGACAGCTACATCAACACCCGGACCGGCCAGAAGACCCGCTTCGGCCGTCTCGTGCGGATGCACGCCAACGACCGCGTCGACGTCGACACCGCCGGCCCCGGCGACATCATCGCGGTCGTGGGCATGGACTGTGCCTCCGGCGATACGTTCTGCGGCGGCGACGTGAACTATTCGCTGGAGAACATCTTCGTCGCCGAGGCCGTCATCACCCGCTCGCTCACCCCGGTGAAGCGGGACGGGGCCGACAAGCTCGGTAAGGCGCTGGAGCGGTTCCGCCGCGAGGACCCGACTTTCCGCGTCTTCAGCGACGAGGAAACCGGCGAGACCCTCATCGCCGGCATGGGCCAGTTGCACCTCGATATTTACGTCGAACGCATCCGGCGTGAATATAAGGTCGAGTGCGAGGTCGGTCCGCCGCGCGTGGCCTATAAGGAACGGCCGACCAAGAAGACCGACTACGACCACAAGCACAAGAAGCAGACGGGCGGCTCCGGCCAGTACGGCCACGTCAAGGGCACGCTCGAGCCGATGACGGACGAGGAACTGGAAGCTGCGGAGGAGCCGTTCGAGTTCGTCAACGAGGTCACGCAGGGCCGTATTCCCCGCGAATACATCCCCGCGATCGAGAAGGGCATGCGTCGCGGCATCGTCAAGGGCCCCCTGGGCGAGTTCGAGGTCGTCGGGATCCGGATGATCCTCAACGACGGCTCGTACCACGACGTCGACTCCTCCGAAATGGCCTTCAACACGACCGGCTTCCAGGCGATGCGGGAGACCCTGAAACGGGCCGCCGTGAAGCTCCAAGAGCCGATCATGAAGCTGGAGATCGAGTGCCCGGAAGAGTTCCAGGGCCCGGTGACCGGCCACGTGAGCAGCAAGCGCGGCATGATCGTCGACAGCGCCACCCGCCACGGGATGGCGACCGTCGAGGCCGAAGTCCCGCTGGCGGAGATGTTCGACTACGCCAACGAACTGCGGTCCATGACCCAGGGCAAAGGTAACTTCAGCATGGAGTTCGCGAAGTACGCCCAGGTCCCGTCGAACATTCAGGAAGACGTCCTGAAGGCCCGCGTCGAACAGCAGGCCGCCAAGGCGGCGATGAAGTAATCGCGACTCTTTTCTGATCCGGATGAGCCCCGCTTGCGGTTTCGCAGGCGGGGCTCTTTGCTGCGCGACCGATGAATCTGTCCGAACTCGTCCGCCGGGCCTGCCTCACGGAGTGCACCGCCCGCAAGCCGGGGAACGTCTACCCGGGGGCGGACTTCGCTGACCTCACCTACGCCCACTTCGTCGCCGCGGCCCATGTCGCGGCGGAGACGCTGCCGGCCGCTGCGAAGCTGGGCGTCGGCCCGGCCGTGTTGAACTGCGTGCGGGCGACCCGGCGGGAGTGCGGGACGAACGTGAACCTCGGGATCGCCCTGCTGCTCGCCCCGCTGTGCGCCGTGCCGGAGGACGTCTCGCTGGCGGACGGCGTCGGGCCGGTTCTTGCCGCGACGACCGTGAAGGACGCCTGGGCCGTGTACGAAGCGATCCGCTTGGCGAGCCCCGGCGGGCTGGGGGAAACGCCGGAGCAGGATGTGCGGGACGAGCCGACGGTGACGCTGACGGAAGCGATGACGTTGGCGGCCAACCGCGATCGGATCGCTCGACAGTACGCCGTAGGATTTGACGACGTGCGCATCTTCGCCGAACGGTTCCCCCTCGAACGGACTGGAAAGTGGGAGTCGGCGACGACGTTTCTCTACCTGATGGAGCTCTCGAGGCACCCGGATTCGCACATCGCCCGCCGGTGCGGACCGGCGACGGCGGAAGAGGCGCGGATTCGAGCCGAGGACGTCGTTCACAAACGGCCGGAGAGATCGGATTGGCCCGTTCACAGGCGGGCGGCCCGGGAACTCGACCGGTTCCTCCGCGGCGGCTCGCCGCGCCGCAATCCGGGCACGACGGCGGACCTCACCTGTGCCGCGCTGTTTTGGGCCGGGCGGGAGCGGCTGATCGAGCTGCCGACGGAGGACGAACTCGCCGCCCACGCGGCGCGTCTCGTCCGGCAGGGCGGGGGCGCGTAGCATCGGACGTTCCCGTCCCCGATTCGGTGCGACCTCGTGCGCGTCTCCCTGCTGCTCGCCGCGTCGCTGCTCGTCCCCGCGACGGCTCTCGCTCAGAATAACGGCAACGCCGGGGGCGTGCTGATCGACCCGGCCGGCGCCCTTACCGCCCGCTACGACAAAACCCTCGGCACCAAGCTCGACAGGGACCGGCAGGCCGCCTTCGCCGCCCAGAACCTGCCCGCGGACCTCAACGCGAGCAGCGACGCCCGCAAGGTCTCGCTGAGGAAGCTCGAAGCCGCCCTCGCCGCGGCGACGGCGGCGGGGCAGGAGCCGGACGAGACGATGCTGCACCTCGCCGGTCTGACCCGGATCGAGGCGATCCTCGTCCAGCCGGGGACGGCGGAGGAGCCGGGGGACGTGGTGCTGGTCGGCCCGGCCGGAGGGTTTGGGCCGGATGCGCTGGGCCGGAAGGTCTCCACGGCGGAGGGCGACCACGGCGGGCGGCCGGTGTTGCACCTGTTCGATCTGCTGGCCGCGCTTCGCGGCGGAGACGCACGGCAGGACGGAGCGATCGGCTGTTCCATCGACCCCGTGCCCGAACGCCAGGCCGCGATGGCTCGCGCGACCGCCGGCCTCGGGGCGGTGCGGTCGGTCTCGCAGGCGGCGGGCATCTACCGGAAGCTGGCGGAGATCCTCGGCGAGCAGACGATCCGCATCTACGGCGTCCCGGCCGGTTCGCACTTCGGCGTCACGCTGGCGGAGGCGGACTACCGCATGAAGCTGATCGCCCTCGGCCTTGAACCCTCCGGGGTGCGGGCTCTGCCGTCGCACCTCGCCCTAATCGGGCCGGGGGCGAACAGCGCCCAGCGGTTTTTCATCGTCGCCGACTACGAACCCGTCGCCGTGAACGCCAACCGCACCGCCTTCGCCCTCCGCGGTCAGCGCCTGCGGATGATGACGGAGGACGAGGCGATCGCCGCCGACGGCAGCCGCCGCGACGCCGGTCAGCGGGGGCAGTCCAACGTGGCCTGGGCGAACCGCTTCACGGAGCAGGTGCCCGCATTGGCCGCCGAACGGCCGATCTTCGCCCAGCTCCAGAGCCTGTACGACCTGGCGGTGACGGCCGAACTGCTGCGGGCGGAGCGATTGGCGGAGCAGGCCGGGTGGACGCCGGGCCTGCTGCTCGACGAAGCCGCATTGCCGGTGCCGGTCGGCCCGGCGCCGAAGACGGTGCCGACGGCGTTCAACACGAAGAGCACGGGCCGCACGGTCGTGGGGCTGATCAGCGGCGGCGTGTCGATCCGACCCGCCGACGCCTTGCGGGAGGCCGGGCAAACGCCGGACTCCGGCGGCGACTTGGAGCAGGCCCGGGCCGACGCCCTCGCCGCGGCCGGCGCGCGGTGGTGGTGGGACTGAGACGTTGGCCGGACGGGGCGGTGAAGGCCAGACTGACGCCATGTCCGCCGACGCCGCCTCCCCCAGCCCGCCGTTCACCGTCGACGTCACCGCCGCGACGTTCGAGGCCGCCGTCCTCCGCAGCCCGGTCCCGGTCGTCGTCGACTTCTGGGCCCCGTGGTGCGGGCCCTGCCGGACGCTCGGCCCGTTGCTGGAAGGCCTCGCCGCGGAGGGCAATGGGGCTTGGACGCTGGCAAAGGTCGACATCGATCAGGAACAGCAGCTCGCCGCGGCGTTCCGCGTCAGCTCGATCCCGCACGTGATCGCCTTCGCCGGGGGGCGGCCGGTCGATCAGTTTGTCGGGCTGAAGACAGAGGCCGATCTGCGGGCGTGGCTCCATCGGCTGGCCCCGGACGAGGCGGACCATCGCCTCGCCGAGGCCGCAAAACTGGAGGCCGACAGTCCCACCGCGGCGGCGATCCGGTACGGCCTTGCCCTCGATCTACGTCCCGGCTTCCCGGAGGCGACGCTGGGCCTCGCCCGCTGTGCGATGCGGACGGGGGACGTGGACGAGGCCGCGGCGGCGCTCGCCGACCTGGAGCAACGCGGCCCGCTCCCCCCGGAGGCCACCAAGCTGAAGGCGGAACTGGCCCTGCGGCAGTCGGGCGGGAAGACCGACCTCGCCGAGGCCCGGGCCGCCGCGGAGGCGGCCCCGGACGACCCGGCGGCGCAACTGACCCTGGCGGACGCCCTCGCCGCCGCGGGCGAGTACGAACCGGCCCTGCAAGCGGCCCTGTCCGTGGTCGAACGCTTCCCCGGCCAGCCTCGCGACGCCGGCAAAGCGGCCATGCTGCGGGTGTTCGAGGTCCTGGGGGCCGACCCGCTGGTCGGCGACTACCGCCGCCGGCTGGCGTCGGCGTTGTACTGAGAGTGAGTAAGGCACGAGCCCCGACCGTCAGGGAGGGGTCGTTTCTCACAGCTCGCTCCCCCCGGATTCGCCGCGTGCCCCATGCGGCGCCAACGGTTCAACGACGCGACCGCTCGGAGGCTTGATGAGCGGCCCCTTCCTGACGGTCGGGGCTCGGGGGCGACGGCCGGGCCTACGCGGCGGCCTTCAGCGACAGCTCTTCGGCGTTCAGGCTGACGACTGCGATGCCCAGCCGATCGGCGAGGTCCATCATCGGGCCGCGGTCGATCATGATCGTTTTGCCGCTCTCAATCGCCAGCACGCGGGCGCCGGCGGCGTGCATCGTGCGGAGGGTGTTCTCGCCGACGGTCGGTACGTCGAAGCGGCGGTCCTGCTGCGGTTTGGCGACCTTCACCACGGTGAAGCCGCCCCGCCGACACAGTTCGCCGGCACGTTCGATGCACTTGTCGGTGCCCTCGATCGCCTCGACGGCCATCACGGCCTTGTCGGCGACGCAGACGCTCTGCCCGACGTCCAGCCGGCCCATCTCCTTGGCGAGGGCCCAGCCGAAGCGGATGTCCTCCCACTGTTTGGGGGTGGGCTGGCGATCGGTGAGGAAGCCGTGCGGCACGAGAAGCTCCGGGGCGTAATCGAGGGCGGACCCGACGGTCAGGCCGCTGCGGGCAAACTCGGCAATCACCGCCAACAGCAGCGTGTCGTCCTTCTTGTCCCGCCGGGCGTGGTGAAACCAGATCGACAGCGCCCGCCAGTCGGGCATCAGCTTGAAAGCCCGCCAAGGTTCGAAGAACACCGTCTTCGTGACCTTGCCGGCCATGACCACTTCCCGCACGCCCGCCCGGCGGAACTTGCGGATCATGCTGCCGGCCCGGCAGATTGGGGCCTCGCGGTAGCCGTCGCAGAGGTCGGCCAGGGCCGGATCGCACATTCCCTGCACGCCGACCGCGAACACCTCGTGCCCGCCGGCCTTCGCCGCCTCGGCGAAGCGGAACGGGAACTGACCGGCGCCGGCCAGCAGACCGACGCGGCCCGGCGGCGGGGCCAGCAGGGGGCGATCGAGCGATTGATCGTCCGGGTCAGGAACCGCGCGCGGCAGGGTGTGGGCCGCCAGGCGAATCGCCTGGGGGCCGGCGGCTGGGTCGATCGCGGCGTCCATGCCGGCGGTGGGCCTGTCGGAGACCATGGGTCTGGGGGCAGTGCGAGGCGGGGGCGAACCCTCAGGCCGCTTCGCGAAGGCTCAGTTCGGGTGCGGCGGCGGGGTCGTTCCCGGCTTCCATGCGTTCGATTTTGGCGGCCAGGGCCGCCACCTGCTTTTGCAGGACTTTGAGCGTTTGCCGCATCTCGGGCAGTTTGCGGGAGGCCATCATCACCTTGACCTCCGCGTCGGCCGGTTGGGCCGGGGCGCCGAGGTAGGTGCCGGGCGTCCGGCAATCGCGGGTCATGCCGGAACCACCGCCCAGGGTGACGTGGTCGCACACCGTGACGTGATCCAGGATGCCGGATCGTGCGGCGGCGATCACGAAAGATCCCGTCGTCACCGAACCGGCGATGCCGACCTGACTGCAGAAGAGATTGTGCGGGCCGATGTCGCAGTTATGAGCGATCACGACCTGGGCGTCCGTGACGGTGCCCTCGCCCAGATAGGTGTCGGCGACCATGCCGCGGGCGACGGTGGTATTGGCGCCGATCAGCGCCCCCTTGCCGACCCGCACGCCACCGTGGTGCGGCAGGTGACGATGGCCGCTGGCGTCGCTGTCGAACCCGAAACCGTCCTGGCCCAGCACGGCGCCGGCCTGCACGGTCACGCCGTCGGCCAGGTGCACGCCGTCGTGCAGCACGCAGTTGGGATGCAGGACGACCCGCTCGCCCAGCGTGCAGCCGGGGCCGACGAAGGCGCCCGGGTACACGACGCAGCCCTCGCCGAGCACGGCGTGTTCGGAGATCGTCGCGCCCGGGTAGACGGTGGCGCTCTCCGCGATCGTGGCGGAGGGATGAACGTACGCGGCCTTGGAGACGCCTTGCTTGTCGCCGGTGCGGCGCGGGGCGAGCGTCGGCAGCAGGGCCACGAAGGCGGCGCGGGCGCCGCTCAGCGGAACGACGGCGCCGGGGAACTTCTCCGCTTTGCCTTCCAGGCCGGGCTCGACCAGAACCGCCGCCGCGGGACAGTCCGCCGGCAGCGACGCCGCCTGCGGGTCCGCCAGAAAGAGCAGGTCGCCGGGCTTGGCGTGCGTGGCGGTGCCCACCCCCGTCACCTCCACCTCCGCCGCGGAGGGCGGGCAGTCGGGCAGGAGATCGCCGAGGAGAGGCATGGCCGCTTCCCTGCAGGGGAGATGAGGAGAAGACCGCCCCGGCGTCTTGCGGGACAGGCTGAGAACAGGGTATCCGAGATCGCCGGGACGTGGAAAGGCCGAACCCGGCCGCATCCGATACCCTAGGCTCCCCCCGCCCCTATTTTTCGCGTCGACCCGTACGAGTCCAACCCATGATCCGCGGCATCCGGGGAGCCACCAGCGTCGAGGCCGACACCCGCGAGGAAGTCCTCGCCGCCACCGCGGAGTTGCTCCGCGAAGTGCTCCAGCGGAACGACGTGACCGATCTGGAACGCGTCAGCAGCGCCTTCTTCACGACCACGCCCGACCTGACGAGCTGCTTCCCCGCCGAGGCGGCCCGCGGCGTGGGCTTCGGGGCCGTGCCGCTGCTGTGCGCCTCCGAGATCGACGTCGCCGGCGCCCTGCCGCGACTGATCCGCGTGCTGCTCCACGTCGACACCCCGCTGGGCCAGCACGACGTGCAGCACGTCTACCTCCACCGGGCGAAGGCCCTCCGGCCGGACCTCGGCGAGGCGCAGTGAGGCAACGACGCCCCGTCCGACAGAGTGCCGGCGGGACTCACGGCAGGAACCGGGCGCGCTCCTGGGGGGTAGGCATCCGGCAGGATTCCTTCTTGCCCCAGATCGCGTAGCGCAGCTTGGAAATCAGCCGGTAGGCGACGTCCCGCACCGGCCCGGGGATCAGCCACAGTGCCCACGACGCGGCCGCCCAGCGACCGCCCAGCTTCCCCAGCGCCCGCACCACGGCCCGGGTGCGACGGGACCGGCCGGTTTCGTCGAGGAACACCAGCGAATCGAGGCACTCGCGATCGCTGCTCGGGAGCAGTTTCTCCGCCGTCTCGCCCTGCAAAGGGGCGAACCGCAGCACGCCCTGCGGGTCGCGGGCCATCAGCCAATCGACGGCTGCGTTGCACAGCCCGCACACGCCGTCAAAGAACAGCACCGGATGACCGTCGGCCGCGGCGGGCAGCCCGGCCCCCTTGGTGGGCCGACCGGCGGCGGGGGCGGCGGGGGACGTGCGGGTCGCGGTCATGCGGGACGAACCGTCTGCGGCGGTCGGAATGAACCGCCGCGGGCTCAGGAGGCGCCGGGCTTCGTTGGGGCGGGGCTCGAGCCGCTTTACCCTGCGTCGTCCCCCCGCCGCCAGCCGCCCCGCGCCCTTCCGATGCCCGCACCTTCGACCGACGCCGCGCCCGCCGCGATTCTGCCGCCGTTGGGGCTGCTCGCCCGCTGCAAGGCGGACGCCGGCCGGTTGAAGGTCGCCGACGCCCTCGGCACGGAACTGACCGGCAAACGGCTGCTGATCGGTTCGCTGATGTTCCGTTCGCTCCTCCGCAAGCATGTGCTGGCGGCGGACGAGGAGCACGTCGGCGTCCTGCTGCCCCCCAGCGTCGGCGCTGTGCTGGCGAACGCCGCCCTAACGCTCGATCAGCGGGTGACGGTCAACGTGAATTACACGCTGTCCAACGAGGTGGCGAACCACTGCCTGCGAGAAGCGGGGGTGCGACACGTGCTCACCAGCCGGGCCTTCCTCAAGAAGAAGCCGATGGAGCTGGACACGGAATATGTCTACCTCGAAGACCTGAAGGAGCGGGCCGGAGCCCTTGATAAGCTCAAGGCGGCCGCCCACGCCGCCCTGCCGCTGGGCCTGCTGACGAAATCGCTGGGGCTGGACCGTCTCGACCCGGACGCGACGCTGACCGTCGTGTTCACCTCCGGCAGCACGGGGGAGCCGAAGGGGGTCGAACTGACGCACAAAAGCGTCGGCAGCGTACTGGCGGCGATCGAGCCGCTGGCCCACCCGGTGGAGGAGGACGTGACGCTCGGGGTGCTGCCGTTCTTCCACAGCTTCGGCTACACAGCGACGCTCTGGTGGCCGCTGGTGCATCCCGGCGCCGGCGTCTACGGGCCGAACCCGCTCGACAGCCGCACCGTCGGCAAGCTGGGGGAGAAATATCGCCCCACGATCACCTTCGCCACGCCGACGTTCCTCCGCGGCTACCTGAAACGCTGCACGCCGGAGCAACTGGGGACCCTGAACCTGGTGGTCGTCGGCGGCGAACAGCTTCCCGCGGACCTGCGGGAGGCGTGGGCGGAGAAGTTCGGCATCGCTCCCACGGAGGGGTACGGCGCCACGGAACTGAGCCCCGTCGTCTCCTGCAACGTCCCGCCGGAGCGCCAACGCCCCGGCGACGTGCCGGGCCTGAAGCACGGCACGATCGGCCGCCCGCTGCCGGGCGTGCGGGTGCGAATCGTCTCCTCCGAGACCGGCGAGGAACTGCCGATCGGCGAGGAGGGCGTGCTCCAGGTGGGCGGGGCGACCGTGATGAAGGGCTACCTGCACGACCCGCAGAAGACCGCGAAAGCCGTCCGCGACGGCTGGTACGACACGGGAGATATGGCGCGGCTCGACGAGGACGGCTTCATCCACATCACCGGGCGACTCAGCCGGTTCAGCAAGATCGGCGGGGAGATGGTTCCGCACCTGAAAATCGAGGAAGCCCTCCTGAAGGCCTGCGCCTGCGGGCCGGAGGAGCCGGCGGAGGAGGGCGCCGAGGCGGACGGCCCGACGCTCGCCGTCAGCGCCGTGCCGGACGCGAAGAAAGGCGAGCGGGTCGTCGTGCTGCACCGCGACCTGCCGCTGCCGGTGAGCGAACTGCGGGCGAAACTGAACGAGAGCGGCCTGCCGAACCTCTGGCTGCCGGACGCGGACGCCTTCTACAAGGTGGATGCGATTCCGGTGCTTGGGACTGGCAAACTCGACCTGAAAGCGTTGCAGACGCTTGCCGCCGAACGGTCCGCGGAGCGGACGCCGAAGGCCTGAGCGAGAATCCGAGCCGATCGGGTTGACGGAGCGGGGCGGGTTCTCCTATCGTTCCGCCCGCGACGGGTTCCCGTGAACCCGACGCGGGGCGGCCGTGTCCGACGGACGCCGAGCGGGTCAAACCGCACCTCACGGGGGATTAGCTCAGCTGGGAGAGCGCCTGCATGGCATGCAGGAGGTCAGGGGTTCGAGTCCCCTATCCTCCACTGAATCGGTTCCTCGAAACCGTCGCCGACCGCCGGACCTTCGGGTCCGGCGGTTTTTCGTGCGCGGAGGGGTCGGTCGGCGGGTCGGGCGGAGTCATCGGAAAATGGGCGGACGAGTGCTTGACACCCTCCGCCGCCGCCTCTACTTCGGAGCCCCCCGGCGGGTGGTCCGCCGTGGCGCCACCTTGCCGACGCTCTCGCCGCGATGCTCACGGTTCAACCTGCCGCCCCTTTCGTTCCGTTCTCGACCGGAACCATCGACCCCGACGTCGCCGCGATGCCGAGCGCCCGGCCGTTCGAGCTATGGGCGGTGATCGAGGACGAGGAAGAATTTGAGGAGGTCTTCGACGACGAAGACGACGAGTTCGAAGACGAGCTGGAGGACGAGGACGACGAGTTCGAGGATGAGGAGCTCGAAGAGGAGGACGAGGACGAGATCGACGAGGAGGAGATCGACGAAGACCTCGACGAGGACGACGACTTTGAGGAGGAGGAGGACGAGGACGACGACGAGGACTTCCTCGACGACGAGGACGACGATTTTTGAGCTCCGTCCCCGCCTCCCCCGACGGCGCCGCCGTGATGCCTGATTTGGCGAAGAAGATCGACGCGGCCGCCGCCGCCGTGCGCGAGCGGTGCGGGCGGACGCCGCGGGTCGCGGTGGTCACCGGCACGGGTCTGGGCGGGCTGGCGGAGGCCGTCGCCGTTGAGGCCGAGATCCCCTACTTGGAGATCCCGCACTTTCCCGCCTCCACCGCCCCCGGGCACCGGGGCCGGCTATTGCTGGGGGAACTGGGCGGGGCGAGCGTCGCCGTGCTGGACGGCCGGTTTCACTCCTACGAGGGCTACACCCTCGCCGAGTGCACGTTCCCGATCCGCGTGGTGCGGGCGCTGGGGGCGGAGACCCTCGTGCTGACCAACGCCGCCGGCGGCCTAAACCCGGCGTTCGAGCTGGGCGATTCGATGCTGATCGAGGACCACATTGATCTGCTGCCCGGCAACCCGCTGACCGGCCCGAACGACGACGCGCTCGGCCCCCGGTTCCCGGACATGTTCGAGCCCTACGACCGCGGCCTGCTGGCCCTGGCCCGCGAAGAGGCCGCCGCGGCGGGGATGACGCTGCGGGAGGGCGTGTTCGTCGCTGTGCCCGGCCCGAACCTGGAGACCCGCGCCGAGTACCGTATGCTCCGCGGCTTCGGGGCGGACGTCGTCGGCATGAGCACCGTCCCGGAGTGCATCGTCGCCAAGCACTGCGGCCTGAAAACGCTGGCCTTCAGCGTGGTCACGGACCTCTGCGATCCCGACCGGCTGGAGCCGGTGGATATCGCCAAGATCATCGCCACCGCCGAGCGGGGCGGGGCGGCGCTGTCGGCGCTGCTGCAACGCGTCATCCCGCGGCTGTAACGAACCGTCGGCGAGCGGTGGGCGTCCGCCCTCCGTGTGCTCTCAAAGCCGCCGCTCCGAACGGGGCGCCCGCCCACGGACACGGGAGGGCTGACGCCCCCCGCTCGCCTGTCTGGGAGCGGATCCGTACCATCCCGCCCCGCGCCTCCTGAGACCCGCCGCCGCCGTGCCGTCCCCGTTCCCCAAACTCGCCGGTCCCGACTTTCTCGCCGGGGAACACGACACCCTGCGGTTCTGGGAGCAGAACCGCACCTTCGATCAGCTCCGCGATCAGACGGAGCAGGGCGAACCGTGGACGTTCCTCGACGGCCCGATGACGGCCAACAACCCCATGGGCGTGCACCACGCCTGGGGCCGCACCTACAAGGACGCCTTCCGCCGCTTTCACGCGATGAACGGCCGGAAGTGCTGGTGGCAGAACGGCTTCGACTGTCAGGGCCTCTGGGTCGAGGTCGAGGTGCAGAAGGAGTTCGGCCTGCAATCCAAGGCGGACATCCAGGCCTTCGGCGTCGACCGCTTCGTCACGGAGTGCAAGAAGCGAGTGCTGCGGTTCGCCGCCCGGCAGACGGAGCAGTCGGTTCGCCTCGGCTACTGGATGGACTGGGACGACCCGGACGAACTGCGGCGGTTGGCCGACGCCCTCGGCGAGAGCCGGGAGGTCTCCTACAAAACGGCCTCCGGCGAGGTCGTCACCGGGCACCCGGAGGAGATCACCGCCCGGCTCGGTTCCCCCCGCGACGCCGCGGGCTGGGGCGGGAGCTACTTCACGTTCTCCACAGAGAACAACGAGACGATCTGGTCCTTCCTCAAGAAGTGCCACGAGCGCGGCAAGGTCTACCGCGGCAACGACGTGATGCCCTGGGGCGGCACCGCCGGTTCGGCTTACTCCCAGATGGAAGTCGCCGACGGCCGCAAGCTGACGACCCACCGCAGCGTGTTCGTCCGCTTCCCGATCCGCGGTCGGGAGAACGAGTACCTGCTCGCCTGGACGACCACCCCCTGGACGCTGACCAGCAACGTCGCCTGCGCCGTCGCCGGCGATCTGGACTACGCCCGGGTGAAGCTGAACCGGGACGGCGCGATCCTGCACGTCGCCGCCGAGGCGCTGAACAACCAGCGGCTCGCCAAAGAGTTTAAGGAAGGCTTCGGCGGCGACGGCCCCTGGCCGGAGGGCGTCCCGAAGCTGAAGACGCTCGCCCAGATCTTCAAGGAACAGGGCGGCTACGAGGTCGTCGGCACGGTCAAGGGTTCCGAACTGATCGGCCTGCAATACGACGGCCCGTTCGACGCGTTGCCCGCCCAGCAGTCGCCCGGCGGGTTTCCCGTGGAGCCGGGTGGGGAAGGGGAGCCGTCGGCGGCGGAGGCCCACCGGGTCATCGACGGCGGCCGGGACAGCCGGGGCAGCTCCGTCGTCACCGCGGCGGAGGGTACGGGCATCGTGCACACCGCCCCCGGCTGCGGCGATATCGACCACAAACTCGGCGAGCAGCACGGCCTGCCGATCGTCGCCCCGCTGGACGAGGCCGGCCGCTTCGTCGAGGGCTTCGGCGAGTTCACCGGCCTGGCCGCCTACGAGCCGGACGCCGCCGCGTTGGTCCTGACTCGGCTGAAGGAAAGCGGCTTCCACGTCGCCGACGAGCTCTACCCGCACGTCTACCCGCACTGCTGGCGGACCGGCGAGGAGCTGATCTTCCGCCTGGTCGACGAATGGCTGATCCGCATGGATTGGCGGGACGAAATCAAGGAGGTCGTCAAGACGATCGACTGGCGGCCGGAGAGCATCGACGGCGAACGGCGCGAGCTGGAATGGCTCGAAAACATGCGGGACTGGATGGTCTCCAAGAAGCGGTTCTGGGGTCTGGCGCTGCCGATCTGGGCCGACCCGGAGAGCGGCGAGTTCGAGGTGATCGGTTCGCTGGACGAACTGAAGGAGCGGGCCGTCGAGGGCTGGGACGGCTTCGAGGGCCGCACCCCGCACAAGCCCTGGATCGACGGGGTGAAGATCCAATCGTCCACCACCGGCAAGCTGCTCAGCCGCGTGCCGGACGTGGGCAACCCCTGGCTGGACGCCGGCATCACGCCGTTCAGCACGACCGGCTACAACGTCGACCGGGGGGAGTGGGAGAAGCTCTACCCGTTCGATCTGGTCAGCGAGAGCTTCCCCGGCCAGTTCCGCAACTGGTTCTATTCCCTGCTGGCCCTCGGCACGATGATGCGCCACGGGGAGGCGACGCCGGAGGAGAAACGGCCGTTCAAGGCCCTGTTCGGCTACAAGCTGGTCCTGGACGAAACCGGCCGGGCGATGCACAAGAGCGACGGCACCGCGATCTGGTTCGAGGAGGCCGCGGAGCAACTGGGCGTCGACACGATGCGGTGGATGTACCTCGCCCAGGACCCCGCCCGGGACCTGCGGTTCGGCACCCGCCACCCGGACAGCCCGGTCCCGCTGGCGACGCCCGAGGGCACGATCCAACAGACCCGCGAGGGCTTCCCCACCTGCGAGGTCACCAGCGGCCCGGCGGACGAGACCCGGCGCCGGGTGCTGATCCCGCTGTGGAACTGCCTGACGTTCTTCACCGAATACGCCCGGGCAGACGGCTTCGAGATCACCCACAAGACCGTCGTCGGGCTGAAGGACTGCCCGGAGATCGACCGCTGGCTGATCGCCCGACTGCGGGAGACGATCGCCGAAGTGACGGAGGGGTACGAGGACTACCGCCCCGCCGACGCCTGCGGGGCCGTCGAAGCCTTTCTCGACGACCTGTCGAACTGGTACATCCGCCGAAATCGGCGGCGGTTCTGGCGGACGGCGGACGCGTCCGGTCCCCAGGCGGATACGGACAAGCGGGCGGCGTATCTCACGCTGTACTCCGCATTGGTCACGCTGGCGAAGCTGGTCGCTCCGTCGATGCCGTTCCTCGCCGAACGCATCTATCAGGCGCTCGTTATCGCGCAAAATGCGGGGACGCCGAAGGGCGAGCGGCCGCCGCACAGCGTGCACCTCTGCCCGTTTCCGAAGGTCAGCGACCACCCCGCAGACCCGGACGCCACCCTCACGGCCCGCATGGCCGCCGCCCAGGCGGCGGTGCGACTGGGGCACCGGTTGCGGGAGGAAACGGGCCATCGCGTGCGGCAACCGTTGCCGGAGTTGCGGGTTTCCACGGACGATCCGGCCGTCGCCGCGGCGGTCGCCACCCTGGCGGACGTGATCGCCGACGAACTGAACGTTAAGACGGTCACGCCGGCCGAGTCGCTGGACGACCTCGTTAAATACACCTTCAAGCCGAACCTGAAGACGCTCGGCCCGCGCTACGGCAAGCGGCTGGGGGCGATCCGACAGGCCCTGCCGGCCCTGTCGGACGAACTCGCCCCGCTGCGGCGGGGGGAACACGTCACGGTGACGGTCGGCGGCGAACCGCTGGAACTGGGGCCGGAGGACGTGCTGGTCACGACGGAGCAGTCCGGCGACTGGGCCAGCGCCAGCGAGACGCTGCCCGGCGGCGAAAGCGTGACCGTCGCCCTCTCCACCGCCCTCACGCCGGAACTGGAGGTCGAGGGCCGGGCGCGGGACTTCGTGCGGCTCGTGCAGGAGGCCCGCAAGGCCGCCGGGCTGGAACTCAGCGACCGCATCGCCGTCACCTACGACCCCGCCGACGCCCAACGGGCCGCCGCCGTGGAGACCTGGACGGACTACATCCGCGGCGAAACCCTCGCCGACTCCCTGACCCCCGGCGAGACCGGCGGCGAGGCGGTGACGGTGCGGAAGGTTTAGCCTTCCACTAACCCGAAGCGTCAGCGAGGGCCGCCCGCCCCGCAGGGGCGGGCGGCGCCGAAGCCCTCACTGACGCTCCGGGTTGGTGGTGGGGCTCAAACAACCTTGGCAGCGCGACACCCGCGAAACCCGCGGGGGGTTGGAACGGTATCGCCTCGCGTTCCGTTCCTCACGATCCGCCGCCATGCGCCGCTGCCTGTCGCTCGCCCCGCTCCTCGCCCTCGCCCTCGCCTCGCCGGCCGTCGTTCCGCGGGCGGCCGGGCAGGAGGAGACCGAACCGCCGCTCGAACGGCTCGAACCCGTCGGGGTGATCACGTTCGCCGGCGTGGAACGGGCGCGGGCGGACATCGACTTCATGTTCTCGACCGTCGAACGGGAGGACATGTCGGAGGTCGTCGACGGCTACCTGGAGTTCGTCAACAACTTGGAAGGCGTGGACCGCACCCGGCCGTTCGGGGTGATGGTGTTCCTGAAGCCGGGCTTCGTGCCGATTCCCAGCCCCGTCGGCTTCCTGCCGATCTCCGATCTGGCCGATTTTCGGGGGTCGCTCAGTACCCGTCCGAACGTCACGACGGAAATGCTGACCGACGACCTGATGGAGGTGAAGGGGGGCTTCACCCTGTTCGTCAAACTGCAGGACGACTACGCGCTGATCTCCAACGAGCGGCCGTTCCTGGAGGAACGCATCCTGCCGAACCCGCTGAACGTCGCGGGCCCGCTGGCCGCCCGCTACGACTTTGCCGCCCAGGCCCTGCCGAAGAACATCCCGCCGGGCATGCGGAAGCTCTTTCAGAACCTGCTCCGCCAGAACACGCAGACCCAGATGCAGCGCCGCGACGACGAGCCCGAAGCCGCCTTCCGCGTCCGGAAGAACCGGGCGAAGCGCACGCTGGAACAGCTTGAGGCCCTGCTGGAGGGCTCCGACGAGATCACCCTCGGGATCGACGCCTCCGCGGAGCGGCGGACGATCGAGGTCGACCTCGCCTTCGAGGCCGTCCCGGGCACCGCCTGGGAGGAGGAGTTGGCCCGGATCAAAGCCCGTCCGACGGCCTTCGACGTGCTCTACGAAGAAGCCGCCCCGCTGAGCCTCGTCGCCGGGCTGACCTACAACAGTTGGGATCAGGCGGCGACGATCGAACAACTCCGCGTGGCCCAGGACGAACTCGGCGCCGCCCTCTCCGGCCTGCGGCCCCTCGGCGACGAAGAGCCCGCGCGGATCGGGGAACTGGAGGAAGTCCGCGAGGCCGGCACGAGCGACTACACGCTGATCGACCCGGCCACGCGGCAACTGACGAACGACGTTTTCGAGCCGCTGATCGTCACCGTTGAAAACGGTGAACTGAACTTCTTCACGCAGGTCCGCCGGCGGGAGTCGACGGGGATGATGGCCCTCGGCGGCATGACGATCGCCCAGGGCGACCGCTTCAGCCAGGGAGTGCCGCAGGTGTTGGAACGGCTGCTCGACAAGCTGCCGGAGAACAACCCGCTGGTG
The DNA here is from genome assembly GCF_007743815.1 of Alienimonas californiensis. Taxonomy (GTDB): domain Bacteria; phylum Planctomycetota; class Planctomycetia; order Planctomycetales; family Planctomycetaceae; genus Alienimonas; species Alienimonas californiensis. The sequence continues at coordinate 4,590,536 of NZ_CP036265.1, forward strand.
CAAAACCTGACGCTGAACGTCGCGGCAGAGAACGGCGTGACTTGGCACCGCTTCGACGTCGCGAGCGACGGCGACCGGGCCACGGCTGTGGATGCGACAGAGCAAGGCGACGACGAGCCGGTCGCCGTCGATGTGCAGGAAAGCGATCGCTTCCGCTTTTTCGGCGGTCAGCCGGCGATCCACGTTGGGCTGGGTCGCCAGCACGTCTGGGCGGTGATCGGCGCCGAGGGCTCGCTGGAAGAGGCGATGGCGGCCGTCGAGGCGGTACAGGCGACCGCCGGCCGCCTCGGCGTCGCCCCGGAGGCCCCCGTGCGGGGGGCGGTCAACGTCAACGGCTGGTTCTCCGACAACCTCGACGAGGTGGACGATGCGGGCCTCCGCGCCCGCGACGCCTTCGCTGACGGCTCGGACCGGCTGCTCGTCCGGTTCGGCCCCACCCCCTCGGGCGGCGGCCGTCTCCGACTGGTCTTCGGCGAGGGCTTCATCCGCTTCCTCGCCCTGTCCCTGACCGACCGCTACGACGAGTCGCAGCTGTGAGCCGACGCGGGGGCGCTTGCGGGCGTCCCCGAACGATTCCGCACCGGCCGAAACGAGAACGTCCCGAACCCTCCGAGGGTCCGGGACGTTCTTTGCGTTCGCCAAGGCGGTCCTAACCGTTCAGCGTTTTCCCGTAGTAGGTCACGAACGTTTCCAGGTCCAAGTCCGCGGAAAGGTCCGCGCCAGCGGCCTCGAACTTCGGCTTCAGCTTCTCGCTGCGGTCCCACTCCGGCAGGCTCACCTTGCCGCTGCGGTCGCGGTCCAGCAGCTTGAAGAACCGCTCCGCCGCCGTCCGGTCGCTGGGACTGATTTCCGCGGCGGCCGCGGGGGCGGCGCTCACGACGGGCGTGGCCGTCCGCGTGGGGACGGCGCTGGTCGGCGACTCCCTAGACGACTCGATGGGCGCGGGGACCACGGTCAGGCTCGACGGCGGCAGGACGGCGCCTTCGCCGCGGGCGTAGTCGCGCGCATCGGCCTCCGCGAGTTCGCGGGGGGTGAGGTAGCCGTCGCCGTCGCGATCGAGGGTGATGAACTCCGCGAGCAGGGCGCGGTTCCAGAGGCGCCATTCGTAGAGGCCGATCTGGCCGTCCTCGTCGGCGTCGAACTCGCCGAACGCCTGCGGCAAGTCGCGGGTGACGCGGACCGGCTGTCCCCGTCCGTCCCGGGCGCCGCCGCGGACGAAGCTGGGTCCGCTGGACTGGGACGAGCGTTCGCGGGACTCGTCGCCCTGCGGCTCCTCCCGGCGCTGCTCCTCGCCGCCCTCGCTTTCCTGCTCGCGGGCGCGTTTCTGCTCGTAGGCTTCCGCCCCCTTATTCCAGGCGTCACGGGAGTAGGCCTTTTGGGGATCGAGCCCGCGGTCCTGCATGAACCGTTTCATCCGATCGTCGCCGACCTCGTCCGGGGTGATCTGCCCGTCGTTGTTCCGGTCGGCCCGGCTCCAGACCCAGTCGAAGATCCGTCGCTCACGGGACTGCCCCTCCTCGCCGCCGCCGGGGCCGCCGGGGCCGCCCCGACCGCCTCGATCCTCCCCTTCGCCCCCGCGGCCGCGGTCAGGCGGGCCGCCGCGATCTCCCCCCTCGGTCCGGCCGCCGCGATCGGGCGGACCGCCACGGTCCGACTGTTCGTCACGACCCGGCGGGCCGCCGCGTTCCCCCCGGCCGAACTGACTGCCGCGGTCGCCGCGGCCGAACTGAGATCGGTCGCCGCGCTCGGGAGACTGCTCCCCGCCGCGGGTCGGCGGACCGCCGCGCATGCCGCGATCCGACTGAGCCATGGCCGCGTCTGCGGTCACCAGCAGGGCGGCACAGGCGAGCAGAAACGGACCGGCGGTCGTCAATGGGCGGCGAGGCATGGCTTTCGAGATTTTGAGAGGTCCGCCGTCGCGGCGGCGGGGTTGAACTATCCTAGGGAACACCGGTCGCGCCCCGTAGGTGTCGCCGAGCCCCTCATTTTCGGGCGTTCCCGATCGACGACGCATCCTCCCCGCCGGTCGAACCCTCGCCGCCCGCCGTCGCCCCGATCGCCCGCTGACCGCCGTCGGCTCGCCCGTCGACCCTCCCCCCGGCCGCTCGTAGCATTGACCGTCGCCGTATTGAAACCCGCTGCCGCGTCGGCCGTTCCTTCCGTTCGTCCCGCCTGCCCGAATCGCCGCATGTCCCGCTCGATTGCGTCTCCGCCGCGTCTCCACCCCGTCGGTTCCGGCCGTCGCGTGTTGTGGGCGGCGACGATCGCGCTGCTGTGCGCCGGTCCCGCCTTTGCACAGCGGGGCGGTCCGGGCGGCGGTCGCGGTCCCGGCGGCCCGCCGGACCTGTTTGAAAACGAGGGCTTTCGGGAAGAAGTCGGGCTCTCGGCGGATCAGATCGAGAAGCTCCGCGAGCTGCGCGAGGCCTCCCGCGAGGGACTCGACCGGGAAAAGATCGGCGAGATGTTCCGCAACGCCACGACCGACGAGGAGCGGCAGAAGGTCCGCGAGCAGATGTCCGAACAGTTCCGAGCCGCGGAGGAGAAGTTCCAGGAGCAGTCCAAGGAGGTCTTCACTGACGAACAGCGGGAGCGGTACCAGCAGATTCAGGTCCGCCAGCGGGGCGTCTCCGGCGCGATCGAGAGCGACGACCTCGCCGCCGAACTCAAACTGACCGACGAGCAGCGCGACGCCATGCGGGAGATCCGCGACGCGGAGTTCGCCAAGCTGCGGGAGAGCGGCGACTGGGCGAAGTTCCGCGACCCGGAGTTCCGCCAGCAGTTGGAGGAAAAGATGCTGGAAAAGGTCTCCGACGAGCAGCGGAACGCCTACCAACAAAAGATCGGCCCGGCGCCCTCCTACGACCTGTTCAACCGCGGCGACCGTCGCGGCGCCGGCGGGCCGCAGACCGTGACCGGCCAAGAGTTCGGGGCACTGCGTGAGTTCGACACCGCCGTGCCGGAGGGCGCCACCGCCACCATCGACTTCGGTCGCGGCCGGCGGAGGGAAATGGACCAGACGGAGATCGAGGCCAGCGTCGAGACGGCCACCGCGATGTCGGATGTGGCCGAAGCCGCCGGCGCTGACGCGGTCGTTCCCGCGGCGGTCGCTGACGCGATCGAGGAGCCGACGGCCGCCGAGAACACCATGAGCTTCAACTTTCGCTACGCCCCTTGGGAGCCGGTGTTGCGGGAGTTCGCCCAGTTCGCCGGGCTGACGCTCGACCCCGGGCCGGTCCCGCCGGGCACCTTCAACTACTTCGACGACGGCGAATACACGCCGACCGAGGCGCTGGACATCCTCAACGGCTACCTGCTCCAGCGGGGCTACGTGCTGGTCCGCCGGGACCGGTTCCTGATCTGCGCCAACATCGACGAGGGCATCCCGCCGAACCTCGTGCCGGACGTGGCCCTGGAGGACCTGCCGGATCGGGGCGACAACGAACTGGTGCGCGTCGTGATCCCGCTGAAGGGGAGCGACTCCAAAACCGCCGTGCAGGAGATCGAGCCGTTCCTCGGCCCGCAGGGGACTGCGGCGTCGCTGACGGCGATGAACAGCGTCGTGGTGCGGGACATCGGCGGGAACGTCCGCCGGATCGCCGCCCTGCTGGGCCAACTCGGGCAGGAGATCGTGTTCGAACAGGTCCCCCTGAAACACTTGGACGCCTACGACGCCGCGATGGCCGTGCGGACGCAACTCGGGATGGAGAGCAGTAACAGCCGCGACCGCCGCGGCGGAAGCAGCAACGAGAACCAGGAAATCTCCGTCGCCGCCGACGAGCGGACGCAGACCCTGCTGATCACCGCCCGGCCGGAGAAGATCCTGCTGGTGAAGGAAATCCTCAAGGCGGTGGACGTCTCCGAGGACGCCGACGGCAACCCGATTGCCTACGCCTCCAGCCGGCCGGTGTTTCGCTCCTACCCCCTCCAATCCGCGGACCCGGACGACGTGCGGGACACGATCGTCAGCCTGTTCCCGGACGCGATGGTGAACGAGGACGACCGCGGCCGGGCCGTGCACATCAACGCAGCGCCGGGCCAGCAGGAACGGATCGCGGAGATCGTCCAGCAGATCGACGGCAACGTGCGGGCGGAGACGCAGTCGGTCGTCATTCCGCTCTCCCGGCTCGACCCGTTGAGCGTCACGCTGACCCTCAACAACATGTTCATCGCCGAGGGCGAGAAGGCCCCGGTCGTGGAACCGGACCCGCTCGGCCGGCGTTTGCTGGTGCGGGCGACGCCGGATCAGGTGTCGGAGATCAAAGGACTCCTCCTGCAACTGGGCGAGGACGGCACGGGCGCGCGGGCCGCGGGCGGTTCGCTGCGGACGATTTCGCTGGGCGGCCGCGACCCGGAGCGGATGGTCCCGCTGCTTCAGCAGATGTGGGAGATTCGCGATCCCACGCCGATTCGCATCGTCACGCCCTCGGCCCCCAACGCGGTCGAGCGTCGCGGCGCCCCCGCGTCCCGCACAGAGAAGCCGGTCCCGCAGGAAGAGGCCCGGCTGGACGATCCGTTCAGCGTCCTCGGCGGACCGAGTTTCTCCCTCCCGCAGGACGACCCGGCCGCCCCGCAGAGCGGAGACGCTGCCGCCCCCGCGTCGGAACCGGCGGCCCCGGCTCCGGCCACCCCGACTCCGGCGGCCGCTGAGTCGGGCGAAAGCCTCGAAGACGCCCTGAACGCGGCCGCGGGGAACGCCTCCGCCGACGTGCCGCCCGCCGACCCGAACGCCCCCGTGACGATGACGGTGCTGGACGGGCAGCTCGTGCTGTACTCGGAGGACGAGGAAAAATTAAACGAACTGGAGGACCTGGTCGCCCGGCTCGGGTCGCTGATCCCGCCGGACGACGGCTGGAACGTGTTCTACTTGGTAAACGCCGACGCCACGGCGACGGCGGAGACGCTGGAACAACTGATCCCCTCGGCGAGCGTCGCCGGCGTCGGCAGCGACGGCACGATGATGGGCACGATGGCCTCCGGCCTGTCCTCGTTCGGCGGCAGCCTGATGGACGTCGCCGGCGTCAGTTCGCTCGGCGGACCGACCAGCTTGAAGATCGTCCCGGACGTCCGCGCCAACGCCCTCTACGTGCAGGGCCCCCGGACCGGCGTGCGGCAGGTCGAGCAGTTACTGACCGTGCTGGACGCCGACAGCCGCCCGGATAACGCCCGAGAGCGCCTGCCCCGGACGATCCCCGTGCAATACGCGGACGTCAACGAGGTCGCTGAGATCGTCCGCGAGGTCTTTAAAGAGCAAACCTCCGAAGGAATGGCCGCCCAGATGGCCTCCCGCAGCCGCGGCGGCGGGAGCAGCCGCGGCGGCGGCGACAGCAACCCGCTCGCCATGCTCATGGGAGGGATGGCCGGGGGCGGGGACGCCGCCTCGGTCCAGCTTTCCATCGGCGTGGACACCCGCACGAGTCGCCTGGTCGTGTCCGCCCCGGAGAGCCTGTTCCAGCAGGTGGAGGACCTCGTCCAAGACTTAGACCTGGCCGCGAAGGACGCCGAACGCGGCGTGCAGTTCATGACGCTCCGCGACGCCGATCCGACCAGCGTCACCGCCGCCCTCAGTTCGATGATGCCCCGTGTCAGCGGCGGCGGCGGGTCGGTGGTGCGGTCTCCGCGGAGCACCGGCGGCGGCGGTTCGACGCCGTCCCCCCGCTCGGACGACAATGGCGGGGGCACCGACGCCGCCGCCCGTGCGTTGATGTTTCAACAGATGATGCAGAACCGCGGCGGCGGCGACGGCGGCCGCGGGGCATTCGGCGGACGCGGTGGCGGCGACGCGGGCGGCGGACGGGGCGACGCCGGCGGCGGTCGCGGCGATGCGGGCGGCGGCGGCCAGACCCGCGGCGGCCGCGGGGGGCGGTGAGATGGACCTTGGCGCCATGCTCGCCCGTCGCGGGCTCCTCACCTCCGACCAACTGGCAGCCGCCCGTGCGGGCCGGAATGGCCGACGGGTCGATCAGGCCGCGGTGGACCTCGGCATGCTCTCCGAACAGGCCGCGCTCGCGGCCATCGGGGACGAACTGGGTTATCCCTACGTCGATCTGAAGGATTTCGAGATCGAGGAGGGGCTGCTGGCGCGGTTCCCCGCCGCCCCGATCTTTCGCCACACGCTCCTCCCGCTGCACGAGCGGGACGGCCGGGTGGTCGTCGCCACCAGCGACCCGTTCGATCTGGAAGGGTTGGACGAACTCAGTTCGCTCTCCGGCCTCAGCCTGATCCCGGCGCTCTCCCGCCGGGACGACATCGCCGGGCTCATCAAGGCGCACCTCGGCGTCGGCGGCGACACCGTCAGCGCGCTGGTGGCCCGGCGGGAGGAGGAGGGCGTCGAACTGCTGGAGGAGTTGGGCGAGGACCTCGGCGAGGAGGCCGAGGAGGCCCAGGCCGCCAGCGTGATCAAGCTGGTCAACGAACTGCTGGTCGAGGCACTGAATAAAGGCGCCTCCGACATTCACGTCGAACCGGCGGAGCGGGGGCTGACGATCCGCTTCCGGGTGGACGGCGTGCTGCGCATCCAGCCGATGCCGCCGGAGATCGTGCACTTTCAGAACGCGATGATCACGCGTCTGAAAATCATGTCGCGGCTGAACATCGCGGAGAAACGGCGTCCGCAGGACGGCCGCATCCAGCTGCGGGTGAAGGGCCGGGAGATCGACGTTCGCGTCTCGATCATCCCCATGATTCACGGCGAGGGCATCGTCATGCGTCTGCTCGACAAGAGCCGCATGACGTTCAACCTCAAGAACGTCGGCATGCCGCCGAACGTCATCGAGCCGTTCCGCCTCGCCTGCACGCAGCCCAACGGCATCATCCTCGTCACCGGGCCGACCGGGTCCGGTAAGTCGTCGACGCTGTATTCGGCGTTGAACGAGATTAAATCCCCGGAGGTGAAGATCATCACCGTCGAGGACCCGGTCGAATATCAGTCCGACGGTATCAGCCAGATTCAGGTGCATTCCAAGGTCGGGCTGACCTTCGCCGCGGGGCTGCGTTCGATTCTGCGGCACGACCCGGACGTGGTGCTGATCGGCGAGATCCGCGACGGCGAAACCGCCCAGGCGGCGATTCAGGCGAGCCTCACCGGGCACCTCGTGTTCAGCACGTTGCACACGAACGACGCGCCAGGGTCGTTCACCCGCCTCATCGATATGGGCGTGGAAAGCTACCTCGTCGCCAGTACCGTCGAGGCGATCCTCGCCCAGCGGCTGGTCCGCAAACTCTGCGTGGACTGCAAGCGGGAGTACGACTTCAATCCCCGCGACATGCCCCCCGGCGTGAAGGGCGAACCGCCCGCGACGCTGTTCAAAGCGGTGGGCTGTCGGGCCTGCGGCGAGACCGGCTATCGCGGCCGGACGGGTATCTTCGAACTGCTGATCTCCGACGACGAACTCCGGCAGATGGTCGCGGAGAACGCCCCCTCGGACGCCATCCGCCGGCACGGCCGGTCGAAGGGCATGACGACCCTCCGCGACAGCGGTTGGCAACGCTGCCTCAGCGGCGAAACCAGCGTCGAAGAGATCGTCCGGGTCACCAAGGGAGACATGGATTGAGAAGCTTCAAAGTCCAAGAATTCAAGAACCAAGTGATGCCGCACAGGCGGTCCTTGATTCTTAATGTCTTGGTCATTGGAATTTGCCCGGAGGGCTTCCTTGCCTGACTTCGCCTACACCGCCCGGGACGCCTCCGGGGCGGCCCTGACCGGGACGATCTCCGCCGCGGGGGAGCGGGATGCGCTGACCACGCTGGCCGGGCGAGGGCTGTTCCCGCTGTCGGTCGAGCTGAACGACGCCGCCCGCACCAAGGCCAAGGCCGGGACGAAGCGGGTCGGCGGAAAGCACCTAGCCTCCTTTTATTCGCAACTGTCCGACCTGCTGAAGAGCGGCGTGCCGCTGCTGCGCAGCCTGGAACTGCTGGAGCGGAAAAGCACTGCCCCCGCGCTGCAAAGCGTGCTGGAGGACGTCCGCACGGAGGTCGCGGACGGCAACCGCCTCGCCGACGCCATGCGGCGCCATCCCAAGGCGTTCAGCGAGCTGGCCGTCAGCATGATCACCGCCGGGGAGGAGGGCGGGTTCCTCGAGGACGTGCTGAAGCGCATCGCCTCCTTTACGGAACACCAGCAGGAACTCCGCGGGCGGGTGGTCGGGGCGATGGTCTACCCGTTGTTCCTGCTGGTCATGGGCAGCGGCATCGTGATCGCCATGATCACGTTCTTCGTGCCCAACTTCGCCCCGATCTTCGAACGGATGGCCGAGAGCGGGGAACTGCCCGCGGCGACCAGTCTGCTGATGGCGGCCAGCGACATCCTGCGGAGCCAGTGGGCGATCGTGATCGCCGCCGCGGTCGCCGGCGGGCTCTACTTCCTCGTCCGCTACGTCCGCGAGACGGAGGAGGGCCGGCTCAAGTGGGACCAGGTGCGGCTGTTCGGCCTGAAAGTGGGGAAGAAGGAGGTCGGCTTCGGCCCCATCGCCCGCAATCTGGCGATCGCCCGGTTCTGCCGGATCCTCGGCACCCTGCTGAACAACGGGGTGCCCATCCTGCAGAGCCTGCGGATCGCCAAGGACGCCACCGGCAACCGGGTGCTGTCCGCGGCGATCGAGCAGGCCTCCGAGAGCATCACCGCCGGCCGCAGCATCGCCGGCCCGCTGGCCGCTTCGGGGCAGTTCCCGGAAGAGGTCACGGAGATGATCGCCGTCGGCGAGGAGGCGAACAATCTGGAGCAGGTCCTGATCGACATCGCCGACGCCACCGAGCGGAACACCGCCCGCCAGCTGGACCTGTTCGTCCGGCTGCTCGAACCCATCATGCTGACGGTCATGGCCGGGGCGATCCTGTTCCTGTGCATCGCCCTGATGCTGCCGATCCTCAAGAGCAGCGGCATCGCCTGACCCCCTCTCCAACCTTCCCGACAGGTCGGGGAGGATTGTCGCACCCCGGCGGTCCCCCGAAACCTGCGTCCCTCGCCGGGGTTTCGTCCAGAAGCCCCGCATTGTTTCCCGCTGAGCCCCCTCCCATGCGTTCGCCCGTCCGTTCTCGTTCCGCCGCCCGTCCCGTTCGTCGCCCCGTAGCGCCTCGCGGCGGCTTTACGCTGGTGGAAGTCCTGTTGGTGCTGGCGATCCTCGGGGTGATCGCCGCGCTGGTCGTGCCGAACCTGTTGGGTTCGCAGCAGAAGGCGAACATCAGCGCCACCCGGGTGGCCATCTCGAACTACGAGAGCGCCATCGAGCAGTACGCGATCGACCACAACGGTCGCCCGCCGCAGGGCTCCGCCCAAGAAGTGAATCAGATGCTGATGGCGCCGGAACCGATCGACGGCCGGCAAGTCGATCCGTACATCGACGAACAGCCCAAGGACGGTTGGGACGAGCCGCTGTTCTACCAGTTCCCCGCGTCGAACCAGACGATCAGCACCAAGCCGGACATCTGGAGCGCCGGCCCGAACGGCGTGAACGAAGACGGCAGCGGCGACGACGTCAACAACTGGTCCACCGTCGGCACGTGAGCCCGCCGTTCGCCCCCCGCCGTCGCCCCGAGCCGCCCCGCCCGCGTCCTTCCAAGTGGACGTCCCGCGGGTTCACCCTCGTGGAGATTCTGCTGGTCCTCACGGTGCTGGCCGTGCTGGCGGCGGTGGTGGCGCCCACGGCGTTGCGGTTCTTCGGCGACTACGCCCTCCGCTCCAGTGCCGAGGCCGTCCGCGGCGACCTCGCCCGGGCCCGCCTGGATGCGGTGCAGGAGGGCGTGCCCTACGAGTTTCGGGCTGAGGCGAACGGCCGCCGCTGGGTCGTCGTCCCGGCGGAACGTGAACAGGCCCCCGTCGCCTCCGCCGCGGCCCCTGTTCAAGTCGACTGGGTGCCCGTCCGCACCGGCACGCTGGCGGAGGGGGTGACGTTTCCCTCCACGGCCTCCCTCATGCCCACCGCCGGCCGTCCCGCCGCCAATTACTTTGAGGGGTTGCCCAACGCCGCGGAGTTGGGGATGGCCCAGTGGTCCGACCCGATCCGCTTCCTGCCGGACGGCACCGCGTCGGCTTCCTCGGTCACGCTGGCCGACGACATCGGCGGGCTGCGGGTCGTCGTCCGCAGCATGACCGGCGCCGCCTCGATCGAACCGGTCGAACGCCCGACCCTCCCCGGGATGCCGCCGCAATGACGCGACTTTCCAAGGGCCATGCTCTGACCGGTTCAGTGATACCAGCCCGACGTGCAAGCGTCGGCGGTGCGAATCGCCGCGCGCCTTCGCGATGGCCTACCGCCGGCTGCGCCGACCGCCGACGCTCGCGCGTCGGGCTGGTCTCGAAGTGCACGCCGCGGAGGGGCATCACCTTCTACGAGGTGTTCCTCGCGCTGATCCTGCTGGTCGGGTCGTTGGCGGTGCTGGGTCAGCACGTCTCCTTGGGCGTGCGGGCCGCGGACGAGGCCCGGTTGCGGACGAAGGCGGAGGAGTTCGCCACGACGAAAATGAACGAGGTCCTCGCCGGCATCGAGCCGTTGCAAACGGTAGGCGAAGCGCCGTTGCAGGGGGACGACGGGCTGTGGTCCTACTCGATGACGGTCGCCGCCGGCCCGGCGGAGGGGTTGCTGGACGTCTCGGTGACGGTGTTGCATGAGGGGTTGGGCGACGGGACGAACGAAGCGTTCCGCCTCCAGCAGTTCGTCCGCGACCCGGCGGTGTTGCTGGACGCCGAGGTCTCGGCCTCTTCGGGGGGGACGCTGTGAACCGCACGCCCCGCCGCCGGAGCGGCTTCACCCTCATCGAGGTTCTGCTGGCGATGGCCCTGCTGGTCGTCGTGCTGGCGGGGGTCTACGCGGGGCTGGAGACCTTCCGCCGCGTGACCACGATGGGCCGAGACGCCGCCACGGAGCAGCAGCTCGTCCGGGCGATCCGGTCCCGGCTGCTGACGGACGTGCGGAGCCTGCGGTTCGCCCCGCCGCGGGCCCTGCCGGACGAGACCTCCGCCGACGACTCCGGGGACGACCCCGCCGACCTGGCGTCCGCGGCCAGCAGCGCCTCGTCCTCCTCTTCCGGCGCCGAACCGACGGAGCCCGCGGAGGAGCTGTTTCCGGTGCCGCAGGTCGGGGTGACGGGGGACGCGGAAACGCTGACGCTGTACACGGCCCTGCCGCCGCGGGGCATTGCGGACGAGGTGACCACCGGCCCCGCGGCCCGCACCAGCGATCTGCGGACGGTGACCTGGTTCCTCGCGGGGCGGGGCGGGGCGGTCTCCTCCGGCGTGGCGGAGCGTGACGGCGAAGGGTTGGCCCGCTCCGAAGGCGACACCGCCGCCGTCGCCCTCGCGGAAGATACGGGCGATCTGCCCGGCCTCACCGACGCCGCCCGGCTGCTCGCCCCGGAGGTGACCGGGCTCTCCTTCCGCTACTTCGACGGGGCGGAGTGGGTAACCAGTTGGGATTCCTCCCTCACCGGCTCCCTGCCGCGGGCGATCGAGGTGACGCTCGAAATCGACCTCGACGGCGCCCCGAACCCCTACGCCACGGGGCAGGAACTGGGGAACCGCGGGCCGTCCGTGACCCGGCTGGTGATCTGCCCGCCGCTGAGCGAACCGAGCGCGGAGGCGCTGCTGTGACGCCCATTTCGAAGCTCCGCCGTCCCGCAATCGCCCGTCTCGGGCGGCGCCGCACGGGGTCCGTGTTGTTGGCGGTGTTGGTGCTCGTGTTGCTACTGACGTTCGGCGTGTACGGCTTCACGGAGCGCATGTTGGCGGAAAAGGCCGCGGCGAACGCCCACGGCATCTCCGCCCGCAGCCGGGCCTGCGCCGACAGCGGCGTCGCTTTGGCCCTGGCGCTGGTGGACGAGGGCACGGCGTTCCCCGCGGACCCGCCGCCGATCTACCACGAACCGGCGGCCCTCCGCGGCGTGCTGGTCTCCCCCTCCGACGACCCGCTGGGCAACGGCCGCTTCACGGTCTTCGCGCCGGTCGAAGGCGACCCGACCGGCACGCAACTGCGGTTCGGGTTGATCGACGAGTCCGGCAAGCTGGACGTCAACGGGCTGCTGAACCTCACCGTCCGCGATCAGGAACTGACCGAGAGCCAACAACGCGACCTGCTGATGGGCCTGCCGGGGATGACGGAGGCGATCGCCGACGCGATCTTCGACTTCATCGACGAGGACGACGACCTCCGCGAATTCGGGGCGGAATTCGAAGACTACGCCGCCCTGAATCCGCCCCGTTCGCCCCGCAACGGACCGATCGACAGCGTGGACGAGCTCCTGCTGGTGCAGGGCGTGACCCCGGCGCTGCTCTACGGCGAGGACGCCAACCGCAACGGGCTGCTGGACCCCGGCGAGAACGACGGCGAGGCCACCTATCCCCCAGACAACGGCGACGGGCTGCTGGACGTCGGCTGGACCGCCTACCTCACCGTGCACGGCGGGGAGCCGAACCTGAACGCCGACGGCGAGGAGAAGATCGACCTCAACGACGGCGTCCTCACCGATCTGTTCGACGCGCTGGAGGAAGCCTTCGATACGGAGACCGCCCAGTTCGTCGTCGCCTACCGCCTCGCCGGGCCGCTCGACCCGGAAAACAGCTCGGACAGCCTCGATCCGAACGCGGACGTGGACGCACTGCTGGAGGAGGGATTGGATGAGGAGGGCAACCCGACCGTGCCGACCGCCACCGAACAGGAGCAGGTCGACGCGATGGCCGGGGCCCTGGCCGGGCTGATCGGCGGGGCGGACGAGGAGGCGACCGTCACCCGGGCCGGCATGGACCTCTCCGGCGGGGCGACAGCGGATATCGGCAGCTTCTACGACCTGGTCGATCGGGATGTGGACGTCGAGGTCGACGGCGAACTGACGACGCTGATCAGCCCGTTCCAGTCCGGGGCGCTGCTCGACCAACTGCCGACGATCCTCCAGACCGTCACCACCTTCGACACAGAGATCATCCGCGGCCGGGTGAACGTGAATCAGGCCCGCGTCGGGGCGCTGCTGGGCGTGCCGGGGATGACGCAGGGGCTGGCGGAGTCGATTGACGCCGCCCGGATGATCGGCGCCGACGGCGAGGCCCGTCCGGACCTGCACGCCCAGCGGCTCACGCCGTTCTGGCTGTACACGGATGGCCTGGCGGACCTGCCGACGCTCCGTCGGCTCGACCCGTTCCTCACCGCCCGGGGCGGGTTCTTCCGGGTCCGGTCCATCGGCTACGTCGAGGGCGGGGGGCCGGCGGTGCGGGTGGAAGCGGTGATCGACGGCACGACCTCCCCCGCTCGGGTGGTGGAGATGCGCGACCTGTCCGACCTCGGCCGGGGCGTGCCCCGGGCGATGCTCGCCGCCCCCTGATCCCGCGGCGCCGCTCCTTGTCCAAGGCCGAAAGCGGCCGCACAGTTTTCCCGACCGCCCCGTTCGTCCCCGCCGGCGCCCCCGTTAGTTCCCCATGCCCGAAACCCTCGCCCTCGCCTGGCCCCGCTCCGCGGAGGACCCACTGCGCGGCGTCGTCGTCGACGGCGCCGGGAAGGTGGGCGCCGCGTTCGAGACAGCCGCCCCTGTCACCTCCGACGGGCTGAAGGCGGCGTTGGCGAAGGCGAAGGTGACGGCGAAACGCACCGTCGTCGCCGTCCCGCGATCTCGGGCGACGATCCGTCGGCTCGACCTGCCGGCCGTGCCCGACGACGATTTGCCGGATCTGGTCCGGATGCAGGCCGCGACCAAGAGCGCGGCGCCGCTGGATCAGCTGGCGTTCGATTTCCTCCCGGTGCCCGCCTCCAGCGGCGCCGCCGGTCGGGCCGCCCTGCTGGCGACGATCCCCGCCAAGTTGCTGGCGGAAATCTCGAAGACGACGGAGGCCGCCGGGCTCAACCTCGCCTCCGTGGGGCTGGCCCCGGTCGGGGCCGCCCGTCTGGTCTCGGGCCAGGCCCCCGGCGAAGGCACGACGCTGATCGTCAGCCGCGACGGGGAGTTCGTGGAGCTCACGCTGCTGGCGTTCGGGCCGGACGGTCCGCGGGTGACGAACTCGCACTCCGCCCATCCGGTGGGGCAGGACGAGGAGGAATGGGAACGCACGCTGCTGTCGGAGTGCAGCCGCGTCCTCATCTCCCACTCCTCCGATCTGGAAGACGGGCTGGCGACGGTGTGGGGGCTCGGCGCCGAGTCACACCGCTGGGCTCCGCGGCTTGCGGAGCGTCTCGGCGGCACGCCGCGTCCGGTAGAGGCTTGGAGCGAACTCGGCCTCAGCGGCCCGTCCTCCACCTCCGCCCCGGGATCGCTGGGCGGGGCGGTCGGACTGGCGACGGGGGACCAAGCGGTCCCGGCGTTGAACTTCCTCGCCCCCCGCCGCCGGCCCGAACCGGAGGACACCCGCCTGCGGACCGGCCTGCTGGCCGCGACGGCGCTGGCGATCGTCGTGGGCGGCGGTTGGTTCGTGCTCAGTCGGCAGAAAGCCAACTTGCAGGAGCAGATCGCCGTGCTGGAGACCCGGATCGCCTCGGACGAGAAGTTCGTGAAGCGGAACGAGCCTCTGCTCGTCGAAGACGCCGCACTCTCCCTCTGGGCCGCGGAGACGACCGACAGCCGCACCGAGCTCGCCCGCCTGGACGCCCTCCTGCCCGGCACCGACCGTTTGTTCCTGGAGTCGTTCCAACTCAGCCCGCCGACCTCCCGCAGCCGGGCGTCGATCCGGGCGGACGGATTTGCCGAGAGCACGAACCTGGTGCGGGAGGTCGAACGCGATCTCGCCGGCGCCGGCTACGTGGTGCGGCCGACGCAAACCGCACGCGTGACCGGCCGCGAAGGCTACCCGGTGCGGTTCTCCCTCACCGCCGAACTGCCCCCCGAGCCGGCCCCGTCCGCATCCGCCCCGACAGAAACCGCCGCCGCGAATGCCGGGGGGGCCTCCTTATGAAACGCAACGAAAAGATTCTCGCCGGCGTGCTCGGCCTGTTTCTGGTCGGCTACCTGATGCGCGGCCCAATCGTGGCCATGACGACTGGGCCGATCGACGAACTGCAATCGACGCTCGACGGCCGTTTGGAGCGGTCGGGGACGCTGTCGAACCGCAAGGCGACCATTGGCGCCGCCTCCCTCCGCGTGAACGACGCCCGCAGCCAGAGCCTGCCGGCGGACGTGAGCTACGCGGAACGGCTCTATCCGCAATGGTTGCAGGATCTGGCGACCATCAGCGGCTGGGAGGAGGTGCGGACCGAACTGCGGCCCGTGCAGGCCCGCCGCGACGAACAGTTCCGCCCCGTGCGGGTCGAACTGCGGGGGTTGGCCACGCTGGCGGAACTCGACCTGTTCCTGCGGCGCTTCCGCCGCACCGATCTGCTGCACCGCATCAACTCCTCCAAGGTGGCGAGCCCGTCCGAGGTGGGCGACGCGCCGCTGGACGTGCTGATCGAGGCGGAGGCCCTCTCCCTGCCGACGGCCGCCCAGCGGGAGGAGATCTTCCCGTTCGCCCGACTCACCGCCGATCTTTCGGCCGACGACGAAGCGGCGGAGGTGACCGTCCCGGCCGGCCTCAGCGGGGCGTTCCCCGAGGAGCCCGGCTTCACGGTCCGGGCGGGCACGGAGTTTCTCACGGTCGCCGACGTGCAACCGCTGGGCGAAGAGGCCGGCGAGGAGGGCGCCGCGGTGCGGTGGACGCTCCGTCGCGGCGCCGAGGGCACGCAGCCCGCCGATCTGTCGGCGGGCACGTTCCTGCAACTCTGGCCGCACGCGCCGCCCGCCGAAAACGCCCCGGCGTTCAGCGAGACCGGCCCCTTCCGCAAACCCCGCTCCTACGCTCCCGAGTTGAAGCTTGACGGGTCGCCGCGGCTGGTGCGCGGTGAGTCGTTCTCCCTGACGGCCTCCACGGTCGATTACGACCCCCGCGGCGGGGAGCCGACGCTCTCCGCGACCGGGCTGCCGGAGGGGGCGACGTTCGATCCGGCCACCGGCAAACTCTCCTGGGACCCGCCGGCCGACCTGCCCGCCGGGGAGTATGAGGTGGAGATCGCCGCCGCGGTGCCGCGGCCGGACAAGCGGGTGACCGGCTCCGTCCTGCTGACGCTCGTGGACCGCAACACGCCGCCGACAGTCTCCAGCGTGGAGCCGAAGACGGTCAACGCCGGGGACGTGCTGCTGTTCGAGACGGAGGCGAACGACGCGGAGGACGGCGACGAGGTGGACTTCAGCCTGGTCGATCCGCCGGAGGGGGCGTTCATCGATTCCTTCTTCGGTCTGGTCCGCTGGGAAGTGCCCGCGGATCTGGCCCCCGGCGAAATGACGTTGACCGTCCGGGCGACGGACCAGGGCTCCCCGCCGCTCAGCGGCGAGACCCGCGTGCGGGTGACCGTGACGGAGGATCTGCGGCCCTACGTGAAGTTCGTCGGCCGCGTGACCCGCAACGGCGAACCCGTCGCCACGCTGTTCAATCAGGCCGAGAACCAGATCACCCGGCTCGAGCCCGGCGATGACTTCGCTCTGGCGGGCATCGAGGGCCGGATCGTGGAGATCGGCCGCGACTCGCTGGAATACCGGCGCAACGGCCGCCGCTACCGGCTGCCGCTCGGCGCCTCGCTGGCCGACGCGGTCGACCGCGGGGCGATCGACCCGCCCCCGGCCTCCGCAGAACCCGCCGCTGACCCGGCGACCGATCCGGCTGCCGGACCCGCCGCTGATCCGGCGGCGGAGACCGAGGGCGAATCCGACGACGCCGTCGCCGAATCCGGCGGCCCGGCGCCAGCGGAACCGTCTGAAGATGCCTCGCCCGACGGAGTCGGAGACGCAGAAACCGTCGCAGACGACGAATCCGACTAATCGGGCCGCGTCGAGTTTGCCGATAGCGCCGATGCGGCCGGATTTGCCGGTTGTCCGGAAGACGTTGCGCGACGCCCGTCGCCGCGGCTCTCCCCCCCACCTTTCGCCGACCGTGGACGTTCGCCGATGGACCGGCCCGCTCCCCTCTCCCGCTGCCGCCTCGCCCTGTGGGCGACGGCCGTCCTGTTGACGGCGGGCGCCGGGCCGCTGCGCGCGGACGACCCGGCCCCCGCGGCGGACCGTCCGGCCGCCGCGAAGGCCGCCGTGACGATGCGGCACTTCAACTCCCCGTGGCCGGTCGTGCTGCAGAAGCTCGCGGAAGAGAGCGGCTCGAACCTGGTGATGAAGGACGTCCCGCCGGGCCGGTTCAGCCGGTTCGACCGCGGCGCCTATACCCGCGACGAAGCGGTGAAGATGCTGAACCAGCGGCTGGAGCCGGACGGCTTCCGCATCCTGGAGCAGGGCAAGAACCTGATCGTGATCAGCGATCGCAGCGTGCGGCAGGACTACCGCCGCCCGACCGCCCCCGGCGCCGAGGGGCGTCCGCTGCACGATCCGATGACTGCTCAGACGCCGCTGCCGGAACCGGCGGAACGGCGCCGGGACTTCTCCTCCGTCATCCCGCACCGCGACGGCGAAGTGCGTCCCGCCGGTCGCACGGCCCGCGAGGCCGCGGCCGAATACGCCGCCGAACAGGTGCAGAACGCGGCCCACGAAGAACCGATGGAACCGGGCGCCGCCCCGGTGTTCGACCTGACCGCCGGCGAAGTTGCCGCCGCGGCCGACGCCGCGGCGCCGGTCACCGTCACCGTGCGGGTCAGCCGCGGCAATGCGAAAGCGGTGGCCCGCGCGCTGATGCTGGCCGTCGGCGATCACGCCAAGCTGATCGACCGCGGCCCCGGGGGCCACCCCGCCTTCGCCGCCTACCGCCCCCAGGAAGACGGCGCCCCGAATCTGACCGGCACGCCCGTCTACAGCGTCGGGATGGACGAGACGAAGGACGAGTTGATCGTGACCGCCCCCGGCGCCCGGGCGGAGCAGATCGCGTCCGTCCTGACCGCGATCGATCGCGGGCCGAAGGACGGGCAGGGGATGACGGTCGTCGCCGGCGGGCCGGAGACGGTCGCCGTCAGCCGCCAGCTGCGGCCGGTCCTCGCCACGCTCGCCCGGTTCCGGCGTCAGGAGGGGCAGGCCCCGGACGCCGCCGCTCCCGCCGGGAATGCCGCCGCCGCCCAGCCGCCCGCGAACCCGGGGGACGCCGCCCCGCCCGCCGGCGCCGGTCCGGGGGTCGCCGATACCGGCGAACTGCAACGGATCCTCGACAACGTCCGCAGCGACGTGCAGGTGGAGGAATTCGGCAATACCGGCGTGCTGATCATCCGCGGCAACCGGGACGACGTGGCCGCGGTCGCGCGGGTCATCAATCAGCTCGAACAGCTCTCCGCCGGCCTTCAGCCGCAAATCCAACTGCTCTTCCTCCGTCACGTCGACAGCGTGCCGCTGTCGGCCCTGCTGACCGAGGTGTACGGCGAACTGGCCCGCCTGCGCAACCGCGGCGAAGAGGCCCCGACCCGCGTCACGATCCTGCCGGTCGGCAAGCCGAACGCCGTCATCGTGATCGCCTCGGAGCCGGACCTCGAAGCCGTCGAGGCCCTCGCCACGCAACTCGACCAGCCGGTGCCCGCCGGGACGCAGCTGGAGGTTTTCCGCCTTCAACACGCCCTCGCTCCGCAGGTCGCCGAGGCCATCGAAGCGTTCTACGCGGAGCGTGAGGGCCTGTTCCCACAGGTCCGCCTGTTTGCGGACGTGCGGACGAACAGCCTCGTGGTCAACGCCGAGCCGAACGGTCTGGCGGAGGTCCGCAAGCTGGTGCGGGACCTGGACCGCGGCGAAAGCGGGCTGGTCAGCCGAATGGAGATCGTCGCTTTGGAGTTCGCCACCGCCGAGGCGCTGGCGGACACGATCAATCTGGCGATTCGGGCCGTCATCAACCCGGCGCAGGCCCAACAGGGCGCCGGGCTGGGCGGCGGGGCCGCCGGCGGCGGGGCGGACGCGCAGGCCCTGCAGGCCGCCCGCAGCGTGATCGTGGAGTACGTCACCGCGACCGGCGAGGTCGGCCGCAGCGGACTGCTGGCGGACGTCACCGTCGCGCCCGATCCGACCGGCAACCGGCTGATCCTGACGGCACCGGAGAAAACGATGCCGCTGCTGATCGCGCTCGTCGCCGCGTTGGACGCCCCCAGCGGCGCCCGGGCGGACGTGAAGGTGTTCACCCTGGAAAATGCCGACGCCGAGACCGCCGTCGAGATCCTCCGCGAACTGTTCGACGCCTCCGCAACCGGCGGCGGCGCCGGCACGGACGCTCCGGCCGGGGTCACGCTGGAAGGCACGACGGACGCCGGCTCCGCCCTGGTGCCGCTGCGATTCAGCGCCGACAACCGCACCCAGACGGTGCTGGCGATCGGCGGGACCGACGCCCTGGCCATCGTCGAAGCCGTCCTGCTGCGGCTGGACAGCGAGAACCGCAACCGGCAGCGGTTCTTCAGCGTCAAGCTGCTCAACACCCCCGCGATCGGCGTCGCCCAAGCCCTGTCGGACCTGATCGTCGGTCGGCGGACGCTGCTCACGCAGGTGCCCGGCTTCCTGGCCCAGGGCGAACTGATCGAGCGGGACACCGTCATCATCCCGGAGACCTCCTCCAACCGTCTGCTGATCTTCGCCTCCGACCGCAGCCGCGAGGAAATCCTGCGGCTCATCAAGGAGATCGACGAGGCCCCCCCGCAGGTCGCCATCCAGGTGCTGCTGGTCGAGGTGGACCTGCAAAATACCGACGAGTTCGGCGTCGAACTGGGCTTCCAGGACAGCGTGCTGTTCGACCGCGGCATCACCGCCGCCGAGGACCTGCTGACCGTCGCGGACACCATCACCTCCCCGAACGGCGTGCAGACCACCACGGAACGGGTCATCTCCCAGAGCACCACGCCGGGCTTCAACTTCAACAACACCGCGGTCCCCCTCGGCAACAACGTCGCCGCCAACCCGGCCAGCACGGGCATTCAGGGGCTGAACAACTTCGGCTTCGGCCGGGCGAACGCGGAACTGGGCTTCGGCGGCTTCGTGCTGAGCGCCTCCAGCGCGAACGTTTCCGTGCTGCTGCGGGCCCTCGCGGCCAAGCGGTCGGTGCACGTGCTGTCCCGCCCGCAGGTGACCGTGCTGGATCAGCAACTCGCCCGCATCCAGGTCGGGCAGGAGGTTCCCGTGGTGGACGGCGTGAGCATCACGGCGAACTCCACGATCCCCACCGTCACCCGGCAGCAGAGCGGCCTGATCCTGCAGGTCACGCCCCGCATCAGCCCGGACGGCACCGTGTTCATGCAGATCGGCGTCGAGCGGAGCAACTTCGACCTCGCCGGCGTGCCCATCTTCACCGACGTGGCGACCGGGGCGGTGATTACCTCCCCGATCAAGAACGTGACGATCACGGACACGTTCGCCTCCGTGCCCAACGGCCAGACGGTGGTGATCGGCGGGATCATCGTGGACTCCGAGGCCGTCGACGAGCGGAAGGTGCCCTACCTGGGCGACATCCCGTTCCTCGGTCAGTTGTTCCGCACCGACAGCACGGTGACGTCCCGCAGCGAGCTGCTGGTCTTCCTGACGCCGCGGATCATCTACACCGACGCCGACTTCGAACTGCACAAGCAGGTCGAGACGGACCGGCTGCACTTCCTGGAGCACGAGGCCGAAGCGATCCACGGCCCGCTGTTCGGCGTGGCGCCCTCGCCGGGGCAGGGCGGCTACCACCCGGGTCTGTTCGGCCCGCCGCTGGACCTGCCGCCCGGCGCCGCCTTCGAGGGCGGAGCGATCGTCCCGCCCTCCGCGATTCGTCGCCCGAGCCTGCCGGCGCCGTCGCCGGGCGGCCTCGACGGGGAGTTCTGCCCGGTGCCGACGATGCCGGGCGCCCCGCACGGGCCGGAGCCGGCTCCGCCGGCGGCGTACGACCCCTTCATGCCCTGAACCGCATGTCCTGCCGTCGTCCTGCCCTGAACCGCCGAGGGACCTGACCGGTCCCGTGGCGGGGGCTCTCCGCAGCCCTCGCCGTTCGGCTCCCGCCCGTTCTTCGGATTCAGACGCCCCGTGCTCCGCCCCCTCACACTGCCTGTGGCCGCCCTGCTCGGCGTCGTGCTGAGCGGATGTTCGACGCTCACCGTCCCTGTGGCGGAAGCGCTGCCGAGCTGGATGCCCGGGCAGCCCGAACGCGGTCTGACGCGGGCGACGAAGCAGAACCCCGTCGCGCAGGTCGCCGGATTCTGGCAACCGGCGGAGGACACCGGGCCGAACGGCCGCCCGGTCCGTGGGTTCGCGGGCAAGATTCTCCTGTTCCCCGCCGCCTCCCGCGGCGACGAACCGATGGCCGGCCGCGGGGCCGTCCGCGTCAGCCTCTACGACCAGACGGGCGAATCCGACGTCCTGATCCATCAGTACGACCTCCCGCCGGACGCCTGGGAGACGCACTTGGCTCATTCCAACCTCGGCGTCGGCTACGAGGTGTTCCTGCCGTACCTCAGCCCCGACCCGCGGAAGATTCGCTGCGGATTGCGGATCCAGTTCGTCCCGGAGTACGAGGACGGCACCACGGGTCGGCCGGTGTTCTCCGCGATGGAGTCCTGCTGCCTGGACGATGCCGGCACCTCCCGACGGACCGGCGCCTCCGCGGAGGTGGTGGCGAACCGGCACGGACTGCGGACCGAAACGATTCGCCCGGTGGCGGTCGTGAAGACCGTGGGTCCGCCGGCGAGCGCCTCCGGCGTGGTGCCGGCCTCCGCCGAGGACCCGTCCGGCGGGGTCCAGACGGCCGCGGCGACCGCGACCGACGGGTTGAACCCGGAGATGCGGGCCCGGTTCGAGGACGCCCTCGCCAATGCGAAACGGCGTCAGGCCCTCTCTGAACGCTCCGCGGCCTCCGCGTTCGCCCCCGCGTCGGCGGGGCAGCGATCCGCCACGCCGCCGGCGGCCGCCCGGCCGACGGTGGTCGAGTCGGCGTCGCCCCGGCGCTTCACGCTGACGCCCGCGGAAGGGACCGCGGCGGAGGCTTCGGGGACGAACCCGGAGGAACCGGCCTCGCACCCGCTGACGGGCGGCTGATTCGCCGGTCGCCGGGAGCGGCCGACCCCCCGCGGCGCCGCGTCGGATAGAATCGGGCGTCCCGTTCTCCCGCAGGCCGCCCGCCGTGCTCCGTCTCGCCGCCAGTCTGACCGCCCTGGCGTTCGTCGCCGCTCCCGCCCTGGCACAGGTTGGCGGATCGGGCGGCGGCAGTCGGCAACAGGGGGGCTACGGGTCCACCAGCGGCGGGGCAGGGGCCGGATCGGGCTTCGGTTCCGGCGCCGGCGGCGGCGGTTCCCTCTCCGGGGCCGGCGGCGGAACGGGCCAGCCCACCGGCGGCGCCGGCGCTTCGGGCGGCGGCTTGAGCGGGGCGGGGGGAGGAACCGGCGGGACCGGCGGCACGCGCACCGGCGGGGCGGCCGGCGGCGGAACCGGCCTCGGGGGACAGACCGGCAACGTGATCGGCTTCGGTCAGGGGTTGCAGGCCCAAACGCCGGGCACCTTCCTGGGCAGCGGGGCCGGATTGAACACCTTCGTCGGCGGGGCCGGCGGTCAGCAGGCCCTGGGTGCCGCCGGCGGGGCGACCGGCGGCTTCGGCGGCGGGGGCTTCGGCGGGGCGACCGGCGGCTTCGGCGGCGCCGCGGGACCGACCCGCAGCGGCGGCAACCGCGCCGGCGGCAGCGATCCGCGCCTCGGCATCGCCGTGCCGCTCCGCATCGCCACGCCGGTGCCGGTTCGCTCGTCGGCCTTCCTCAGCGAGACGTTCGCCCGGCGGGCGGCCGTGCTCTCCGCGGCGACGGCCCTCGCCAACCGTCCCGCCTTCCGGAATCTGAGAGCTGCTGCGGACGACGCCGGCGTCGTCACCCTTTCCGGCGACCTGCCGGAGGGGGATCGCCGCCTCGCTGCCGCCCTCGCCCGCATCGAACCCGGCGTGACGGATGTGCGGGAGTCCTTCGCCGCGGACCTCGAACCGTCGCCGACCCCCGCCCCCCAACCGCCGGCCGCGGACGCCCCCCTGTTCAGCAGCTTCGGCGACGTCGCCCCGCTCCGCGTGCTGAACCCGTGAGTGTGCGGGCCGTTTTGTTCGGGCTGGCCGGTCTGGTTCTCATCCCGCTCGCCGGCTGCGACCGGGAGGAGGAACCGCCTGCCGCCCCGCCGCCGCGGGCGTGGGTTGAACAGTTGGACGAAAGCTCTCGCGGCGAGCGTACCGCGATCGAATTGAGCGCGGAGGGGCTGCGGCCAGACCATCTGTCCGCCCTCGGCAAAGGCGGCGAGGCGGTGGAACGCATCACGCTCGTCGACGTGCCGCAGACCGCGGACCGCGAGGCGTTCGACACTGCGTGGCGCTCCGTTCTTCCGTCGCTTCCCAACCTACGGCGGGTCACCTTTGACGGACCCGTTTCCGCGGATGTCTTCGCCGAGGCCGGCACGCCGCCGCTGACGCATCTCAACCTGCCGGCGGCAGCGATGGGTTCGTCGGGGTTCCGGGCGCTGCTGGCGGGCCGACCGTCGCTGGAACTGCTCCGCCTGCACGCTCCAGGGGTGCGGGACGAGGATCTGGCGGGGCTGGCCGACCTGCCGCGGCTCCGATTCCTCCACCTGATCGACGCCCCCCTGACCGACGCCGCCGTGCCGCATCTCGCCGCGGGCCCGGCCTTGGAGTCCGTCTACCTGGACCGGTCGCGGCTGACGTGGGAGGGGTGGGAGGAACTGCACCGACTGCGGCCGGACCTGCATCTGCACGCGGATCTGACCCATCCCGTCGGGGGGCATTGATGCGTGGGGTTCGGTAGTCTGGGGAGCGTCTTTCATCCCCGGAGCCCTCCCATGCTGACTCTTCGCCCGCTCGCCGTCATTCTTTCCGCCGCCACGGCTTGTTTTGCCGTGTGGGCCGGTGGGGTGGGGGCTCAGGACGAACGCGCCGCCGCCCCGTCCGTCGCCGCGGACGCCTTCCTGCAAACGCTCGATCCGGACCAGTTGAAGACGGCGGTCCTGCCGCCGGCGGACCCCTCGCGGCTGGACTGGCACTTCATCCCCAAGCCGACCCGCAAGGGCTTGCCGCTGAAGGAGATGAGCGACGAGCAACGCACGGCGGCCCGGACGCTGCTGGCCGCGCTGATCTCCGCGACGGGGTACGAACGGGCGGAGCAGGTGATGACCCTCGAATCGGTCGTCGCCCTGCTGGAGAAGGACCCCGTAAAGCGCGACCCGCTGAAGTATTACTTCACCCTGTTCGGCCGCCCGAACGACGCCGGCGAGCCGTGGGCCGTCAGCGTGGAGGGGCACCACCTCTCGTTGAACTTTCTGATGAAGGGGAACGAAGCGATCGCCTCCACGCCGCTGTTCTACGGAGCGAACCCAGCGACCGTGCCGGACACGCTGCCGAAGGGCGCCGTTGCCGGGGTGGAAGCGGGCGACCGCATTCTCTCCGACGCGGAGGACGCCGGCTTCAAGCTGCTGGACAGCCTAACGGACGCTCAGCGGAAGGTCGCTCACGTGGATCCCGCCCTCCCGCGGGAGATCCGCAGCGCCGGTAAGGGCGCCTGGACGCCGCCGGCGATGAGCGAGCAGGACGGCCTGCGGGGCGTGAAGATGACCCCGCCGCAGCGCGAAAACCTGGAGCAGATCGTGCTGTGGCACCTCGCCCCGCTGCCCGAGGCCGAACGGGCGGAGAAGCTCGCCGCGCTGGAGCAGGCCGGCGGCCTGCGGGAACTGCGGTTCGCCTGGCTCGGAGCGACCGAACCGGGCGTCGGCCACGCCTACCGGGTCCGCGGACCGAGCCTGCTGATCGAGTTCGTGAACAGCCAGCCGGACAGCTTCGGCAACCCGGCGAATCACGCCCACGCCGTCGTCCACACCCCGGACGGCGACTTCGGCGTCGAGTAAACGCCCTGTGCCGCCGTGGCCGAAACGGGTCACGGCGGCCGCGGGCGGCTCGGACTGTTACGAGGTCAGCTTCGTGGTGAACGTCATCGTGCGATCCCCGCGGTCGCGGAGGTCTTCGATCAGCGGGCCGATCTCCGGGGCGAGGAACCCCCGTTGGACCCGGCTGCCGTTGACGCGGACGTCGGCCTCCGCGGCGTAGTCGATCAGTTCCGGGCTCAACCAGACCGTGACCGGCTTGGCCCCGCAGCGGACGATCACGAGGTTGCCGTCGCGAGCCTCCGCCTCGATCGCCACGGTGCTGACCCGCCCCGGCCCCGGCGTGCGTCCGGCCGTGAGGACCGAGGAGGGCAGGCGGCCGGCTTCCACCCACCACTTCCGGGCCGCGGCCGGACGCAGGACCTGGGCGTCGAACGTCTTGGGGAACGGCGTGCGCGTGTGACGGGCGAACCAGTCGAGGATGCGGGGCACCTCTTCGGGATAGAGCTCCCGACCGCGGCCGAAGTATTCGACGTAGGTGACGTCGTGGCCGTCCTTCATCAGGTCGCGGAGGCGTTCCGCGTCGTCGCTGCGGCGAACGGGGCCGTACGGTTCGAGCTGCCCGCCGACGAGGTAGAGCGGGCAGTGGGCCGCGTTCTCCTCCAGGGCGGCGCCGAATTTCTTGACCCGCCCGCCGACCGCCGCGACGGCGGCGAACAGGTCCGGGCGGGCCAAGCCGACGTCGACCGCGGCGTCGCCGCCGTTCCAGTGCCCGGTGAGGTAGCAGCGGTCCGGATCGAGGGCGAAGCGGCGGCGGGCGTCCTCCACGACGGCCTCGACCGCCCGCAACTGATCGTCGCCGTAGGGGTGACCGCCGCCGGAGTTCGGCGGCCGGCCGGTGGTCGCTTCCAGATCGAGGGAGAGCACGACCATCCCGCGCGTCGTCGCCGGGCCGGGCACGACAGCTTCGCCGTTCTTTTTCGCTCCCCAGAACGCCGCACCGCCGCCGGCGCCGGTGGCGTAGGGACCGAGGACCACCAGCGACGGGTACAGCCGGTCCGGGTGGTAGCCGGGGGGCAGGACGACGGTGTACTTCGGCGGGCCGCCGGGCAGGCCGCTGGCACCGTAGCGGTCGTCGCAGGTCGTCTCGAACGGGCCGATCAGTCCGCTCGCATGGGGCGTTGGCGTCGCCGTCTCCGCCCACGGCCGCAGGCGGGGAATGATGGACCGCACGCCCAGCACGTCGACCTCCTCCAAGCCGCCCAGTTGGTCCCGCAGGGCCTCGACCCGCAAGCCGTCGGTGGCGACCAGCGCCTCCCGCAGCAGGCGCCGGGCCTCCCACAGGCCGGCGGCCCGGCGGGGATCGGTGTCCGCCCCGCCCGGACCGGCCGCCCAGCCGGAGTAGGCGAGGGCCAGCCGGTCCGCGGCCGGCAGGCCGTCGTCCGCGGCGAACTGGAGAAACGGGTCCAGCCGCGCGATCGTATCCGGGTTGATCGACTCGGCGATTTCGGAGCGGAAGGGCCGGTATCGCTCCTGATCCTCGGCGGACAACTCCCCGTGGAGCAGGTCGAACCGCACCCGGGCCAGGCCGATGCGGCGGTCGAGGTCCGCGTATTCCGCCCGCAGATCCGCCACCCGGCGGGCCGTCGCGGGGGGGACCTGCTGATCCGGGAAGGCGGCGAGCGCCCGGCGGACGAGGTCGTGCTGGCCCGCGGACCGGCGGACCAGCAAGTCGCCCAGCAGCGAGGCCCCCACCGCCCCCCGCAGCCCCTCGGCGGCGGCGTCCGCGGCCCGAGACAGTTCCGGGAAGTCCCGCCGCACGGCGTCCAGTTCGGCGCCGGCCCGTTCGAGCAGCCCGGCCTCCGTGTAGAACCGCACCACGGCGAGGCGGTCGTCCGGGTTCTTCGGGTCGATATCCGTGGCAATCATCGCCGCCAGCCGCTCCGGCGGCACCGCGGAGACGTCCAGGCCGCTGCGCCACAGGTGCGTCGTGCTGGCCAGATCCAGCCCCTCGGCGGAGATGCTGCGGACGAACTGCACCACGTCCAGGTTCCCGTCGGGCGTGGCGAGGGTGACGGTCCGTCGGCCGTGATCGCTGAACGGCGTGAGGTTCGCCACGCTGCCGATCGTCAGGAGTTCCTGCACCGGTTCCGGATCGCGGTCGTCGAGCACGAACTCCACCCGGCCGCTGCGAAGATCCTCGGAGGGGTCGGTCTCCGCGATATTTTTCAGCCCGACGAAGGTGCGGCGGGTGAGGGTGTCGATCAACTCCAGCGGCCGGAAGGCGTTCGGCTTCTCCGGGTCGGTCCCCGCCGGGGGCAGCATTTGATCGTCCGTCAACCCGAGCACGGGCATGATGCTGCCGACGTGAACGGTGCCGTCCTTCGTCGTCACCGAACCGGCTCGGGCGGCACCGGCGACCGCCAGCAAGGCCGCGAGACTGGCAACGGCGGCGGCCGGGCGGAGCATCACGGGGCGGTTCCGACGGAGACCGGGAAGAACGGGGGCTTCTGTAGTGTCGGCCCCCGTGGGGAAGCGGTCCATCCCCGCCGTCAGCACCCGTGCGACCCGTCCCCCGCTGGGCAGGGGATCGCCGCTCAGGGGGCGTCGGCGCCGGTCAGCAGGCGGTGGGCGGCCCGGTACTTCTCCGCGGTGCGCTCCGCGATCTCCGGCGGGAGCGGGGGCGGGGGGCTGTTGCGGTCCCAGTCGCTGGCCAGCAGCCAGTCGCGGACGAACTGCTTGTCGAAACTGGGCTGCGCCCCGCCGGAGGCGTAGCCTTCCGCCGGCCAGTAACGGGAGCTGTCCGGCGTGAGGGCTTCGTCGCACAGCCGCAGGACGGGTTCGCCGCTCGCGTCCGTCTCGCCGGGCAGGGCGCCGAACTCGAACTTCGTGTCCGCGAGGATCAACCCGCACTCGGCGGCGTGGGCGGCCGCCTTTTCGTAGAGGGCGAGCGTCAGCACCCGCAGTCGCTCCGCGGTTTTCACCCCCACGGCCTCGGCGGCCCGTTCGATCGAGACGTTTTCGTCGTGCCCCTCGGCGGCCTTGGTGGCCGGGGTGAAGATCGGGGAGGGCAGGCGGGCGGACTCCGTCAGCCCCGCCGGCAGCGGCACGCCGCAGACGGCGCGGTTCGCCTGATACTCCTTCCACCCGCTGCCCGACAGGTACCCCCGGGCGACGCACTCCACCGGGAACATCTCGCACCGCCGCGCGATCACCGCTCGGGCGGCCAGTTCCCGCCGGTCGTCGTCCGCCAGCCCGTCCAGCGGCAGGTCGTCGACGGAGCGGCCGGTGCGGTGATCAGGGACGTTCAGAAAGTCGAACCACCAGTTCGACAGGCTCGTCAGCACCCGTCCCTTGCCGGGGATGCCGGTCGGCAGGACGTAATCGAAGGCGCTGAGGCGGTCGGAGGCGCAGACCAGCAGGCAGCCCGCCAACTCCGGAATCCGTCCGGCGAGCGGGGTCAGATCGAAGACGTCCCGCACCTTGCCCCGCAGGACGGGCAGGTCGGGAAACTCCGTCTGAAGCACGGCTCCGGCGGCGTCGCGGCGAAACGCCGAGCGGGTCATCGAAGGTCGGTGCGGAAGGACGGCGGGACGGAGGGGTGGCGCGGACCGTAGCGGGGCGGCGGGTCGTCGGCAACGGGGGCGGCGCCAAGGCCGATTGCGTCCGCCGCGATCGTCCCGCAAACTTGCCCCGCGGTCGAACGTCGGCCGGGATCCCGCCCTCCGATTCGAACGCCCGCATGGGGCAGATGCGGTTCATCGTCGCCCCGCCGGACCGGCTTCGCACAAAAGCGGAGCTGGCGGCGGTGCACGTGGTGGGCCCGGGGGAACGCGTCGAACCGGCGACCGTCACCCGGATGGGCGACCTGCTGATCGTCGATCGCCCCGGATCCGGCAGCGCCCGCCTGCGATGTCCGTGGCCGGTGCCCGGGTTCGGCAATCCCGTCGTCGCGACGTGCAGCCTGTCGGAGCACACCGTCGACGCGGAGCCGCACCGCCTGGTCGTCGAACTGGCCCGCGGCCTGGTGGGCGTCGCCCGGGAGCAGGTCGCCGCGGCGCGGCGGGCGAACGTCGAGTTGACCGCGAAGGTGCTGGAAACGCTGGGCCGGGCTTGGGGATCGTTCGTCCGCGGGGCGTGCGGGGAGCAGGGGGGCACGCCGGAGCAGGCCGCCGCCGCCGCGGAGCAATCGATCGCCGCCGCCTGTGCCGTCGCGGACGCCGTCGCCGCCGCCCGGGCGGATCGCCGGCTGGCGCTGGTGAAGCGGCAGTCGTCCCACCCGCCGGCCTCGCTGGCGGTGCGAGCCGGCGAGAATCCCGACCCCAAGGTGCGGTTGCCCTCCGCGTTGTTCGGCCCGTTCCGCACCGCGGCGATCCCGGCCGGGTGGGCGTCCATCGAGCCGGTCCGCGGGAAACGGGATTGGCGGGTGCTCGACGCCGCCCTCGACCGCTGCGAAGCCGTCGGCGCCGTCCCGGCCGTGGGGCCGCTGCTCGATTTCACCCCGGGCGGTCTGCCGGACTGGCTCCTGGAATACCGCGGCTCCCCCGGCAACCTGGAGAGCCTCTGCGCCGACTTCGTGGAGACCGCCATCGCCCGCATCACCGGCCGGGTGCGGACCATCGAGGTCTGCGGGGCGGCGAACATCGGCGGGGCGCTGGGACTGGACGAACCGACCCGGCTCGGCCTGGTTGCCCGCACGGTGCAGGTGGCCCGCGGCGTGGACGAGGAGAATCGCCTGTTCCTGCGAATCGCCCGACCATTCGGCGACTACCTCGCCCGCGGCGAGCACCGCCTGGCGCCGTTGCAGTTCGCCGACGCCCTCTCCCGGGCCGGCGTCGGGCTGGACGGGGTCACGCTAGAGTTGGCCGTCGGCTTTGAAGAGGTCGGCACGCCGCCCCGGACGCTGGCCGGCTACGAACGCCTGCTGGCCGGGTGGAGCAAGCTCGGCGTGCCGCTGCGGATCTCGCTGGCGGCCCCCGCCGTCCCGCCCAGCAGCGGCGTCGTGCCGGACGATTGGCGCTCCGGCGGCAGCCCCACGAAGCAGGCGGAGTGGATCCGCCATCATCTGCCGCTGTTCTTCGCCACCGACCCGGTTGTCGAGGTGGAATGGGCCCTCGCCCGGGACTCCGCCCCCGGCGCCAAGCCGGAGCGATTGAACGGCGGCGGCCTGCTGTCCGCCGACGGCGCCCAGCGCCCGGCGCTGGAGTTGTTCGCCGAGTTCGCCCGGCAGTTCGCCGTCGATCCGGACGCCGGTACGCATCTGGATATGCCGACGATGGACGACACCGAGGAGCTCGGCGAGCCCCCGACCTGGTCGGGCCAAGCCTACCGCAGCTGACCCGCCGTCGGCCGCCCGGCGCCGGAAGGCATCAAGCGATTGCTCCGGGACCGCAGCCGGCCGGCCGGGTATGCTTCCGGCCCGCATCCCCGATGGCCCCCGCGATGCTTCGCCGACGCCTGTTCCTCCGCGGTTCCGCCCGCGATCCGCGCCGGTTCGTTCTACTCGCCGCGCTCTGTGCTGCCTGCTGCGCCGCGGCCTTCGGCCCGGCACAGGATTTTGAGCAGGAGCAAATCGAAGACGCGGCACAGTCGGAGAACGGATCGGACCGCGGTCCGAACGCCCCAATCGCGTTCCGGGCCGAGACGCCGATGTTCAATCTTGATCGGTCTTCGGCCCGGCAGGTGGAACTCGCCCGCCGGGCGCTGAATGACGGGGGGATCGCCGAGGCGATCGATCTGGCGGCGCTGGCGGCCCGAGCGACGGACGATTCCATTCTGCCGGACGGTACGCCGGTCCGGGCCGCAGCCGCGGACGTGCTTCTTGAAGCAGCGAAGGCGGACGCCCGGCTGGTCGAGTTGCGACTCGGGGCCGCCGCCGAAGACGCCTACGAGGCGGCCGCCGCCCGGGGCGATCTGGCGGGACTGGCGACCGTCGCGGCCCGCTTTCCCGGCTCCGCCGCCGGCCGGAAGGCCGCCGTTCGCGTCGCCGACCTGCACCTCGACCGCGGGGAATATGCGGAGGCCGCCCGGCTGTACGACGGCCTCATCGCCCGCTCCGCGGACGCAGACGACCGTTCCCGCTGGCGGATGAAGGCTGCCGCGGCCTGTCAGCGAACCGGCGACTCCGCCACCGCCGCCGCATTGCTGAGCCAGATCCCGCCCGCGGACCGGGCGTTGTTCTTCGCCTCGATCGGGCAGGACGCAGGGCTCGACGTGTCCAACGACGCCGCAACGCTGGCGGCGCTGGATCAGGTCGTCGCCCCGCCGGCCGCGGCGCTGGGGGAGTGGCCCTGGGTCGGCCGATTGCCGGGGCGGGCAATCGCGCGGCCCGGCGAGCCGGCGCCGGAGCCGGTAAACGCGGTGGGGGGGCCGATCTGGACGGAGAACCTCACGGAACTGATCCCCCCGACGGGCGCCGACGGGCCGGGGCCCGTCATCGCATCGAGCGTGCGCCGGGATCGGGCGAAGCGGGGCGAGTCGCTGTGGCCCGCGTCCCGTCCGCTGGCGTTGCGCGACGACGCCGCGGCCGGGGGCGGGAAGGGGCTGACGATGGTCTACGCCACGCCCGCCGGCGTCACCGCGGCCGACGCCGCGACCGGGGAGGTCCGCTGGAAAAGCGGTCTGCTGCCGGATTCCGACTACTACCGCCTCACCCGGGCGGAGGAACAACCCGTGCTGCCGGACAGCGGCCGGGCGGTCACCGGGTTGCTGAATCTCTATGAGGAGCGGGCCTACCGCGACGCCACCGCCGGGGCCCTCTCGGCGGACGACCGGCACGTGTACGCGGTTCGCAACCTCGATTTGCCCAAACGTGACCTGCGACCGGACTACGATCCGCGGTTCGACGGCGGGGCTAATCAAGCGCGCCGGTCGCGGGCGAACCGGCTGGTCGCCTATGAACGGCACACCGGCCGCACGGCATGGACGCTGGGCGGGCCGAATCGGTCGGTGAATCCCGTCGCCGCAGTCGGGGCGGACGACGGCGCCGACGGCGCTTTCTTCTGCGGCCCCCCGCTGCCGACGCCGCAGGGGCTGGCCGTGCTCGCGGAGACCGGCGGGGTGCTGCGGTTGCTCGTGCTCGATCCGGCCGACGGAACGGTGATGCGGGCCCTGCCGATCGGGGTGCCGGCGCTGCCGCTGTTCGAACCGCCGCGGTGGCGGGAGGCGGCGCTGGGCGTCTCCGCGGCCGCCGGGCTCTGGATCGTCCCGTCGTCGGCCGGCGGCGTCGCGGCGCTCGATCCGCTGACCGGCAGTTTTGTCTGGACCTACCGCTATCAGTCGACGGTGGAGGTGGAGGACGGCCCGCCGGCGCCGCGGCGGGGATCGTTCGGCTCCTCCGACGACGATTTGCCCCGCTGGGTCGATCAGCCCCCGAAGGTCGCCGCCGGGCGGGCGCTGCTCACGCCTCGGGACTCCGAGGAGTTGCACTGCCTCGATCTGGCGACCGGCGATCCGCTGTGGATTCGACCGCGGGGCACCGGTCGCCAGATCGCCGGCGTGGTGGAGGGCGAGGACGGCCTGACGGCCCTGCTGGTCGGCGACGACGGCGTGCGGGCGCTGGCGCTGGCCGACGGTGCCGAACGCTGGTTCGCTCCGCTGCCGCCCGCGGCGGGCGACGCCGTGCTGACCGGGGATGTGCTGATCGTGCCGCTTGCCGACGACACCCTCGCCGCGGTGCGGACGCAGGACGGCGGGGTGCTGAATCGACTCCCCGCGACGGGTGCCGCCGGCAATCTGATCGCCGCCGGCGGGCGCCTGCTGAGCCAGACGCCGGAGGGCGTCGCCGCCTTCCCCACCCGGAAGGAAACGGCCGCACGCATCGAGGCGGCGTTCGCCACGGAGGGTGCCGACCGCGGGCCGGCGCTGCTGTTGCGGGCCGGACTGGCCCTACAGGAAGGTCGGCACGTGGACGCGGTCTCCGACCTGATCGCTGCGGCCGAAGCGCCCGCTCCGCAGGGCGGCGCCGGCGTCGCCGCCCGCTTTGCGGCCGGGGTGGCGCGGGATCGGCTGTCTGAGGCCCTCGCCGACGGTCTGCGACGCGACTTCGCCGCCTTCGCTCCGCTGCTGCGAGAGGCGTCCGGCGTGCTGGGCGATCCGCCGGTGGGCGAGGTGGCCCGGGCTTACGCCGACGGACTGAGCGACGCCGGCCGCCGCCGCGAAGCCTTCCGCGTTCTGGCCCAGACCGGCGACGGCTCCTCCCGCCCCGATACGCGAGCCGACGCCTGGGCGCGGCGTCGGCTGCCCGCCCTCTTCACCGAGGCGGACGCTGCGGAACGGGAGGCGATGGTCGCCGACGTCGCCGCCGCCCACGCCGATGCCGGCGACGACATTGCGGCTCTGGAAGCGTTCGCCCAGCGGTTCGGCCGGCTGTGCGCCTCCACCGCGTGGCGGGATGCCGCGCCCCGGCCCGACGGGGCGGTCGATCTGGCGGACGAGGCGCTGCGGCGGGCGGCGGGAGCGGCGAAACCGCGACGGGGCGTGTCCCCGCTCGTCGCCGCCCGGTTGCTGCGGTGGGCGGCCTCCCGGCCGGGGGCGGCGTCCACGGACGCGGCGCTCGCCGATCTGTACGAAGCCGCCGGCGACCCGCTGGCGGCGCGATTCCTGCGGGGCGACGCGGCGCCGAATCCGACGGACGGACGGCGGATCGAGGTCGCGGAGGCGTCCGACCGCGGCCGCGTGCCCGCCACCCAGCAAGTCCCGGTCAACGGCGCTCCCCCGTGGTCGCCCGCCGGCCGCCTGACCTCAGACACCGTGGGTCCCCACCTCCATTGGCAGGCGGACGACGGCCGCACGCGGTTCGCTCACATCCTGCCGGGGGGCCCGCCCCGCCGCGGCGCCCGGGCCCTGTGGGACGGCCACCTGCTGATCGTGGGGCTGGGCGACCGGATCGAGGCGCTGGACACCCTGATCGACCCGACCGAACCCCGTGCGCTCTGGCGCTCGGCCCTCCACGAGGAATCCGCCGGCGACGCGATGGCCTCCTCGCCCCCGGACTTCGCCGCCTTCATGGCCCGCGGGGCGGGGTTCGACGGCCCGGCGGTTCTCACGCCGCGTCAACTGGTGCTGCGATCAGGCTCGACGCTCGCCGGGCGTCACCCGCTGACGGCCAGCCCGCTGTGGCGTCGAACCGGTCTGCCCTCGCAGGCCCGTGTGATCGGCGACGATCGAGTGCTGATCGTGCTGCCGCCGACGGGCACGGAGGCGACGCTGCTCTCGGCGGACGACGGCGGCGACCTCGGCACGGTCCCGGCGCCGCCGATGGGGTCCCACTGGCTGGAGCGGGGCACGCGGGTCTGGTCCCGCACCGCCGACGACGACGGCTCCGGCAGCGTCGCGGTCGCCTGCACCGACCTCGCCCCGCCGGACGAAGACGGCCTCGCTCCGGCTCCGCCGCGGGTCGTCTGGTCCCGCACCTTCCCGCCGAAGACCGCGTTCCATCCCGACGACGCCGGCCGGCATCTCACCGCGGTCACCCTGGACCGCCGGGCGATCGTGCTCGACTTGGAAACCGGGGCGGAGATCGAAGCGGCCGACCTCGGCCCCGGCCCGGCGCCGGCGGAGATCTGGGGCGGACGGACCGGGGACGTCTGGACGGTCTTCCTCTCCGACCGACGCAACCTCGGGCTGGACCGTCGCTTGGACTGGTTCGGCGATCGCGAGGGGCCGGAGTCCACGACCTGGGCCTACGGGCTGCGGGGCGGAGCGGTCGTCTGGTCGCGGCAGACGCCGGGGCCGCCGGACGACGTGTGGCAGGCCCCGGGGCTGCCGCTCCTCGCGGTGCCGGGGATGTCGGCGCCGGACGAGAACGCCGCCCGCTACCGCCGCCGGTTCACGCTGACGATCTACGACGCCCGCAACGGGGCGGAGCTGTTCGTGGCGGAGAACTTCTCGCCGCTCACGCCCGTCAACTGGGAAATCGATCCGGCGGGTCCCTGGAGCGGCGGCGTCGACCCCAAAGCGGGCGGCGGCGGCGAGGGGGTCGACGACGCTGCGGAGGACGCCGGCGGAACTCGCCCGACGACGGCCGTGCGGCTGCGGACGCGCGGGGCGGATCTGGAGTTCACCCTCTCCGACGAGCCGCCCGCGGCCCCGGTGCGCACCACGCCGGCGACCCCGGACGAGCCGAAGGAGGAGGGCTCCTGACTTCGTTCCCCCCGGGCCCCCGCGGGAGCTTTCGCCGTCGTCCCGCCGTTCGTTGACGGGGTTGCGGGGCGGCTTTAGCGTGCCCGCCGCCCGCCCGTTTCCTCATTCGGATCGCTCCCATGGCCCGCCCCGTCACGCTGTTCACCGGCCAGTGGGCGGACATGAAGCTGGAGGAGATCTGCAAGGTCGCCGGGCAGGGCTCCTCCGGCACGGGCGAGGACGGCTTCGGCTACGACGGCCTGGAACTGGCCTGCTGGGGCGACCACTTCGAAGTGGACAAGGCCCTCTCCGACGACACCTACTGCGCCCGCAAGCGGGACCTGCTGAGCCGGTACGATCTGCAGCTGTTCGCGATCAGCGCCCACCTCGTCGGGCAGGCGGTGTGCGACCGGATCGACGAACGCCACAAGGGGATCCTGCCGGACCACGTGTGGGGCGACGGCGACCCGGACGGCGTGAACGAGCGGGCCGCGGAGGAGATGAAGAACACGGCTCGGGCCGCCGCCAAACTGGGCGTGGAAGTGGTCAACGGCTTCACCGGCAGTTCGATCTGGCCGCTGGTCTACGACTTCCCGCCGATGGCCCCCGGCACGATCGAGAAGGGGTTCGAGGACTTCGCCGAGAAGTGGAACCCGATCCTCGACGTGTTCCAGGAGTGCGGCGTGCGGTTCGCCCTCGAAGTGCACCCCACCGAAATCGCCTTCGACATCTACAGCGCCCACCGGGCGTTGGAGGCCATCGATCATCGGGAGGAGTTCGGCTTCAACTTCGACCCCAGCCACCTGATCTGGCAGGGCGTGGACCCGGCCGAGTTCATTCGCGAGTTCCCGGATCGCATTTATCACGTCCACATGAAGGACGCCTCGGTCACGCTGAACGGCCGCAGCGGCATCCTCAGCTCGCACCTGCCCTTCGGGGACCACCGCCGCGGCTGGGACTTCCGCAGCGTCGGCCGCGGCGGGGTGCGGTTCGAAGAAATCATTCGGGCCCTGAACGACGTCGGCTACGCCGGCCCGCTGAGCGTCGAGTGGGAGGACAGCGGGATGGACCGGATGCACGGCGCCAAAGAGGCCGCCCAGTTCTGCAAGAACGTCGACTTCGAACCCAGCGGCCGGAAGTTCGACAGCGCCTTCGACAAGAGCGAGCAGTAACGGCTCGCGACGGCCTCGCCGTCACAACGGCGGGGGCGGTCACTGCGATTCCAGAGCCTGCCACTCGGCCCGTAACTCTGCAGCCGGTTCCGGAGGCACGGCCAGTCGGAAGATCGGCCTCCTCCGGACGGGGTGCGGTTCGAGGAACGGCCCGTCATCGAGCGGCATTCGTTCTTCCCACAGGTAAGGCGCCGTGTGCGGAAAACGGCACCAGCCCCGCAACGCTCGGATCCGACCGTCGTCGCTCAGCCCGGCCCGCACAATCAACCGGTCCCCCGCGTACCATCCTCCACGGTTCCGCAGTTCGCGGTCGAGCGTCCAGCCGGGCCTCCGCCGCTGGAGTCGAATCTCGCTCAACACCACGAACCTGCCCCCGGACGGCGGTAGGTCGCCCGGCGGGATCTCGTAGCTCACGGCGGTTACCCGCTCCCACGGGAGCAGTCCGGCGGGACGAGTCGCAAGCCATTGCACGTCGAGGTTCCAGGGCGGCAAAGCGTCCGAACCGGGCGGATTGCTCGCGGGCTCGACCTGCGCCGGCGGCGAGCCGGCGCGACCGCGTTCCAACTCCGCACGCAGTTCAGCGCACGCGAACTCCCCAGCGGCCACGTTGAACGCTGCCGAGGCCGCGAGAAGGCCGGAGAGCAGACCGACCGCGACCAACGGCGCCCGGGGCCAGCGACGCCACCGCCGCAGGACGAGGACGTGGATGATTCCCACCGACCAGACGCCCGCAGCGAGGAGCGGGACCGGTACGCTCTGCGGAGGAGGCCCGATGAGCAATCCGCCCACGGCGCCCACGGCGACCCGCCAGATGGACACTGCGGCGAGGATCGTCCAAGCCCCCCACTGGCCCAGCTCTTCCCGCCACAGCGTCAAGCCGACGCCGGACAGCAGGATCAGGTGCCCCCACGGGTCGCCCGGCAGGACGAGGTCGCTCCGCACCCAGAGGCTGGACGAGAACGGATACAGCGGCCGCAGGCCCAGCGGGGTGAGGGCGTCCCAGACGAGGTGCAGGCTGACCCCGCCGAAGGCGACCGCCGCGGCGCGCTGCGGCGACCACCCCGCCGCCCAATGCCCGGCTCCCCGATCTCCCCGGGCGGTCGGCAGTAGCGCGATCCACAGGGCGCCGGCGGAGGCCGCGGCCCCGCACAGGCCGTGCGACCACCCGCGTTCGGTCCACAGCCACCGGACGAGATCGCCGGACGGGGCCGGTCCCACCGCAACCTCCACGACGTCCGGCAGCAGCGCCGCGAGGATCGCCGCGGTCGGCAACCACAGACCGACCGCCCGCAGCCGCCCGTCGCCGCCCCGCCACCGGTCCGGCAGGCCGCGCACCAGCAGCCAACCGGTCAGCAGGTGAGTGAACAGGTCCACGGGCGACGTCTCCGAGGTGACGAACGAGCCTAGCGGGGCGCAGTCCGTGACTCGAACGACACGTCGGCCGGCGGGTCGAACTGGGACAGGGCGATTCGCACTTCCGCGAGTCGCCGGCGAATCCGTTCCCGGTCGCGCGGTTCGCTAAGGCCCTCGTCGCTGCCGCGGACGATCATTTCGGCCTGCCGAAACAGTTCGTCGGCGTCGCCCGGACGGTCGACCGTCGCGGCGATCCGGCCGAGGCCGATCAGTAGCGTTTCGTTCACCATCAGACTGCCGCGGCAGTATTGGCGGATGGGGTCGTAGGCTTCGCCCAGCGCCTCGCCGAAGGTGATCGGACGGGCGACGATGCGAAGGTTTTGGTCGTCGTCGTAACGGTGCGGGTCCGGCCGGTCGCGGGCGGCGAGGCGGCCGAACGTCGCGCTGAGGCCGTCGATGCACTGCACTGCGGTGAACGGATCGTTCACGCCGGGGGAGAGCGCCCGGACGGCGATCTCGGTCAGTTCGCCGATGGCGCAACCGAGGTCCTGCCGCGGCGTACGGTCCCGCCCGATCACGAACGCCTCGCGGATGCGGCGGTCGGTCTCGTCCGCGTCGCCGCGGCCCGGCGGCCGTACCCGGGCCAGCGATAGGCCGTCGGCGACGAAGTCGCCGGGCCGATGCAGCAGTTCGATCGTCACGTCGGCGTCCTTCGCGATCTGCATCAGCGCGGGCTCGTCTACCCCCTGCACGTAGCCGTCCCGCGGTACGGTCACGGTGCGGGCCTGGCCGCTGAGCGCGGGTGCGGCGGCCCGGTCCACCGGTTCGATCTCCGCCCCCGGGGTGCCGATGCGTTCGGGGAACAAGCGGTCGATGGCGTCGTCCAGGTCCCCCGCGACCTCCCGGACGACGTGTGACGGCTGGACCATCTCCGCGGTGTGGTGCACGAAGTAGACGAGAATCGCCAGATCGACTGTCGCCAGCACGACGGAGGCCAGCACGGAGATGTGCGGGACGATCGCTCCGCCCTCCAGACCGCGGATGAGCCGCAGGATGATCAGGCAGTACAGGCTGGTGCTGACCCACGCCCCCAGCGTGATCTGGGCCGTGCGATCCGCCATGAAGGCCCGGATCAGGCGCGGGCCGAACTGATTCGTCGTCAGGCTGAGGGTGACCATCGTGATCGAGAACACGACCCCCGTGACGGTCACGCTGGCCCCGGCGATCGTGGAGACCGTCGTCTGCCCCGCCGAGACGGTCGTTGCCAACCACGCGGATTCCTCCGCCACGTCCCGCCCCATCCGGGAATCGATCTCCGGCAGGGCGAAGGCCAGCAGCACGGCGGCCACGCCCATCAGGGCGGGGATGAACCAGAAGCTGGTCCGAAAGGCGTCCCAGAGGTGAATCAGACGGGTCAACGGCGGCTCCGGGACGTCGGGATGGGCCGGCAAGCGTAGCGGGCGTGAAACGAGCGCCCACCTCGAGGAAACCACATCGCCGAACACGCCGAGCGAACGGGCCACAGCGTGTTCAGGAAATGGAACGACTGAGGAGACGAAACTGAGGAGAGCGGATTAATTCATCGGTGGGACGGAATTCTCGAGTGGCCGAGGCGCGGACTCCCAGATCGGCAGGATGTCGTATTCGACTTCTAGGGCTGACCAGTCCTCCTCGCCGCCGGCGCCGTAGCGAACATCTCCGAGGATGACCTTGCTCCCGCGGAACTGTGCAACGGGATGACGAGCGAACGCGGCCCATGCTTCCACGCGTCGCAGACCCTTCGGCCGAATTCTCGCCTGATTGTGAGGCCATCCGGCATCCCACAGATGTAGAGGTCCGCGATCTCCCGTAATGGCGTTCACGCGGATCAGCGATGCACCGTCAAAATCGAACCGACGATCCCCAGCGGCGAGAAGGCCGACAGGCTTGTTTCGACCGCGGC
Source organism: Alienimonas californiensis (assembly GCF_007743815.1). Taxonomy (GTDB): domain Bacteria; phylum Planctomycetota; class Planctomycetia; order Planctomycetales; family Planctomycetaceae; genus Alienimonas; species Alienimonas californiensis. The sequence goes on from NZ_CP036265.1 coordinate 4,629,845, forward strand.
GACCGTGGCTGTTGAGAACTTCGCGATCCCACGGCACCCCGGGAACGGCCTGAACGCTCTGCTTGGCGATTGAGTGAATGCGGTTCATATAATGTGGATCGATCGTCTCACGAGTGACGGCTTCCCTCGCCGCCTGACTCCAGAGCCCCATCGTCACCAGGTAGGCCGTCAGCGTTCCCCACCCAAAAAGATCGGCGAACCGCCACCGCCCCCACCATCGCAGCAGCCCGACCTCGACCACCCCTGTCGCCCAGGCCGCCAACACCCACCACGGGCACTGCTCCTGCCAACAGGCGCCGGCGACGATCAGCGTCGCGGCGGCCGCGAGTGCGTACCAGCCCCACTTCGTCCAGCCGAACCGCCGGGTGCCGCAGATCAGCGCCCCAGCCAAGATCAGCCAGACCCACGGGTCCACGATGAACACGAGGTCCCCGTAGTACCACGATCTGTCCCAGGGATAGAACGGCCGCACGCCGTAGCTGTTCCACCAGTCCATAAACAGGTGCGAGCCGACGCCCAGCGCCGCCACCGCCAACCCCCGCCGCGGGGTGAAGCCGGCGAACCAGCGGGCCGTGCGGCGCCAGCGGGCGAGCAGCCAGAGCAGGGCCGTGAAGGCGACCGCCTCCGCAGCGATGCCGATCAGGCTGTGGCTCCACCCGCGGTGATGCAGCAGGTAGGCCGCCTTGTCCCCCAGCGGCGGCGGCCAGAGCACCAGCGCCTCGAAGTCCGGCAGGTTCGCCGCGATCACGCCGGACCAAGTCAGCCAGATGCCGGGGCGGGGGCGGTCGGGGTCGAAGGCGGGGTCCTCCTCCGGCACGCCGCCGGCCCAGCGGCGGGGCAAGCTGCGGGCGATCAGGGCGCCGGCGAGGGCGTGGGCGAGGTTGTCCATCGCCGGGCAGTGTGGGTCCCGACGCCGGCTCCCGGTAGCGGGATTGGTCCGGGTCGTCTTCACCGCGGCGGGGGTCGGTTCTAACATCAACGTTCCCGCCGCTCCGGAGATTGCCGTGCCGTCCGCCCGTTCCGTGCTGCTCCCGGCGGCGCTGCTGCTGATCGTCGCGGCCCCCGCCCCCGGCGGCGGCGTCGCGGACGTGGGCGCCGCCGTCGAGCCCTTGCGGGAGGCGTACCGAGCCGAACTGACGACGTTCGCCGGCCGGGCCGACGCCGCCGGGTTGGCGGAGTTCGCCGCGGAGCTGCGACTTCAAGCGGCCCCGCCGGACCCGCAAACCCTCTCCGTGACCCCGCCGCCGCGGACCGTGCGGCCGGAACTGCCACCGGTGGATCGATCGGAGGAGACCGCTCTGCGGCGCGCCGTCCGCCGGGCCGGGCAGGGCTTCGGCCAGGAGGCGTTCCTGCTCGCCAAGCGGGCAGGGACCCGCGGGGCCGAAGAGCCGGGCGCCGCGAATCTGGCGATGGGGCTGGTCTGGGAGATTCTCGCCGCCGACCCCGATCACGTGGAGGCCCGGCGGGCGCTGGGGCAGAAGCGCGTCGGCGACGAATGGCTCACGCCGTGGGAGCAGGGCCAGGCCCGCGTCGGTCGGGTCGATCACAAGACCTTCGGCTGGACCCCCAAACTGCACGTCGAGCGCCTCGAAGCCGGCGAACGGCTCCTCGACGGCCGTTGGGTCGACGCGGATCGCGAGGCCTTGGTGCGGTCCGACTTCGCCACCGGCTGGGAAGTGGAGACGGAGCATTACCAGGTGCGGACGAACGTCAGTCTCGAACGCGGGGCGGAGATCGCCCGGCAACTCGAACGCTTCCACGCCTTCTTCCGAGCGACCTTCCCCGGCTTCGGCCTCGGCCCGGAGGACCTGCGGCAACGGTTCGTCTCCGTCGGCCGCTTTCCGAGCTACCAGAACATCGGCGGGGCGGGCGGCAAGTACCACGTGCACCTCTACCGCGAGCGGGCGGAATACAACCTCGCCCTGATCAAACAGGTGCCGCAGATCGAAATGACCAACGGGTTCTACGACCATCGCAGCCGGATCGCCTCGTTTTACGAGAACGGCCCCAACGCCGATCCGCGGACGCTGTTCCACGAGGCGACGCACCAGCTGTTCTACGAGTGCACGCCACAGTTTCGGCTGGTCGGGGAGGACGCCCACTACTGGGCGGTCGAGGGCATCGGCTGCTACATGGAGAGCTTCCGCGATGACGGCGTGACGATGACGGCCGGTTCGCCCCGCTATGTGCGGTTCGTGAACGCCCGGGCCCGCTGGATCGATCAGCAGTTCTTCGTCCCACTGGCAGAGTTCGACGCCCGCGGCCGCGTCGCCTTCCAGACGGCTCCGGACATCCACAAATGCTACAGCCAGGCCAGCGGCCTAACGCACTTCTTCCTGCACGCCGGCGGCGGCGCCCTGCGACCGGCGCTGACGCTGCATCTGGAAGACCTCTACAACCCGACCGTCCGGCCGGAGCAAGTCCGTTCGCTCGACCGCCTCACCGGCCTGACCTGGGAGGCTCTGGGCGAGCACTACAAACAGTATCTCGTCCAGTAGGACGCCGGGTGAGCGAAGGCGGCCACGCCTTCGGATCACCAACCCGAAGCGTCAGCGAAGGCCGTTCGCTCTGAGCGGCCGACGCCCTCGCTGACGCTTCGGGTTAGTGTTGCGCGGACCGCTGCCCGGCTTCGCGGGCGGCGTCGAACCAGCACGTCCCGGGCGATTCGCCGACGCTCGTCAGCGCGGTGAGTAAGAGGTCGTCCCCGACCGGCTCCGCCCGCAAGCCGGACAGGGCCGGGGCGGCGTCCACGGTCGGGAAGCCCCGGCCGTCGAGCGGCGTGGTCGCCGCGGCGCCGCCGAGCAGTTTCGGGGCGACGAAGGCCCGCACCTCGTCGATCTGCCCCTGATCGAACCACGATCCCGCCGTCGTTCCGCCGCCTTCGAGGAAGACGCGGTACACGTCCCGGGCCGCGAGTTCGTCCAGCAGGGCAAGCACGTCGACCTGCCGCGGGTCGTGCGGCGCCGGGGGCAGGATGAGCCGTTCGGCATGATCCGGCAGCGGGGAGTCGGCGGCGCCCTCCAGTACGGTCACGAGAACAGGCCCGTCCTCCGGCGTGCGGGACAGGCGGCAGTTTGGCGGCAGCGTTCCAGTCGACCCGACGATCACCCGCCACGGTACGCGCGGCGCCGCGGACAGGCCGAAGTCGCGGCAGCGGGGGGCGAGGTGCGGGTCGTCCGCCCGCAGGGTGCCGGCGCCGACGACGACGGCGCCGCTTTCGCCTCGCCAGCGATGCACCAGGGCCCGGCTCTGCACGGAGCTGATCCACTTGGAATCGCCGGAGGTGGCGGCGGTCTTCCCGTCGAGCGTCATCGCCCACTTCGCCGTCACCCACGGCCGCCGGGTCGCGAGCCATTTGAAGAACGGCGCCGCCAGCGTGCGGCATGCTTCTTCCGAGACGCCGACTTTCACCTCGATCCCCGCCGCCCGCAGCTTGGCGATGCCGCCGCCGGACACGTGCGGGGCGGGGTCCTCCGTGCCGATCACCACCCGCGCAACCCCCGCGGCGATCACGGCGTCCGCGCAGGGCGGGGTTTTGCCGTGGTGGGAGCAGGGTTCGAGGGTGACGAACAGCGTCGCCCCCCGCGCCCGCTCGCCGGCGGCTTGCAGGGCGTTCGGCTCCGCGTGCGGGCCGCCGTAGCGTTCGTGCCGGCCGTCGGAGATCGGGCGACGGTCCGCCGTGGTGAGCACGGCGCCGACGCAGGGGTTCGGCTCGACCGCACCCCGCCCCCGTTCGGCCAGAGCGACGGCGTGAGCCATCGCGGCGTCGTCGGACGGGAACGGGTCGGCGGCGGTTTCCATCAACACGGCCCTCAGATCAGCTGCCGGGCACCCAGAGCTTCTTCGAAGCGCCGCCCGCCGCGGCGGCGTCCGGCGTCCAGACCCCGCCGGGCGAGGTGGTCCCGCCGTCCGGATCGCCCGGTTCGGCCGAGGCATCGCTGGCCGCGGCGGAGCCGAGGGAGCGCGGCGGCGTCACTTCGTGGGCAGCGAGAATCTGCAGCAGGTACGGCCGGAACTGCGGCAGCTTCGGCCCGTAATAGCGATCGAGGCGCTCGATCAGCGGCATGAGGGCCGGGTCGTCCGGCGTCTCCAGCCGCAGGGCCAATTCGCGGGTCTCCCAGCGGAACACGGCCTCGAAGGCGTTCTCCCCCTGCTGCGCCTCGTCACGGCCCTTTTCCAGCCACTCGAACGCCTCCGCATAGTCGTAGCGGTCGCGGGCCAACTCGCCGAGCGTGTGGTAGGCCCGCTGCCGATCGAACTGCCCCTTCAGCGACTCGCGGCCGAGCGCCTCCGTCAGCGCCGCCCGCAGCAGGCGGGACGGGTGAACCAGCAGGATGCGGTTGAGGGCGGTCAACAGCTGGCGATCGTCCAGCTTGGCGAGGTCCGCCCGCTGGAGTTGCAGGATCGAATAGGAGTTCAGCACCGCGTCGGCGGGGGCTTCGACCAGCTCGATCTGCGGCAGGCCGAACTGCTCCCGGAGGGCATTCAGATCCAGCTCGTAGCGGCCGCGGTCGCAGACGGCGTCCAGGACGTAGAGGGCGCCGGCCAGCGGCTTGGCGAGGGTCTCGTCGCCCTTCGCCTCGTTCGGCGTTTTGCCGCCGAGGGCCTCCAGCGGGGTCTCCGGCCACGTCTCGGTGATGCGGCGGTTCCACTCCTCGCTTTCCAACTCCCGCCGCCGACGCAGCGACACGCCGTTCGGGAACGCCCAGCGCCAGCGGAGCCCCCACATCTCGCGGGGCAGGCCGTAGCGGCCGTCCTCGTCGTCGGTGGGCTGCTCGCCGTCCGGGGCGATCGGCAGGGCGATCTCGTCCAGCAGAGCGGTCGCGGCCTCCCACTCCTCGCCTTCGAAGGTCGACAGCGCCGCCCGCGGCCCCTCGACGCCGGCCCCCTCGGGGGCCTGCGCGAAGATCGACAGCTCCCCCACGACGTTCGGCACATTGTCGGCCGTCAGCCCCTCGGACGACTCCGGCAGGGGGCGGTCCAGCAACTCATAGACCGCGTCCGGCGGGACGTCGTCCGGGTCCGGGTCGGCGGGGAGGCGGTGGAACCGGGGGTGATCGTCGAGGTCGCTCAGCAGTCTGGCGACGTTCTCCGGAATGTAGACCCGCTCCTTCAGGTCGACCGTGCCGCCCTCCTCGGTGAGGGCGAGGAGCTGGGCGATCGCTTCGTGCTCGGCGGCAAGTTCGAAGTTCGACTCCGCCTCCGCCGCCTTGCGGAGGGCGCCGGAGGCGGCTTTATGATCGCCGTCGAAGGCCCGGCAGTAGCCGACGTTCGCACGGACCGCGGCGTTGCCCGGCAGGTCGGAGGCCGCGGCGGCGTAGCGGTCGGCGGCGGCGCCGTAGCAGCCGCTCTCAGCGATGCGGCGGGCCTTGGCGGCGTTCTCGGCGGCTTCCCCCTCGCCCTGCACGTCCTTCAGCGGGTGCACGCTGCGAAGGGGGTAGGGAATCTCGGCGTTCCCGTCGAACTCCATTAGCCGCATGAACAGGTTCTGCTTGCGCTCCTGCGTGGCGAATCGTAGGGCGCAGGCGAGGTGTTCGCGGGCGGCGGGGTAGCGGCGGCGGTTGTACAGATCGTTCGCGGCCGCCGCGGCCATGCCGCTGACGAGGTCCGGGTAGAACTGCACGCTCTTGCGGAACGCACGCCAGATCGGCTGGCGGCTCGCGGCGAATCCCCTGGCGGCCAGGCTCGCCGAGGCGTGCAGGGCCAGCATCAGGGCGTTCGTCGGGTCTTCGGCGAGGCCGGCCTCGAGAATCTCGACCGCCCGCCCCGGCTGGCCGTCGTTGACCAGCAGGGTGGCCCGGGTCGAAGCGACCGCGGGGGTGTGAGGGTGTTTCTCGTCGAGGTCGGCCAGCTTCTCCAGCGCTTTGGCGGTCTGACCGCGTTCGCGCAGCTTGCCGATCGCGGCCATGTCGGCTTCGACCGCGGTGCAGCGGCAGAACTTTCTCTTACGACCCGTCCCCAGGCAGTAGGGACAGGGGGCATAGGCGTCGGCGGCCATCGGCGGTCGCGGGGGTGAGCGTGAGCGAGTTGCGGCGAAGCGGGGCACGGTACGCGAGTCGGCCGAAAAGTGCATCGCCCCCGCGTTCCCGCCGGCGGTCAAACCGGCTCCCACCGGGCGGGGCACTTCTTCATGAGGTCGCCGCTTTGAGATCGTCCACCATCGCCCGGGCGGCGGCGGCACTCGCCTGCTGCCAGCGGGTCGGGCCGAACTCGGCGGCATACGGCTCCGCGGCGAAGGCGAAGTTCACCGCCCGACTGCTGTTTACCAGGGCCCCCAGCCCGGCGCCGTCGAAGGCGCCGGCGACGTCCGCGGCGGTGCCGCCCTGGCTGCCGTACCCCGGCACCAGCAGCGGAGCCGACGGCATCGCCGCCCGCAGTTCCGCCAGTTCCGCCGGATAGGTCGCCCCGACGACGGCCCCGACGATCCCGTAGCCGCCTTCGCCGACGGTTTCCTGCGAGAGCCGATCGATCTCCGCGGCGACTCGCTGCGTGACGCTTCGCCCGTCCTGCGTCACCCCCTGAAAGGCGCCGCTGCCGGGGTTCGACGTTTTGCACAGCACGTACAGCCCGGCGCCGCGTTCCTTCGCCACGCTCACGAACGGTTCGAGCGTATCCGCCCCGAGGAACGGGTTGACGGTGAGGGCGTCTGCCAGATCCGGCCGTTCCGGCTCCGCCCCGCCGAGCAGGCCGCGGGCGTAAGCTCCGGCGGTGCTGCCGATGTCGCCGCGTTTGGCGTCGAGGACGACGATCAGTCCCGCGGCCCGCGCGTGGACGATGATGCGGGAGAGGGCCGCGACGCCGGGGGGGCCGAGTTCCTCGAAGAAGGCGCTCTGCGGTTTGACGGCTGGGACGAGATCGGCGACGGCGTCGATCAGGCCCTTGCCGAACCGCTCGAAGGCGTCGGCGGCCCGGTCGAGTTCGGTCGGTCCCGTGGCGGCGTCGCGCACGGGGGCCGGTAGGGACTTGAGCCGCGGGTCGATGCCGACGAGGGCGGGGGTGCCCTTCGCCCGAATTGCGGCGTGCAGACGGTCGGAGAAGTGGTGGAGGGAAGCCATGGGCACAGCTTAGCGGGCGGTACGCGGATCGCCCGTTACACTGCCGGCATGCCCCTGATCGAACTTCCCAACCGTCCGACCCCGCTGTTCGTCCGCGACGCCGGGCACGGCCCGCCCGTGCTGCTGATTCACGGCTGGCCGCACGACCGCCGGGTCTGGGACGGGTTGGCGGACGCCCTGAGCGACGGCCACCGCGTGATCGTGCCGGACCTGCCGGGCTTCGGCTACAGCCCGCCGCGGTTCGAAGGCGAACTCGCCGAGACCCCGCCGCTGACGATGGAGGAACTGGCGGACGACCTCGCCGCCCTGCTGGACGCCCTCGGCGTGACGGAGCCGGTGACGGTCGGCGGGGTGTCGATGGGCGGCTACGCGGCCCTGGCGTTCGCTGAGCGATTCCCCGACAGGCTGGCCGCCCTGCTGCTGTTCGACACGAAGGCCACCGCCGACAGCGACGCCGCCCGGCAGAAGCGGAGCGGAATCGTGGATCGCGTGGTGGCCGAGGGCACGGACTTTCTGATCGAGGACTGCCCCGGGCAGCAGCTTTCTGCGCATTCCCTCAACGAGCGGCCGGAGGTGGTCGAACGGCTGCGGGCGATGGTCGAAACCGCGACCCCCGCCGGGATCGTGGGGGCGCAGCGGGGGATGGCGGCGCGGGCGGAGCGCACCGACTTGTGCGGACGGATCGAAGCGCCGACGCTGGTCCTCGGCGGGGCCGAGGATACGTTCACCTCCCCCGGGGAGCTGCGGGCGCTCGCGGACTCGTTCCCGCGGGGTCAGTACGCGGAGTTCCCCGCCTGCGGCCATCTCCCGCCGCTGGAGGATCCCGAGGCCGCCGCCGAAGCGGTCCTCCGATTCCTCGACGACCCCACCGCGACCTCCGACCCGCCCCCGGCGCCATGACCGCTCCCGCCGACAAGCCGCTCCACGGCAATCGCGCCTCCACCGACGTTGGCCTGCTGCTCCTGCGGGTCGCGGTGGGGCTGGACCTCGCCTACCACGGCTCCCAGAAGCTTTGGGGCTGGCCCAACGGCGGGTGGTTCACGACCGATCCGAAGACCGGCGAGATCCCGCAGTCCGCCCAACTGGCGCCCACGATGGAGGCTCGAATCGACGGCCTCGCCGGGTTCCTCGGCAACGGGCTCGGGCTGCCGTACCCACACGTCCTCGCCTGGACGGCGGCGATCACGGAGTTCGCTGGCGGCCTGCTGGTGGCCCTCGGGCTGCTCTGCCGGTTCGGGGCGCTGGGGCTGGCGATTGCGATGGGCGTCGCCGCGTTCATGGTTCACCGGGCCGCCTGGGACGTGCGGGCCGGCGGGATGGAGTTCCCCGCGATCCTGATGTGCGCTGCCGTGGCCCTGGTGTTCACCGGGCCGGGCCGCTTCAGCCTCGACGGGCTGCTGTTCGGCCGTAAGAAGGCCAAGACCCCCTGATCCCCCGCGCTCGACGGCCCTGATGCTCACCCTCCGCAAAGCCGGCGACCGCGGTCATTTCGACCACGGCTGGCTCGACACCTTTCACACGTTCAGCTTCGCCGCATACCAGAACGCGCAGTGGACGCGGTTCCGCTCGCTGCGCGTGCTAAACGAGGACCGCGTCTCCCCGGACCACGGCTTCGGGACGCACGGCCACAGCGAGATGGAGATCGTCACCGTCGTCGTCTCCGGCACGCTGGCTCATAAGGACAGCGCCGGCGGCCGCGGCGAACTGCCCCGCGGCGGCGTGCAGGCGATGAGCGCCGGCGTCGGCCTGACGCACAGCGAGTTCAACCCGTCCAAGGACGAACCGGTCCACTTCGTGCAAATCTGGCTGCTGCCCGACGAGCCCGGCGGCCGGCCGACCTATGGCGACGGGCGGGTTGAAGACGCCGACCGCACCGGGCTTCTTCTGCCCCTCGTCACCGGCACGGGGCAGAGCGCCCGGCTGGCGGGGAGCGGGCCGGGACTAAAAATCCGGGCGGACGCCGCGGTCCTCAGCGGCCTGCTCCCCGCCGGAACTGAAGTGGTGCACGAGTTCGACGCCCACAACGGCGAACCGCGGCACGGGTGGGTGCAGGTGATTTCCGGCACCGTGACCGTCAACGGCGCCCACCTCACGGCCGGCGACGGCGTCGGCCTGACGGACGAAGCCGTGATGCACCTCACCGCCACCGAGGACGCCGAAGTGCTGGCGTTCGACCTCGCCTGAGCGAGCCGCGACCCCGGCCGCCCCGCTCGTTTCGCATCCCTCACGTCCCTGGTTCTGATGGCTGACAAGCAGCACGCCCCCCGGTTCGTCGCCATTTGCGAGGCGGCCTCCGCCCGGGTGCCGCACACGACCAAGGAGGCGGTGAAGGCCCGCCTCGACGCCGGCGAGGCCGTCCCGCTGGTCGACGTGCGGGAGGAAAGCGAATACGCCGCCGGCCATCTGCCGGGGGCGACGCACCTGTCCAAGGGCGTGATCGAACGGGATATCGAGAAGACGTTCCCGGACCCGGACGCCGAATTGATCCTGTACTGCGGCGGCGGCTACCGCAGCGCCCTGGCGGCGGACAACCTGCGGACGATGGGCTACACGAACGCAATCAGCCTCGACGGCGGCTGGCGCCACTGGACCGACGCCGGCCTGCCGACCGAGGGCTGAGCCGTAATCCCGAAGGAACTCAGCGTCCCGGACGCTTCAAGCGTCCGGGACGCTGCACTGGGGCGCTGCCGCGCTACTTGCCGAGGCGGCTGAACCGGTCGGTCGCCACGTGGTACTGCGGGTCCTCGCTGACGTTCACCTCGACCAGCTCCCCGGCCCGGTCCAGTAGTTTGCGGCATTCCGGGGAGAGATGCGTGAGGTGCAGCCGTTTGCCCAGCGCCGTGTATTTTTCGGCGAGCGAATTGATCGCCTCCAGCCCGGACTGGTCGTAGACGCGGGTGTAGTAGAAGTCGACGACCACGTCGTCCGGGTCCTCCCGCGGGCTGAACAGCTCTTTGAAGGAGGCGACGCTCGCGAAGAACAGCGGGCCGTGCAGCTGATAAATCTTGCTGCCGTGCTCGTTCAGTTTGATATCGGCCCCCAGGTGCGTGGCGTGTGTCCAGGCGAACGCCAACGCGGAGACGATCACCCCCAGCACCACGGCGCTGGCGAGGTCGTGCATCACGACGGTGTAGCCGGCGACCAGCAGCATCACGAAGACGTCGATCGTCGGCATGCGGCGGAACATCTTCAGGCTGGCCCACTCGAACGTGCCGATCACCACCATGAACATCACGCCGACCAGGGCCGGCATCGGGATCATCTGAATCCACGGGGCCAGAAACAGCACGAAGGCCAACAGGGCGCCGGCGGCCACAATTCCGCTGAGCCGGCCGCGACCGCCGCTGTTCACGTTGATGAGGCTCTGCCCGATCATGGCGCAGCCGCCCATCCCGCCGAACAGGCCGCAGACCACGTTCGAGGCCCCCTGACCGAAGCACTCCCGGTTGCTCTGGCCGCGGGTCTCGGTGATCTCGTCGATGAGGGCGAGGGTCATCAGCGATTCGATCAGCCCCACGCCGGCCAGCGTCAGCGAGAACGGCAGGATGATCCACAGCGTCTCCCAGGAGACCGGCGGCAACTCCCACTCGAGGAAGAACAGCCGCGGCAGCCCGCCGGCGATGCTGCGGCTGTTCGGGTCCTCGTCCACCGCCGTCAGAGCGGAGGCGACCGCCGCCTGCACCAACGCCGGGTCGAGTTCCGCGTCGGCGTCGGCCTCGCGTTCCTCTTCAAGCAGCACGCGGGCCTTGTTCGCCTCGAACGCCTTTTTGTTCGTCGCCAGCATGTCGCCGACCGTGGGCACGACGTTGGACTGCCCCTCCGCGACCAACCCGCGGTCCGCCCACTGGTTCAGGCCGGCCGCGACGAGGGAGACCGTCAGGATCGCCGCCAGCGACGAGGGCACCGCCCGGGTCAGCTTCGGCAGCCCCCAGATGATCAGCATCGTCAGGCCGATCAGCCCCAGCATGATCCCCATCGCCGGCCCGCGGAGGAGGACCATCTCTCCAGCGGCGTTCACCGTCTGAAAACTGCCGAACTGGGCGAGCAGAATGACGATCGCCAGCCCGTTCACGAACCCCAGCATCACCGAGTGCGGCACGATGCGGATGAGCAATCCCAGCCGCGCCGCCCCCACCGCGATCTGGATCAACCCGCAGAGAATCACGGTCGGAAACAGGTACTCGATCCCGTGAATCCGCACCAAGCCGATCACGACCACCGCCATCGCCCCGGTCGCCCCGGAGATCATCCCCGGCCGCCCGCCCAACACCGCCGCCCCGAGGCAGAGGAAGAAGGCGGAATACAGGGCGATAATCGGTTCCACCCCCGCCAGGAAGGCGAATGCGACCGCCTCCGGGACCAACGCCAGGGCGACGGTCAGACCGGAAAGAGTGTCGTCCTTGATGCTGCGCTGGCGCTGACGAAAAAACTGGAGCATGGGCGAATCGAAACCGGATCCTCCCCCGTCCCCCCGTGTGCGGGAGCGGAGGGCGGCGCCGGGAGGCGGAAGACGGAACGTGGGTGGGAGCCCCGGAAGTGCGAGGGCTCGGAGAGCAGTCCGGCGGGCGAATAAGAACGCCGGGTCCGGCGAGCGATCTACCGGACGTCTGGGATGACGTTCGAACTGCGGTCTGTCACGGCAGCTTAGCACACGCCGCCCCGTGCGAAACGCGGCAAACCTCCGCGGCGCCCGACGTCGGAACCGGCGGCGCCGCTCCGCGTGGCCAATCCAGAACTCCTACGGAACAGTCGACCGAGCGATCGGCAGCCCATGACGGAGGGATCGGCACCGGATGAGAAGGACCAATGACGATTTGCCTGCCCGCCGCGGTCGCCACGCTGCCGTTCGCCCCCGCGGCCCTCGCGGCCGACGTTCGTGCGGAAACCGCCGCATTCGTCCGGGAGCGCTGAGTCGCCCGCCAAGCCGGAGCGTTCGCCGAGGCCAGGGCCTACTTCTACTCCCCCAACGCGAACCTAACCGAAACGGCCGGCTCGCCCACCGTGCGGTCACCGCGCGGTCGTGGCTTCGGCCGAGACGTCCGAAATCTACGGCCGGCCCGTCACGACGACGGCGGTTCTCAAGAGGCCGTTTACATTGCCCGGCAGGATCGCCTCGGCGCCGCCGTCGGCCGCTCGACCGCAGCCCAGGAGCGGCTGGGAAGGGCCGACGAGACGATGGTCGCGTTCCTCGACGACCACGGCGGGGGGGCCGTCAGACGCGATTTCGAGGACCTCTCGACGGCGAAGCTCGGGGCCGACATCGCCAGCCACCGCACGGGACGACGACGACGCCCTGTGACGGAAAGGGGTCGACCTACGGGGACCGGCGTGCGGGTCCCGTGAATAGTCGCTGAGCCGGGGGTGCTGCGTGGCAGGTCGTGACGGCGGCGACGCTGCGGCCCGACCCAAGATGGCTGCGGAATCCTTCCGAGACGTTCCGCAATTGATGAGAGAGACCGGAGCGACGGTTCCCAGGCCCGACCCGACGTCCGCAACGGGGCGAAGTGGCGAGGATGTTCGCGGCGTCGGGGGCGAGCCGACCTCGGAACGCTAATCGGCGCCGTCCGCGGAAAGAATGCGGCACGACCGCGCTGTGCGAGCGGACGGCGGCCGGGGCCCGTGAGGTGGCAGAGGGTCCGGAGCGTTCGATATGCTCGACGCATCCAGAATGGCCGATGCCTCTTCGCTCACGCATCCAACGTTGAAGACGCAGATGACGAACTCGATCCGCTGGGCCGGACTGCTGGCGCTCGGGGGGTGGGGCGCCGCCGCGGCGTCCGGCGCCGAGCCGCCGTTTCGTTTCAGCGACGCCGGCGCCGCAATGGGTTTATCGGCGTGGGTGGAAGGGATCCAGGGCCACGGGGCCGCGTGGGGGGACGCCGACGGCGACGGCCGGTTGGACCTCTATATCGGCACGTTTCATTCCGAAGGCTCGCCCAACATGCTGCTGCGAAACGCGGGGGAGACGTTTGCGCTTGTCGAACAACCGGCCCTGCGGATCTCCGCTCGGACTACGGGCGTCGTCTTCGCCGACCTGGACAACGACGGCGACCTCGATCTGTACGTCGCCAGCATGCCCGCGGACGCGGACAGCGGATTGTCCAGGCGCACGGGCCGCACGTTCGCCGGCTGCACGCTGTTCCGCAACGAGGACAAAGGACGGTTCACCGACATTTCCGACGGCAACGCGGCCTGCCCCGACGCATTCGGCGGTCGCAGCGCCGCCGTGCTCGACTATGACGGCGACGGTTTGCTCGACCTGCTCGTCGGCGAGGACCCGCTGCCGGGATATAACGGCTCGCCGACGAAAAGTTCCCGGCTGTTCCGCAACGCGGGGGACCTTCAGTTCGAGGACGTCTCCCGCGAGGCGGGATTGCCCGAGGGAGTTCCCGGCCTCGGCGTTGCGGCCGCCGACGTCAATAACGACGGCTGGCCCGACTTTTTTCTGGCCGCCCACGGCGGCGGAAACCGCCTGTTCCTCAACGACGGCCGCGGCACGTTCCGCGAGTCGCCGGGCAGCCGCGAGACCTTCGCCTGGCCGACCGCCGGGGGCGATAACATGGTCTGCGGCGTGGCCTTCGGCGACGTGAACCGCGACGGGCGGCTCGATGTGGTCTTGGGCCAGCACTACAAGCGGCCCTGGGCAGAGCCGGTGGCGAACCGGCTCTATCTCAACCGCGGCCAGGACGACGGCGTGCCGACGTTTGAGGACGTGACCGAGCAGGTCGGTCTGATCCCGCTGCCGATGAAGGCGCCCCACGTCGAGATTCAGGACTTCGACAACGACGGCTGGCCGGACGTCTCGACCAGCATCGTTAAGTTCGCCGATGGTCGGCCCCACCCGATCATCTTCCGGCACCTCGGCCTGCAGGACGGACTGCCGCGATTCCGGGCGGATGCGTTGGGCGTGAACGACTTCCCCACTGCTGAGGATCAAGCCGTCAAAAGGAGCGGCGATCTGTTCGAGAAGATCCTCCGCGAACGCCGGATCATTTACACGGCGCCCGGTCCCACGGCGGACTACGACGGCGACGGCCGGCTCGACATGTTCCTGCCCAATTGGTTTCCCTCGTCGCCGTCGATGCTGTTGCACAACGAAACCGAAGGCGGCCATTGGCTGGACGTGCGCGTCGAGGGGGAGGGGAACGTCAATCGGCAGGGGATCGGCAGCCGCGTGAACGTGTATTCGGCAGGACGTCTGGGCGACCATGCGGCCCTACTCGGCAGCCGCGAGATCGCCGTCGGCTACGGCTACGCCTCCGGACAGCCGGCCGTCGCCCACTTTGGGCTCGGCGAAATCGACCGGGTGGACGTTGAAGTCGTCCTGCCGCACGGCCGCGGGGCGCTGAACCGCACGGACGCGCCCGCCGATCAGGCGATCGTGCTGAAGCGAGGCCAGTGAAGGGACGCCGCACATGAGATCTCGCCTCCCGCGGCTCGCCCTGTCGGGCCTGTTCCTCCTCGCGGCCGGGCGGCCGGGAATCCCGAGTGACGTCGTGCTCGATCTCTAACCCTGATTCTACTCCTTCCCCTAAGCCGACGACGTGACGACCTCTCACCACGCATTCCCTCGGTCGCTTCGCCGACGGGCGTTCGCCGCGTTGGCGGCCGCGCTCCTCTCGGGTTCTTCGATCAATTCTGCGGCTGCGCGGCAGGAGTCGGAGATCAGGTACCCGCCGACGCTGCCCGGGGGCAGGGAGGTCGTGACGGATCAGTCCGCCGACCTTTTAAAACCGCCTGAGACGCTCCGCGAGGGCGTGGAAATCGCCGCGACGCCGCCGACGGTCGATTTCCTTTACTACCCCGGGCAGAACTACGAGGGAAAGCCTTGGTCCAACTGGGGCGACGGCCTGGCCGTCGGCGGCAAGTATTACTCGGCGATTGGGGACCATCTGGCGATCGGCAGCAAAGGCGACGGCGGACATGGCACGGGCACGGCGTTCGTCTTTGAATATGACCCCGAGACGAAGTCGCTGCGAAAGCTGGCCGACACGTCGAAAGTTCTGGACCTTCCCAAAGGTCATTACACCCCCGGCAAGATTCACGGCCGCATCGACCTCGGCCGGGACGGGAACCTTTATTACGCGACGCACCGGGGCTCGAAAAACGCGACGACCGATGAATACCACTACAGGGGGGACTGGATCCTGCGGACGAACGCTCAAACCGGCGAGTCGGAGGCGCTGGCGCACGGCCCGGTTCCCAAACACGCGATCCCGAACAGCGTTCTCGACCCTGAACGACTGATTTTTTACGGAGGAACCGCGGCCGGCCTCAACAGCGAAGACGAAGGGGATCGATTTTTTGCCTACGACGTGGCGAAAGAGAAATTGCTGTGCGACGTGCCGGACGGGCCGGCCCGATACATGATCTTCGCCCGCTCGACCGGCCGCGTATATTTCGTGCCGGGCAAGGAGGACGGTGCCCTGATGCGCTTCGATCCCGCCGTCGATCAGCGGCCCATAAAAGTGGAGGGCACCCACATCGGCGTTCGCGCCGCGACCCGGGAGACGGACGGCGGTCACGTCTACACCGTCTCGCTCGGGCAGCGGTCCGACGAGGCGACGGTCTGGTCGTTCAACACACGAACCGAGGAGACCAGGAGGATCGGTACGGCGTCTGTCGGCTCGGAGGCCTACGTCGCGGCGATGGCCGTCGGCGCCGAGGGCCGCTACCTGTATTACGTCCCCGGCGCCCACGGGGGCAGTTTTCGCGACGGCACGCCGGTGGTGCAGTTCGACGTCCAGACCGGCAAGAAGAAGGTCCTCGCCTTCCTCGAGCCGTTCTATACGAACAAGTACGGCCTCACCCTGAAAGGGACCTATAGCACAGCGGTGTCGGAAGACGGCGAGAAGCTCTATATCACCTGGAATGTCAGTCGCGGCAGTCGGGCGTGGGACTGCTGCGGCCTGACGGTCGTCCATATCCCGGAATCGGAGCGTCGGCCGTAGCGGCGGAGCCTCGGTCGGCGAGCCCCGATTCGTCGGACGATCGCCCGGCGGGCGAAGCGTCCTACTCGCCGGAGCGACGACAAAATCGCCGCCGCTCTCGAAGAAATCGCCCGGCCACGACTCACCGGGGAACAAGACGATGCGCCTGCCGCCGATAGCGGGACCGGTCGTTCGAGCGGCTTCCTACGATGCTCCCGCCTTCGCTTCCTGCCCGCGGGAGGGTTGGATTGTGCGGCGGGGAAAACGGCTATCCGGACAACGGGCGCCGATTCCGCCGGTTCGGGCGACGCGGACCCCTGCATTCGGATCGATAGGGGGAAACGTTCTCACCTGTTTGTGGACGAACGTCGCGCGCCCGTCCATGGCCGAACGGAATCGGTTGTGACGTCCTCCCTGCTCCCCCGCGGTCTTGCCCGCGGCGCCGGCCTCACGCTGTTGTGCGGAGCCGCGGCGTTTGCGCAGAGTCCGCCCCCGGCCCCCGCTCCCGTGGCGGCTGGTTCGACGGTCGAGAGCTCCGCGGACAATCCGCCGGGTCAGGCATCGGGCGCCCCGCGGATTCAGCAGGGCATCCCAGGGGGAGCCCGGCAGCCGAGCCCGCCGCCGTCGCCCTACAAACCGCTGTTCTTCGACAACGACTTTTCGCAGTACACCGGCAAGCCGCCGTATATCCTCGGGGAGCAGTCGAAACTCCTCAGCCTGTCGCAATGTCCCGAGGTCAAGCTATCCGCCGGCGGGCAGGTCCGTCATCGCCTGCACGCGGAGGACAACCGCCTGCGACCGGACGGGGAGACGTTCACGAATTATCAGCTGTGGCGAGGCCGGAACTATTTGAATCTCGAGTCCGAGTACGCTCGAGCCTATATGGAGATCATCAACGCTGACAGTTGGGGCAGCGAGATCCTGGAACTGGCGATCGACGAGAACCGCTGGGACCTGCTGAACGCGTTCGTCGACTTCAACCTCTACGACGTCGCCGGCGGCGCCGGCACATTTCGCGTCGGTCAGCAGGAGATTCTGTACGGGGACCAGTACCTGCTTTCTCCGCTGGACTGGTCCAACACCCGCAGAAACTTTGAAGGCTACAAGTACATCCATCAGGCGGACGCCTGGTGCCTCGACGCGTTCAGCCTGACGCCTGTCAACGGCGCGGCCGGCAGCCGGTTCTACGACCCGACCGCATTCGACGAGGACGACGAGGAGAAACGCCTGTGGGGCGTGTGGGTGAATCGCAAGCTGACGGACAACGCCGCCGCAGACCTCTTCTACCTCGATCAGAATATTGAGGTTCCGCTCGCGGACACCCGTCGCGCGGCCGACGGGCGGCGGCGCCTCGTGGGCGGCCGGATCGCCGGGACCGTGCCGATGCTCACTTGCGGGTCTGACGACGGTAGCGACGGCGTCGGCGGCAAGCCGTTTCGCACGTGGGACTACGACGTGCAGGGCGGCTACCAGTTCGGCGATGACGACGGTGAAGATGTGCGGGCGGCGTTCCTCAACACGGCGGTCGGCCACACCTGGAACGCGGCGCCCTGGTCGCCGCGCGTCGGCGAGTTGTTCTACTACGGCTCCGGCGACGACGATCCGACCGACGGCGAGAACAATACCTTCTACACCTATTACTCCCTGGCCCACGCCTACTGGGGGATCATCGATAACCTCAACGGGCAGAACCTGCTGGACTACGCGGTCTTCACCACGGTCAATCCGACGAAGAAGCTGTCGGTCACCGGCGGATACCACCTCTTCCGCAAGGCCTCCGGCGACGACTACCTCTACAACGTCGCCCAGGCCGGCCTCGGTCCCCTCGGCGCCGGCACGGACATCGGGACCGAGTTGGACGTGGTGGCGGACTACCGCGTCACCCTGAACCTCGGCCTCCAGCTCGGCTACGCCCGTTCCTGGTACGACGACTTTGCGGAGAGCAGCTTCGCTCAGGCGAGCGACGACGGCGAGTTCGTCTACCTGCAGACGACGTTCAACTACTGATCTCCCGAGCCCCCGCACCCCGGGCGGAGCCGCCAATCGGCAGAGCGACCCGGGGGCGTCACGCGTCCGGGTCGCTCCATTCGACACGAATGCAGCGGGCAGACGGCGCCCATTAAGAACGCAACGGCGCTGAATCGGCGAGAATCAGAGTTTAGTGATCCGTTACGTCTGGCCGCGAAACGCTTCGGTAATCCGAAGCATTCGGGGAAGAGGGCGAACTGTTACGGGCTGCGGGCGCAACGTCGCACCCAATTTTCGCGATGTGCGGCCGAGTTGGCACACCTCGTGCATTTTAGGGCTGGCAGCGGCCGGACGGTCCGGTCGCTCCGTTCCGTCCTAATTCGGCCCGTCCGCCTGTATGTCGGCGTCCGCTCTTTACGCGCTGCCGGTGCTCGACCGCCCGCCGGGTTCGGGCTTCGGTCCGGCGGCGGGACGCGACGAGGCTCCGGCGGAGCAGGGCGTCGACCTCATCTCCGCATTGCTCGCGGCCCAGTCCGATCTCACGGCGGTCGAGCGGTTCTCCCAACGGCACGCGGACGCCGACCGACCCAGTCAGAGTCGCTATTATCAATCACTGCTGCCCGCGCAAGGCCCCGGGCCGGGGCAGCAATACGGGTTTGAAGTCGATCTCGATCGCTGCTCGGGCTGCAAGGCCTGCGTGACGGCCTGTCACAGTCTAAACGGGCTGGACGACGACGAAGCGTGGCGGGAGGTCGGCCTGCTGCACGGCGGCGGTCAGGCCGGCGCCGCGGGTCCGGCGGTGTTGCAGCATGTCACCACCGCCTGCCACCACTGTTTAGAGCCGGCCTGCCTGAAGGCCTGCCCGGTCGACGCCTATGAAAAGGACCCGGTCACCGGCATCGTCCGGCATCTGGACGATCAATGTTTCGGCTGCCAGTACTGCACGCTGGCCTGCCCGTACGACGTGCCCAAGTATCACGCCGGCAAAGGGATCGTCCGCAAGTGCGATATGTGCGCCGACCGGCTGGAGGCCGGTGAGGCGCCCGCCTGCGTGCAGGCCTGCCCCCACGAGGCGATCGCGATTCGGATCGTCGATCGCGACGCCGTTATCGAACAGGCGGAGGCGAACGCGTTTCTCCCCGGCGCCCCGGATCCGGACTACACGCTGCCCACGACCGTCTATAAGACGAAGCGGGCCCTGCCGCGAAATCTGCTGCCGGCGGATTATTATTCCGTCCGGAAGGAGCACGGGCACTGGCCGCTGGCGGTGATGCTTGTGCTCACGCAACTGTCGGTCGGGGCGTTCCTGGTCGAACTAATTCTGCGAGACGCCGCCGACGGGCGGGCGCTGCCGGACCCGGTGCACGCGTTCTTCTCGCTCGCCTGGGGCCTGCTGGCCTTGCAGGCCAGCACGTTGCATCTCGGTCGGCCGCACTTGGCCTTCCGGGCGGCGATCGGGTTGAAGCACTCCTGGCTGTCCCGGGAGATCGTCGCCTTCGGCCTGTTCGCTCCGCTGGCGATCCTTTACGCCGGACTGACCTGGCTGCGGCCGGAGTTCTATGCCCGGTCTTCATGGCTCCCGCCCGCCCTAGAGTGGGCGGTCGTGGGGGCCGGACTGCTGGGAGTCTTTTGCAGCACGATGATCTACGTCGTGGTGCGACGGGAGTTCTGGAACGGCCCCCGCACCACGCTGCGATTCCTCGGCACCGCCGCGACGCTGGGCCTCGCCGCCACGCTGTTGACCGGCACGCTGTCCGCGAATGCGGCCGCCGCGGAACTCTGGGGGACGGCCGCGTCCGGCGACGGTCCGCAGGGAACCGATCTGACCCGGCCGCTGGCGATCGCCCTGGCCGTGGCGACCGCGTGCAAACTGATCTTCGAAGTCGCCGTCTTTCAACACCTGCGGGATTTGCAGTTTACCGCGATGCGGCGGACCGCGGTGCTGATGAAGACCGTCCTCCGCGGACCCACGGCGGTACGGTTCGGCTTGGGATTTATGGGCGGCGTCTTGATTCCCGCCCTGCTGGCCGCCGCCGACCCGCCGGCGGAGTCGGCCGGGGCGCTGTACGCCGCCGCAGTGGCGTTCGCCCTGACGCTGGGCGGGGAATTCGCGGAGCGCTACCTGTTCTTCTCCGCGGTCGTCCGCCAGAAAATGCCGGGAGGGATGACTGTATGAGTTCCTCGTTCGAACCGCTGAAACCAAAGCACGTTCTCGCCGACCTGACGCCGGAGGGAAACGGGCTGAGAGGCAAGGCGACCGGGATGCTGCGAGCGAAAACCGGCCGGCTGACCCGAGAATTGCTCCGCGAACCGAGTCGCTTCGGACTCGGCCAGTTGCCCGTCGTCAATAAACCGGATCGCACGACCACCGCCGTTTGTGGATATTGTTCGACCGGCTGCGGACTGAACGTGCATTTAAAGGACGGCCCCGACGGCGAACCGGGCGGCGGCGGGGCGATCGGTCTGACCCCAACGACCGACTACCCCGTGAACCTCGGCATGGCCTGCCCCAAGGGCTGGGAGGCCCTCGCGGTCCTCGACGCCCCCGACCGGGCGACGACGCCTCTCCTGAAAGACGCGAGCGGCAAACTGCGGCCGGTCGACTGGAACGTCGCCCTGGACGCCTTCTGCGACCGCATGAAGGCCGTCCAGCGGAAGCACGGGCCCGAATCCGTCGCCTTTCTCTCCACGGGACAGATTCCGACGGAGGAAATGGCGTTGCTCGGCTCGCTGACGAAGTTCGGCATGGGCGTCGTCCACGGCGACGGCAACACCCGCCAATGCATGGCGACGGCGGTGGTCGCCTACAAGCAGTCTTTCGGCTTCGACGCTCCGCCCTATACCTATCAAGACTTTGAGGAGAGCGACTGTCTGATCTTCGTCGGCGCCAACCTCTGCCTCGCCCACCCGATCATGTGGGAGCGGGTGATGCGGAATAAACGCCGGCCGGAGATTCTCGTCCTCGATCCGCGGGCGACGGAGACGGCAATGAACGCCACGCTCCACCTGCCGGCGAAGCCGAAAAGCGATCAGTCCTTTTTCTACGGACTGGCAAACTATTTCGTTCAGAACGGCTGGGTAGACCGCGAGTTCGTCTCGCAGCACACCGCCGGCTTTGAGGAGTACGCGAAGTTCGTCGAGGCGTTCCCATTCGAACGGGTCTCCCGCGACACCGGTCTGCCGGTCGAGACATTGGTGGACGCAGCTCTTCGCATCCGGAGTCGGGAGCGTATCTCCTGCTGGTGGACGATGGGGGTCAACCAGAGTCACCAGGGCGTCCGCACCGCCCAGGCGATCATTAATTTCCAGTTGCTCACGGGCAACCTGGGCAAACCGGGGACGGGAGCGAATTCCATCACCGGACAGTGCAACGCGATGGGGTCACGGTTGTTCAGCAATACCACCGGACTGCTGGGCGGACGGGACTTCAAGAAGCCCGAGCACCGAGCCGAGGTCGCAGAACTACTGGAGGTCCCCGAGCACTCGATCCAGACCGAAGACGGCCTCGCCTATCCAGAAATCATTGAGGGCGTTCTCAAGGGAAAGATCCGCGGTCTGTGGGTGATCGCGACGAACCCCGCCCATTCCTGGATCAACCGGAATCAGTTGGACGACGTACTCAGCCGGCTGGATTTTCTCGTGGTGCAGGACATGTATCACAGCACGGAGACGGCGCAGGTCGCGGACCTCGTGCTGCCGGCCGCGGGGTGGGGGGAGAAGGAGGGGACCTTTATCAACTCGGAGCGGCGGATCGGGCTGCTCAAAAAGGTGCGTCGGGCGCCGGGGCAGGCGCTGGCGGACTTCAGTATCTTTCAAGCGATCGCCGACCGCTGGGGCTGCGGGGCCCTGCTTCAACAATGGACGGACCCGGAGGCGGCGTTCCAGATTCTTAAACGGCTGTCGGCCGGGACCCCGTGCGATTTTAGCGGCGTCCGCGACTATCGCCATCTGGACGAGGCCGGCGGGGTTCAGTGGCCGTTTCCGGCGGAAGGAGGCGACGAAGCCGCCGAACGCCGGCTCTTCGCCGACGGGCAGTTTTATCATCGCGACGGCAAGGCGAAGTTCCTGTTCGAGGAGCCCCGTCCGCTGCCCGAACCGGCTGGCGGCAAGTACCCGTTCACGCTGCTGACCGGCCGCGGCAGCGCCAGTCAGTGGCACACGCAAACCCGGACCGCGAAGAGCGCGGTGCTCCGCAAGCTGTACCCCGAGGCGGTCTACGTGGAGGTGAACCCCCGCGACGCCCGCCGCCTCAAAGTCGCCCCGGAACAGGCCGTGCGCGTGGAAAGCCAGCGCGGTTCGATCCGGGCCAAAGCGTTCGTGACCAACGGCGTCCCGGAGGGCTGCCTGTTCCTCCCGATGCACTATCCCGAGACCAATCAGCTGACGGACGGGCAGTTCGACCCCTACTCCCGACAGCCCGCCTACAAGGCCTGCGCCGTGCGACTGCTCGCCGACGCAACTTAGCGGCTTGAAATCCGTCGCGACGCCGTGGGCGCCCCGACCGCTGAATTCGATCGATCGAACCTCGGGGAGCCCCCCCCGGTCGTCTTCCCGCCGGCGCGACCGGCGGGCGGGTGAGTCGCCCGTCGGCGGCCGGGGGTGCGTCCGCCCCTGTTTCGACGTCTTCCGTTTCGTCCGCCCGTACGTCGCTCGCCCCATTTCTGCCCGCTCCTTCGAGTTTCCCTTCCCGAGACGTCTCCCATGTCCGACCCCGCCGGCCGACCGCTGCCCGCCAATTCTCCGTTGAAGAAGGCGACGAGAATCCGCCTCTTCAATTTCTCTACGCCGCAGATGCGGGCGTTCCATATGTCGTGGTTCGCATTTTTCCTGTGCTTCTTCGCATGGTTTGGCCTCGCCCCGCTGATGGCGGTGGTGCGAGAAGAGATGAGCCTGACGCCGGACCAGATTGGCTGGCTGATGATTGGTTCGGTCTCGGTGACGATCGTCGCGAGACTGATGATCGGTTGGCTGTGCGACCGGATCGGGCCTCGGCTGTGCTATACGGGGCTGTTGATCCTCGGTTCGCTGCCGGTCATGGGCGTGGGTTTTGCCGAGGATTTTAAGACGCTGCTGGCGTTCCGGGTGGCGATCGGCGCGATCGGGGCCAGCTTTGTGATCACGCAGTATCATACCAGCGTGATGTTCGCCTCGAACGTCGTGGGCACCGCCAACGCGACGACCGCGGGCTGGGGCAACCTGGGCGGGGGCGTCACGCAGTTCGTGATGCCGTTCGTGATGACCTCCGTGTTCATGGGAGCCTTCGGGTTCAGCGATTACTGGGGTTGGCGGGCGAGCATGTTCCTCGCCGGGGCGGTCTGCTTCCTCACGGGCGTGGCGTATTACTTTCTGACGCAGGACGCCCCGGAAGGGAACCTGAGGGAGTTGCGAGCCGCGGGGAAGCTGCCGCCGGCCAGCAGCACGAACGGCACGTTCGTCGAGGCCTGCCGTGACCTTCGGGTGTGGACGCTGTTCGTGATCTACGGGGCCTGCTTCGGGGTTGAACTGACAATCAACAACATTGCCGCGTTGCACTTCGCCGACAATTACGGCATGGGCCTGAAGGCGGCGGGGCTGGCGGCGGCGGCGTTCGGGTTGATGAACCTGTTCGCCCGCAGTCTGGGCGGCCATATCGGGGATGTCCTCGGCGGCAAAAACGGCTTGCGAGGCCGCGTGCTGTGGCTGTTCGCGGCGCTGTTCGCCGAGGGACTGGCGCTGATGCTGTTCTCCCAGATGAGCGCGTTGGCCCTGGCGATCCCGGCCCTCATCCTGTTCAGCCTGTTCACGCAGATGAGCGAGGGCGCCACGTTCTCCGTCGTGCCGTTCATTAATAAGAAATGCCTCGGTTCGGTGGCGGGCATCGTGGGGGCCGGCGGGAACGCCGGCGCCGTCGCGGCCGCGTTCCTCTTCAAGACGGAAACCGCCTGGTGGTCCACGGGGCTGCTGATCCTCGGCGGAATTGTGACGTGCGTTTCCTTCCTGGCGTTCGCCGTGCGGTTCGCGCCGGAGACCGAAGCCGCCGCCCGCAGAGAATTCGAGCAGGCTCGGGGCGAGGGCGCCCGTCGCGAGCTGGTCGGCGGTCTGGCGCCGTCCCCCGCATGACACAAGGACGGCGCCGCGGGACACGGTGCCGACGGTCTGCCCGGGGCAGGGACGTCCCGGTTCGGTCCGGCGATGAACTTCTTCAGTCCTCAAGACGAACACTTCGACTCCGATGTCCAAAGCGAACGGGTTTACCGCCGATCAACAGTCTTATCTCCAGGGCTTCGCCCTGGGGTCAGACGTCGCTCGCAAGGTGCACAGCCTGCCGGTGCTCAGCGGCAGCGCCGCCGGGTCGGCGGGCAGCGTGATCGAGGTCGGCCCCAACGGGGCCTCCGTGGGAGCGGCGCCCGCGGGACCGCCAGCGCCCGGGCTCTTGCCGATGCATGCGGAGGCTCAAAACATGTTCCTTTCGAACGGCAAAAAACTGTCCAAGGAGGAACAGGCCAAACGCGACAAAAACCCGCTGGAGATGTGGGGCCAAATCAGAACGTCGGCCGCCGCCGGCGAATTCCCCAAGGGGACGGACGTCTTTCTCTATAAGTTTCAGGGTCTATTCTTCGTCGCCCCGAACCAGCGCTCGTTCATGTGCCGCCTCCGCGTCCCCGGGGGCGAATTGAAAAGCTGGCAGTTCCGCGGGCTGGCGGATCTCGCGGAGACGTCCGGCGGCGGCTACCTGGACGTGACGACGCGGGCGAACCTGCAGATCCGCGAAATTCCCGCCGAACAGGGACCGTCCACGCTTCAGGCGCTGAACGAACTGGGGATCGTTCCCCGCGGCTCCGGGGGGGATAACGTCCGCAACGTCACCGCCGCGGCGACCAGCGGGATCGACCCGCAGGAGCTGATCGAAACGCTGCCGATCGCGAAGGAGATGCACCATCACATCCTCCACCACCGGGAGCTGTACGGCCTGCCGCGGAAGTTTAATATCAGCTTCGACGGCGGCGGCCGCATCGCCACGCTGGAAGACACCAACGACATCGGCTTTCAAGCCGTCACAGTGTCTGAGGAGACCGCGACCGACAGCGTCCCCTCCGGCATTTATTACCGCCTAACGCTCGGCGGCATCACCGGCCACAAAGACTTCGCCCGTCACACCGGCGTGCTGCTGACGCCGGAGGAATGCGTACCCGTCGCGGACGCGATCCTTCGGGTGTTCATCAAGAACGGCGACCGCACCGATCGGAACCGGGCCCGTCTTAAATATGTGCTGGACGACTGGGGCTTCCCGAAGTTCGTCGCAGCCGTCGAGGAGGAACTCGGCCGGCCCTTCCGCAAAGCGGACGACGCCGTTTATCAGCTCCCCAAATCGCCGGACCGCTGGGCTCACGTCGGCATCCACCCTCAGAGACAAAAGGGAAAGAACTGGATCGGCGTCGTGCTGCCCGTCGGGCGGATGACCTGCGAGCAGGTTCGCGGGCTAGCCGACGTCGCGGATCGCTACGGTTCCGGCAAGATCCGGCTGACGGTCTGGCAGAACCTGATTCTTCCCGACGTCGCGGAAGAGAACCTGGACGCCGCCCAGGCCGCGATCGAGGCGACGGGGTTGCATTGGAAGGCCTCGAGCGTCCGCAGCGGACTCGTCGCCTGCACGGGCAACGCCGGCTGTAAGTTCGCGGCCGCCGACACGAAAGGACAGGCGATGGCGCTTGCGGCGTATCTCGACGAGCGAATTGAGCTGGACGTGCCCATTAACATCCACTTCACCGGCTGCCCGAACAGCTGCGCCCAGCATTATATCGGCGACATCGGCTTCCGCGGCACAAAGGTGGAGCGCGGCGAGGAGATGGTCGAGGGCTACGAGCTGGTCGTCGGCGGGGGCTATGCGGACCGACAGGCCGTCGCCCGGTCGCTGTTCGGAGAGGTCGCCTTCGAGGACGTCCCGTCGCTCGTACACAACCTGCTGGAGCATTACCTCCGCGAACGGGACGGGATGGAGAGCTTCGCCGCCTTCGCCGCCCGCCGCACCGACGACGACCTCAAAACAGCCTCGGGATACACGCCTCCCGTGGCCGCAGCCTGACGTTCACCGTTCTTCTCCGGCTCTCCTCTCGAACTGCACCCATGTCCCAACTTCAACAGACGCCGTTCGCCCTGATCCCGGACACCGCCCCGTTCGACGTGGAGCAGCGGGCCTGGCTGAACGGATTTCTCGCCGGCTGGGTCGGTCTGCAGAACGCCGGCGGCCCTGCCTCCGCCGCGGCGACCGCCGCGGTGCAGGGCCTCGTGGCCGGGGCGAGCGGCGAAGCCGCCGCCAACGCAGAGGAGGCTGAGGGGGAAGAAGACTTCCCCTGGCACGACGATGCGCTGCCGATGGAGGAGCGGATGGAACTCGCCGAGGGCAGGCCGCTCAAACGCAAATTGATGGCCGCGATGGCTCAGTTGAACTGCGGGAGTTGCGGCTACCTCTGCCAGACCTACGCGGAGGCGATCGCCGACGGCTCCGAAAAGAGCCTGAAGAAATGCACCCCCGGCGGGAAGGAGACCGCCAGGAAACTGAAGGAACTGGTCGCGGAGGTCCCGCCGAACGTCGCCGCCGACGCTCCCGCCGCCGTCCCGGCCGACTCCGGTTCGACCTGGACGCGGGACAACCCGTTCCCCGCCACGCTGCTGGCCGTGCGCAACCTCAACGGCGAGGGCTCCGCGAAGTATACGTCGCACGTCGAGATCGACCTTTCCGGCAGCGATCTGGCGTATGAGGTCGGCGATTCGCTCGGCCTCTATCCCACCAACTGCGGCGAACTGGTCGACGAGGTGCTGGCCGAACTCGGGGCGGATCCGATCGCCGTCGTCACCCCGCCGGTCGGCGACCCGTGTTCGCTGCGGCAGGCTCTGATCGGACGCGTTTGCCTGACGGAGGTGACGGACGAACTGTTGGAAGCCCTAATCCCGCGGTGCGCAGATCCGGCCGACGCGGAGCTGCTCAAGTTGGCGCTGGACGACCCGGACGCCATCGAGGGCTGGGACGTGCTGGACGTATTGCGGGCGGTCCGATCGGCGAAGATCGGGTTCGACCCCTTCCTGCAAACGCTCTCCCCGTTGCAGCCGCGTTTATATTCGATCAGCAGTTCGCCGAAGGCCCACCCGGGGCAGGTGCACCTCACCGTGGGGCGGGTGGAGTGGGAACGCGGCGCGAGGAAACGGAAGGGCGTCGCCAGCACGATGCTCGCCGATCGGCTGCGGGTGGGCGAGACGGTTCGGGTGTTCGTGCAGAAATCGCACGGCTTTACCGTGCCCCCGGACCCGCAGGCGCCGGCAATCATGATCGGCCCCGGGACCGGGATCGCCCCGTTCCGGGCTTTCCTAGAGGAGCGGGCAGTCACGAACGCCCCGGGCCGCAACTGGCTGTTTTTCGGCGACCAGCGGGGCGAAACGGACTTTCTCTATCGGGACGAGTTTGACGCCCTCCGCGACCGCGGCGTGTTGCACCGACTCGACACCGCCTTCAGCCGGGACCAGGAAGCGAAGATCTACGTGCAGAACCGCATGCTGGAGGCCGCGGACGAACTCTACGACTGGCTGAGCGAAGGGGCGTACCTCTACGTCTGCGGGGATGCGAAGCGGATGGCGGTGGACGTGGACCGCGCGCTGCACTCCATCGTCGCCGACCGGGCCGGCGGGGAGGCGGCGGCGAAAGCATTCGTGCAGGACTTGAAGAAGTCGAAGCGGTACTGTCGGGACGTGTATTAATCCGCGTCCGTCAGGAGCCGACCCGTGCCCGATTCGCCCCGCACCCCGCCGCCCGGCGACCGCCCGGAGGGCAAGAAGCTGCCCGGCACCTACCGGGCGTTCGCGGCGAAGTTTCCGGAGGTCGTCGCGCAGCACGAACGGATGGCAAAAGCCGTCGACGCCGCCGGCCCTTTGGACGCAAAAACGACGTTCCTCATTAAAATCGGCATCTCGCTGGGCGCCGGGTTGGAGTCGGCGCTGCGGAGCCACGTCCGCCGGGCGATGGCGGCCGGGGCGACGGAACAGGAGGTCGAACAGGCAATTCTGTTAGGCATGAACACCTGCGGCTTCCCAGCGACGGTCGCCGCGTGGAGCTGGGCCCAGGTGCAGTTCGCCCGGGAACGGGCCGACCGCGAGGCCCGCGGCGAACCGGACGACGAGGAATGAACGGCCCCGCCGCGGGGCTGCCCGCCTACGTACTGGCCGGGGGACGGAGCCGCCGGTTCGGTTCGGACAAGGCGCTGGCGGACCGGAACGGGGAACCGGCGCTGGTGCGATTGGTTCACGCGTTGAATGCGGCGGGGGCCGCGTCGGTCGCTGCCGTGGCCCGTGAGGCGGGGCGTTATGACGGCGTCGGAGTGCGGACGATTGCCGACGCCGTGGCGGACGCCGGGCCGCTCGCCGGTCTCGAAACCGCCCTCGCCGACGCCACCACCCGGGGCGGGGGATGGATCCTCGCAGTCAGTTGCGACCTGTTCGACGTGCCGGCGCCGTGGATCGCTCGGCTGCGGACCGCCGCGACTGCTGAGCGACTCGCCGTTGCCTTCCGGCCGGACCGGTGGGAGCCGTTCCCGGGTCTGTATCACGTCGATCTGCTCCCGACGGTGCGGGCTCAGTTGGGCGGAAATCAACGCTCCTTCCAGGTGCTGCTCTCGGCTCCCGACGCCCGGGCCGTGACCGTTCCCCCGCCGCCGGACTGGCCGACGCGGCCCTCCTACAACACCCCCGCCGAACTACGGGCCGGCCCCGACGGCGACAGCCGACCACCGCCGAAAATCGCCGGCGGGATTCGACCGGGCGACGGGTAAGCCCACAGGCAGACGACGCGGAGTTCGATCCCGGAACGGCCGACGGCCGCCCCGAGACAGGGTCACGGGGCGGCCGCGGCGTGGGAGGGCTCCTTGGGGAGGGGGGGGGCGGCTCAGAATCGCACTCCCTGTCGCCGCCTTCGACACAGCGAGAGCGCCTGACCGCTTCGCGGCGTGCGGGCCGAGATCGACGCCCCGGGACAAGTCCGCACCTGCCGCCGGGGATCGGCTGAGCCGGGATTCGCCACGACGCTCCGTTCGCCCCGCCGCGCGAAGCCCCGCCTCGCGGCCGGCCCGCCACAGTGTCCGATCCGCCCGACGGTCTATCGACCGTCGGGACGGCCGCGATCCGCGGGGTCGAGTCGCTGCCCGTCGGCCCTCAATCGTTCGCGGAGGGCCGCGTAGTCCACGTCCTGCACCGGGACGCCCTGCTCGGCGGCGAGCGCGGCGGCCGTCGCGGCGCTCTGCCCGAGGACCATGAACACCGGCTCCATGCGGATGCTGCCGAACGCGATATGCGTCGCCGACAGGCAGACCGGCACGAGCAGGTTCGTACATTCCTCCCGCTTCGGCACGATCGAGCGGTAGGCGATGGGGTAGGGGCCGGCGACGCGGGTCTCGATATTGCCCTCGTTGCGGACGTGGCCGTCCTCGGTGACGTATCGCTGGGTGTTGTGCGAATCCATGCCGTAGGCGGCCAGCCCGACGGAATCCTCCGCAACCGTTTTACCTTCGCAATGGCTCTGCGTCATGACGAGGGGACCGACCATCCGGCGGGCCTCGCGGACGTAAAGTTGCTCCTGCCAGCCGTCCTCCCGGGCGAACTCGTCTTTGCAGGTCCCCCATTTCGAGACGGCGTCCCGCACCTTCTGCGGCACCCGCGGGTGGTTGGCGAGGGTCCACATCAACCCCTGCTGGTAATCGCGGTGCCGCTGGACGATGCGGTCGCGTTCCTCATAGCCGGCTTCCGGGTAGTCGTAGTTCTGACCGATAAAGTCGGTCGAGAACCCGTCGCGGTTGTTGGTGTCGGTCTTCCGGTTCGGCATCGAGGAGTTAATCCACGGCACGCCGCCGTAGCCCGCCTCGTAATTCCGCAGCAGCAATTCATAGTTCCGCTCCTCGTAGCCGGCCGGCTTGACGAACGGGATGCGGTTCTTGGGGTGGTCGGTCAGGCACATCCGGAAGCAGTAGGCCTGCACCCGTTTGTCGCCCGCGCCTTCCTCGCCGGGGCCCTGCGGATTGATGTAGGGCAGCAGTCCACTTGAGGGATTTCCTTGTTCGACGTACGGATCGACGCCCGTCACAAAATTATGATTGCCGGATCCGGGGCCGCGGGGCTGCACGCCGTTGAAGGACTCACCGTACTCGTCGACGCCCTCGCGGCCGACAACGAACGAGACGCCCGCCTCGGCCATCAGGTCGCCCTCGTAGGTCGCGTCGATAAACGCGGCGCCGTGATATTGCTCGCCGCTCTCCATCCGAATCGACGTGATGCGCGTCCCGTCCTTCGTGACGCCGTTCCCGCTCCGGTCGAGCCGCTGCCCATAAACGACCGGTACGTCGTGTTCCTGAATGAGGTCGTTCACGATCTTGAGCGCGACCGACGGTTCGAAGGTCCACATCGCGTCTTCGTCCGGTCCGGTCTTTGTTTGGCCGCCGTCCCGGTACGCCTCACGCTTCTGCCAGGTCCAGGCCGCGGGGTCGGCGTAGTGTTCCCGGACGCGGCGGTAGAACTCGCGGCTGAGCCCGCCGATCGCCTGCTTGTTGCCGATGTCCGTCTGCCCGAGCCCGCCGGTCGTCAGGCCGCCGAGGCGTCGGGTCGGTTCGATCAAGACGACGGACTGCCCCATCTTCTTTGCCTGAACCGCGGCGACGACGCCGGCGCTCGTGCCGCCGTAGACGACGAGGTCGTAGGGCTCCGCGGGGGAAGCGTCCCGGGGCGCGGCGTCAGCGCTTGCGGACAGGAGCGCCCCGCCAAGCAGGGACGCGAACGTGAGACAGGCGGCGATTCGAAACATCGGGCGATACGGCAACGGCGGTCGGAACGGCGCCGCCCGATCGGACGGCGTCCGTCAGCCTGCCGCGGGCCAGATGCGGGAGTCAAGCCGGCGCGACTCCCACTTTCCTCTACCTCGCACGCCGCCGACCGCCGTGCGGGTTGACGGCCCCGGGCGCCCGCCCTA
This sequence comes from Alienimonas californiensis, assembly GCF_007743815.1. Taxonomy (GTDB): domain Bacteria; phylum Planctomycetota; class Planctomycetia; order Planctomycetales; family Planctomycetaceae; genus Alienimonas; species Alienimonas californiensis. The sequence goes on from NZ_CP036265.1 coordinate 4,660,777, forward strand.
TCCCTTGCGGGTTCGGTAAATCGTTTGCCCGGCGGTCGACACCGCCGCCCACACCGCCGGCAAATCGGCCGCCGGCTCCCCATCGCGGTCCCATGTCGCAGTCTTCGCCCCGCCGCCCTCAGCCGCCGACCCGGTCCGTCGGCGCCCCGGCCGGCGGGACGCGACGTATCCGGGCCGTCTCGCCGCCCTGAGCGGGCTGCGGCCGCTCTTCGCTCCGCCCGGTCTCACCCCGCCCGGGCCGAGACGCTTCCTCTCTCGCCGGCGCTTCCGCCGGCTGCCCGCCCGTGACGACCGCCCCCACGACCTCGGCAACGCCCCCCGGATCGATGCCCCGCGAGGAAGCCGCCCTGGCCCGCGAGGCAGACCGGCGGCGGACCTTCGCCATCATCAGCCACCCGGACGCCGGCAAGACGACGCTCACGGAGAAGCTGCTGCTCTACGCCGGGATGGTCGACGAAGCCGGGCTCGTCCGGGGCCGGCGGAATAGCCGCTCGGTCAAGAGCGACTGGATGGCGATGGAACGGGAACGCGGCATCAGCGTGACCGCAACGGCACTGTCGTTCGAGTTTCGCGGCCGGCGCATCAATCTAATCGACACGCCGGGGCACCAGGATTTCAGCGAGGACACCTACCGGGTCCTGAACGCCGCCGACGCCGCGGTGATGGTGCTCGACGCTTCGAAGGGGATCGAGCCGCAGACCGAAAAGCTCTTCCGGGTCTGCGCCGACCGACGGACGCCAATCCTGACGTTCGTGAACAAGATGGACCGGCCGGGAGCCGATCCGCTCGGCTGCCTCGGCCAGATCGAAGAGGTGCTGGGGATCGACGCCGCCCCCGTGAACTGGCCGATCGGTCCGGGGCCCGGCCGCAACTTCCGCGGGGTGCTCGATCTGACCACCGATTCGGTTCAGGTCTACAAACCGGTCCCCCACGGGGCGACCGCCGTGCCGACCGAGTCCGCGTCACGATCGGCGGCCCGCGGGACGCTGCTGTCGGAGGAGGAGGCGGACCATCTCGACGACGAAGCCGAGTTGATCCGGACGGCGGGGCATCCGTTCGACCGCGAGCGGTTTCTCGACGGCGCGCAGACGCCGGTCTACTTCGGCAGCGCCCTGACGAACTTCGGCATCGAACCGTTTCTCGACGGATTCCTTGGCCTCGCCCCGCCGCCGGGTCCGCGGCCGGCCGTGGACGGGGCGGTGCCGCCGGAACGTCCCGGCTTCTCCGGGGTCGTCTTCAAAATGCAGGCGAACCTCGACCCGCGCCACCGCGACCGGGTCGCGTTCGTCCGCGTCTGCTCGGGCCGGTTCGAACGGGACATGGAGGCGACCGTCGCCCGCACCGGCGAGAAGTTCCGGGTCGCCCGTTCCGTCCGGCTGTTCGGCCAGGAGCGGGAGACGGTCGAGGACGCTTTCCCAGGCGACGTGATCGGGATCGTGACCTCCGCCGGGCTGAGGTTGGGGGACACGCTCTGCGAGGGCGATCCGGTGCGGTTCACGGGCCGCTGGAGCTTTCCGCCGGAGCGGTTCGCGGTCGTCCGCTGCGACGACACGAACCGCCGCAAGCAGTTCGTCAAAGGGCTCCAGCAGCTGGGCGAGGAGGGGGTCGTGCAACTTCTGATCGACCCGGCGAAGTCGAGCCTCGAGCCGATCCTGGCCGCCGTCGGCGAGTTGCAGTTCGACGTGGTGAAGTTCCGGCTGGAAACGGAGTACGGCACGAAGGCCGTCGTCTCGCCGCTGCCCTATTCCTCCGCCTGCTGGATGACCGGGCCGGCCGCCGCCCTGGCCCGCCCCATGCTCCGCAGCGACGTACGGCTGGTTCGCGACCGGGACGGCAGCCCGGTGCTGCTCAGCACGACGGACTGGGCGCTACGGATGGTCCGCGAGCAGAACCCCGACCTGACCTTCGATCCTCACCCCCCCTCCGGCGACGCCTGACCTCAGGAACGCCCAGCGCGGGCACTCCGTCGCCGCTGTGGGGACTCGCGGTCGTTCGGGCGCGGGATTCGACCGGCCACGAACTTCCTGCCCGCCCGTGGCAGACAGGATGCTCCCGACGCTATCGTTCGGGTGCGGCCCGGGTTTGAGCGGTCGCCGTCGGAGTAGTCTGGCCAGTCCCACGACCCAAGGGACGACAGGCAGGACCATGACGAGCATTCCCCGGGGCGAGGCGTACTGGAACGCCACCGCCGAAGCGCCCGATTTTCCGACGCTCTCGGGCGACGTGAGCGTCGACGTCGCCGTCATCGGCGGCGGGATCGTCGGCATCACCGCGGCCCGGCTGTTTAAAGACCGGGGGCTCACCGTCGCCGTCGTCGAGGCGCAGCGGGTCGGCCGGCAGGTGACCGGCCGCTCGACAGCCAAGGTCAGCTCGCAGCACGGCCTCATCTATCAGAAGCTCGAGAAAAACTTCGGGGAGGAGCGGGCGCGCCTCTACGGCGAAGCGCAGGAGGCGGCGGTCCGCATGATCCGGCAACTCGCAGCGGAACACGGGATTGATTGCGACCTCGAAGATCAGGCCGCCTACACCTATACGCGGGAGGAGAAACAGGTCTCCCAAATTGAAGACGAGGTGAAGGTCGCCCAGAAGCTCGGTCTCCCCGCGACCCTCGTCCGCCAGACGGACCTGCCCTTTGACGTGCTGGCGGCGAACCGCTTCGACGGCCAGGCTCAGTTTCATCCGACCAAATACGTGGCGGGGCTGGCCGGAACCGTGCCCGGCGACGGCTCCCACGTCTTCGAGCGGAGTCGTGCGGTCGACTGGGAGCCGACCCGCGTCGTCACCGACCAGGGTGTCGTGACCGCCCGCCACGTCGTGATGGCGACGCACCTGCCGCTCGGGCAGGTCGGCGGCTACTACGCCCAGGCTCATCCGATGGCCGAACCGGTCGTCGCCGCACGGGTGAAGGGGGCGCCGGAGGGAATGTACCTCAGTGTGGACAAGCCCAGCCACTCGTATCGGGCCCACCGGAACGCCAACGGCGAGACGTACGCGATCGTCGCCGGGAACAGCTTTAAGCCGGGCCACACGGACGAGGAGCGACAGTCCGTCGAAGACGTCGAACGCTGGCTCAACGAAAACTTCGACGCCGGTCCGATCGAGTACCGCTGGGTCAACGAGGATTACAGTTCGATCGACAACGCCCCCTTCATCGGCTGGTCGTCGTCGATCGGCGAGGGCTATCTCGTCGCGACCGGCTTCAACGCCTGGGGCATCAGCAACGGCACCGCGGCGGGCATGATCCTCGCCGACCTCGTCGAGGGTCGCGAGAATCCCTGGACCAGTCTGTTCGATGCGACCCGGGTGAAGCCGGTCGCCGGCGGACCGAAGTTCGTCAAGGAGAACCTGAGCGTCGCCGCCCATCTGGTCACGGGCTACCTGTCACGCCGGCCGAAGTCCTATGACGAGTTGGAACCCGGCGACGCCGCGATCATGGAGATCGACGGCGAAAAGGTCGCCGCCTTCAAGGACGAGCAGGGCGTCGTACACGCCGTTTCCGCGGTCTGCTCCCATATGGGCTGCATCGTCGGTTGGAACGAGACCGACCGGACCTGGGACTGCCCATGCCACGGCTCCCGCTTCGAACTCTCCGGCGAGGCAACCCACGGCCCCGCCACGCAGCCCCTGGGGGCTCCCATCACCGGCTGAGGGCGGCGGGGTCGGGCCGTCCGAACGATTTCTCCGTCGTCCAGGGTGCCGCTCCGCGAAGGGGTCGCTGAACCGCGGCGTGACGCCCCCTCCGCGTACCGCCCCCGTCCCGTGCAATACGTTTACCTGCTCGTCGCCATCGTCGCCGAGGTCGTCGCCACCTCCGCCCTGAAGCCGTCCGACGGGTTCCGGCGACTCGGCCCCTCCGTGCTCGTCGTGATCGGGTACGGGTTCTCCTTCTACTTTCTCTTGCTCACGCTGCGGACGATCCCGATCGCCGTGACATACGCGGTTTGGTCGGGAGTCGGGACGGCGCTGATCACCGCCGTCGCGTGGTTGGCGTTCGGGCAAAAGCTGGACGGCCCCGCGCTCGTCGGGATCGGGCTGATCGTCGCGGGCGTCGTTGTACTGAACGCCTTCTCCGAGTCGGTCGCCCATTGAACGCCGGCTTCCCGACCGACCCCTTCTAATGCGTTGCCTCGAACGGCTCTCACGAAACGCGAACGGCCCGTCCTCATCCGCCCCGTCGGAGAGGGCAGGGGCCGCAGCCGTCGCAAGGTTCGCCTCGCAGTCGCTCCGAGCGGCTTCACCGCCATACAATCGCCCGGACCGATGGGTCGCTCGCAAACGCGGCCCCGTCCGGTCATCCTTCCGCTCGACCGTTCTCTCCCCCGTCAATAGCTCGCCGCCCATGTCTTCGTCCTCCTTGGTAGGCCGCCGCAGTTTCCTGCAGACCGCGTCCGCCGCCGCGGCCGCCGGCCTGTTTGTCGGAACGGGCCGTTCGTCCCGCGGTCAGGATTCGCCGAACGAACGCCCCGTGTTCGCGACGATCGGGCTCCGCAACCAGGGTTGGGCGATCACCTCCAAGTCGACGGGGCTCGCGGACTTCGCCGCCTTCGCCGACGTTGACGCGAACGTCCTGGGCGCGAACCTCGAACAGCTTGAGCAGCGGACGAAGAAAAAGGCGGACGGCTATAAGGACTACCGCGAAGTTCTCGACCGAAAGGACGTCGACGCGGTCATGATCGCGACGCCGGACCACTGGCACACCAAGATTTCGGTCGAGGCGATGCTGGCCGGCAAGGACGTCTACTGCGAAAAGCCGCTGACCCTGACGATCGACGAGGGCAAGCTCATTGAGAAGGTCGTCGAGCAGACCGGGCGGACGTTCCAGGTCGGCACGATGCAGCGGACCGAGAGCGACCAACGGTTCCTCAAGGCGATCGCCCTGATCCGGGACGGTCGGATCGGCGAGATTCGCAAGGTCACCTGCGGCATCGGCGGCGCCGGCGCCTCGCCCGAGATCCCGGCGGTCGACCCGCCCAAGGGCCTCGACTGGGACATGTGGCTCGGCCCCGCGCCGAAGGCCCCCTACCGCGCGCTGCCGGAGATGCGGCAGGGGTACGGCGGCGGCGTGCCGCTCTACACCAACTGCCACTACGCCTGGCGGAACTGGTTCGAAACCTCCGGCGGTCAGCTGAACGACTGGGGCGCCCACCATGTCGACATCGCGACCTGGGCCCTCGGCGCGAGCGACACCGGCCCGAGCAAGATCACGCCGGTGAGCTATTCGATGCCGGTCGACTACAAGGACGGCTACCCGACGGTCGCCGATCGGTTCAACGTGCCGACGAGCTTCGAGATCCGCGCCGAGATGCCCGGCGGCGTGCCGCTGATCATCACCAGTTCCGGCGACAACGGCATCCTGTTCGAGGGGACGAAGGGTCGCTTCTTCGTCAACCGCGGTAAGCTGACGGGCAAGCCGGTCGAAGAGCTGGAAAGCAACCCGCTGCCCGAGGGCGCCGTCGAAGCGGTGTACGGCGGCCCGGTCAGCGGGAACCACACCGCTAACTTTATCGACGCGATGAAGTCCCGCGAGCAGCCGATCTCCGACGTCTGGTCCCACAACCGGATGCTCGAGACCTGCCACCTGGCGAACATCGCGATGCGGCTGGGCCGCGAATTGAATTGGGACCCGACCAAACGCGAAATCGTCGGCGACGCCGAAGCCAACGCGTTCCTGTCGCAGGAGAGCCGCAAGGGCTACGAAATCGACATGTAGTCGACCCGCAACGGACGCCGCCGTCGCGGATCGACGTGATCCCGACGGCGCGTTCAATTCGGTCGCGCCGTCCGCCGAAGTTTGGCCCGTTCTCGTTCAACCCGCAGATCCGCCATGCGCCGCGTCTTGCCGATTCTATTGCTCGCGGCGGCTCTCGGCGGGAGCGCTTCGGCGGCGCCGGCAGACGAGGTCGTCCTGCCTCGGGGGGATCAGCCTCCGGCTCTTGCGATCGACCATTTCCCCAGCCGGTTGCATGCGGTCGTCTGGCGAAACTGGCAGATCCTGCCCGCGGAACGAATCGCCGACGCCGTCGGCGCCGAGCCGGCACAGATTGAGGAACTCGCCGCTTCGATGGGGTTGCCGGCGAATCAGCCGATTTCCGACCGCTTCAAACCGTACTTTTACAAGACGGTCCTCCGCCGGAATTGGCACCTGTTGCCGTACGATCAGTTATTGACGTTGCTGGAGATGGACGCGGAGGAGTTGGCGTTCCTGCTGCACGAGGACGACTTCCTCTACATTAAGTTTGGACGTTCCAAGCCGCGGTGCAAGCCGGTCCGCTGGCAGGCGCCGGATGAGTCGCAGCAGCGCCGGGCCGCGGAAATTCGAGACCTCGTCGCCCGGCGTTTCGGCGACCTGTCGGCCCCGGCGGGCGCCGCCCGTTTCGCATTTATTAGCGACCTTACGGAGCCGATCGCCGCGACAAACTCCGGCGATCCGCTGCCGGCGGCCGGGGGGCCGCGGTTCCTCTATTCCTATTTCGCCGTCTACGGCGATCCGCTGCTGGACCCGGCGGTCGACCCGTATCCAGAGGGTCTGCTGCAACAATTGGCGGCCCGGGGGGTGAACGGCGTGTGGCTGCACGTCGTCCTGCGGCAACTGGCGCCGGGCGGCCCGGACTTTCCGGAATTCGGGCAGGACCACGAGCGGCGGCTGGCGAACCTGCGGCGGCTGGTCGAACGGGCGGAGCGGCACGGCATCAAGATTTATCTCTACCTCAACGAGCCGCGGGCGATGCCGCTCTCGTTCTTCGAGTCTCGCCCGGACCTCCTCGGCGTGAAGAAAAACGAGCTGGCGACCCTGTGCACCAGCGACGCCCGCGTGCGGGACTGGATGCGATCCGCGCTGACCCACGTCTTCCGCGAGGCGCCGGGGTTGGGGGGCGCATTCACGATCACCGCCAGCGAGAATTTGACCAGCTGCGCCTCGCACAACCTGCATCATCAATGCTCGCGGTGCGCCTCGCGGTCCGCGGCGGAGATCATCGCGGAGGTGAACGCCGTCGTCGAACAGGGGGTGCACGCGGGCGACCCGCAGGCGAAGGTGATCGCCTGGGACTGGGGCTGGAACGGGCACGGCCTCGCCCCCGAACACATCGCGCAGCTGCCCCGCGACACGTGGCTGATGTCGGTCAGCGAGTGGGATCTCCCCATTCAGCGCGGGGGCGTCGAGAGTCGGGTCGGCGAGTACTCGGTCTCCGCGGTCGGTCCCGGCCCCCGGGCGACGGCTCAATGGAAGACGGCCCGCGACCGCGGCCTGCAAACCGTGGCGAAAGTGCAGGTTAATAACTCTTGGGAGTTGTCTGCGGTGCCGTGGCTGCCCGTGCCGGATCTGGTTGCCGCACACGCGACCCGGCTGCGAGCCGCGGGCGTCGACGGGGTAATGCTGAGTTGGTCGCTCGGGGGATATCCGTCGCCGAACCTCGAAGTGATGAATCGCCTGCTGACGGACGAGACCGCGACGGCGGAGGACGTGCTCCAGCAAACCGCAGTCGGTCGCTACGGCGAAGCGGCCGCTCCGCAGGTCCGGCGGGCGTGGACGGCCTTCAGCACGGCTTTTCAAGAATATCCCTATTCGGGGGCGGTGGTGTATCGCGGGCCGCAACACATGGGACCGGCGAACCTCCTGCACGTGGCTCCGACGGGCCGGGCGGCCACGATGGTGGGCTTTCCGTACGACGACCTGGACGGCTGGCGCGGCCCCTACCCGCGGGAGGATTTTATTCGACAATTCGAGACGCTGGCCGCCGGCTGGCAGGTCGGGCTGAAAGGCCTCGAAGCGGCGGCGGCCGTCGCGGAGCCGGATCGCCGAGCGGTCGTGGAAGCGGATCTGCGGTTGGCCCGTGCCGCCCACCTCCATTTCGCCAGCACGGCGGCGCAGGCGCAGTGGATCGCGCTCCGGGATCAGCTATCGTCGCACGACACGCCGGAAACGCGCGAGGAGATCGCCGCAACGCTCGACGCCGAGGACGCCTTCGCCCGGCAGCTTTACGACCTGACGCGGGCGGACTCCCGCATCGGCTTCGAGGCCTCGAACGCCTACTACTATCTTCCGCTCGACCTGGTGGAAAAGACGTTAAATATCGATTGGGTCCGCCGGCGGATCGCGGAGCAATAGTTCCTCTCTCCCGGCCGGAGATCGTCGCCCCGCAAGCGGGCGGCGAATTTGCGGAGGCGTCTGCGAACCGTGGGTTCGGGGGATTCCGGCCGTCGCCGCCGGCCCGTAAAATCGGTCGCCGCCCGTCCCGTCGCGCTGTTGGCCGGACGGCCCCTGCGACCTCCCAAACACAATGGCGGACCGAGGAACAACGATGGCGTACGAAGCGTGGACGGCCACCGGGCCGGGGGCGACCTTCGAGAAACGGTCCCTCGACCGCGGTCCGCTGGGGCCGGAGGAGGTGGAGGTGGCGGTCGAGCATTGCGGCATCTGCCACTCCGATCTGTCGATGTGGCATGACGAGTGGGGCACGGCGACCTACCCGGCCGTGCTCGGGCACGAGGTGATCGGCCGAGTCGCTGCGTTGGGTCCGATGGCCAAAGGCCTTGCCGTTGGGCAGCGCGTCGGCGTGGGCTGGAACTGCGCCAGTTGCATGCACTGTCGGCAGTGCCTGTCGGGCGATCAGCATCTCTGCGAAAGCGCCCAGCCGACGATCGCCGGCCATCTCGGCGGGTTCGCAAGATCGGTGCGGGCTCATTGGGCGTGGACGATTCCGCTGCCCGACGACCTCCACGCCGCGGACGCCGGCCCGCTGCTGTGCGGGGGCATCACGGTGTTCAATCCCCTCGCCGCCTTCGCCTCCCCGAACAGTCGCGTGGGGGTGGTCGGGATCGGCGGGCTGGGTCACCTCGCCGTGAAGTTCGCCGCCGCGTACGGGTGCGAGGTGACGGCGTTTACCTCCAGCGAGAGCAAGTTCGAGGAGGCCCGCGGCTTCGGCGCCCACCAAGTCGTCTCCAGCCGCGACTCCGAAGCGATTCGGTCGCTCGCCAAGAGCCTCGACCTGCTGATCGTCACGGTGAACGTGCCGCTGGACTGGGACGCCCTGATCGCGTCGCTGGCGCCCAACGGGCGGATGCACGTCGTGGGCGCGGTGCTGGAGCCAATCCCCGTGTCGATCTTCCCTCTGATCATGCGTCAGGGAAGCGTCGGGGCGTCGCCGACCGGCTCTCCGGTGGGGATCGCCGACATGCTCGCCTTCGCGGCCCGGCACGACATCGCCCCGCAAACGGAACATTTCCCGATGAGCCGAATCAACGAAGCCTTCGCTCACGTCGCGGACGGCAAGGCACGGTATCGCGTGGTGCTGGACGCCGACTTCGCCGGCTGATCGCCGAGACCCGCCGCGGGGCCGCCCTCACCGCCGGCGTTCCCCACCCAGTCGCTGGGGAGGGGATCGTCCCGCCGCTGCGTGCGTTCGCATGCGGCTCTGGCTAGAGAAACGAAAACACCCCGCTGACCGGTTCGAAAACCGGCCAGCGGGGCGAGTCAGGATGACAGATTCAAACCTGCGACCTCTTGACCCCCAGGGAGGCCAAAAAGGCACCCGCCAGAATCGCTCGCGACTCTTGCGAAACAGCTATGGAACTTGAAAGTTAGGCTCTCTCAGTCCTCGTGTCCAGTCGCACCGGCGGACGTCCGATACAGTGCGGGCGTGTCAGCGGAGATCATTTTTATCAGTCTCTCCCGTCCCGGTTTCCCGCCCGTACGGCGACCAGCATGAATGGGGGCAACGGCGCCGCGAACAGCGTGGGCAGGGCAGGGGACGACATCGCCCCCGAATGGCCGGCGTCAGCTCGCTTCCACCGCGTTTTGTGAAAGGCCGCCGGAGGTTCGTCGCTCGATACCTGTCTACATGAATGACCTTGATGCACACGATCGGTCCCGCCGGATCGCAGCGATCCAATCTCGATGACCTGCTGGGCCACGTCGTCGATCCCAGTGCCGTGGTCGGCAATGACAGCCGCTTATCGATCCTTGCGCTCGCCGACGGCCGCGTACTGACCGGCCTCGTTGTTTCCAGAGACGAACATTCCCTCGTGCTTAAGACCGCGACCGAACGCGTCACGTTGCCAGTGTAGGAGATCAACGAAATGATCGTGTCGTCTCAGTCCGCCATGCCGGACGGCCTGTTGCAGACGCTGGACGGCGAGCAGATCCGCGACCTCATTGCCTATTTACAAAGTCCCGTGCAGGTCCCGCTCGGCGAACCACAAGATGGTCGGGAACCGCCAGACGGAGCGCCGGAAACCCCACGCGGCGCCGCGGCGGGCCGCGGAGCTGAAGGAGAGGGCGCTCGTCCTTGCGGCACTGCAGGCGGATGACGGACGCAGCGGCGAACTGTCGAAGGAAGGGCCGGCCTCGCCGGCCGGGGCACCGGGGTTGGAGGCGACCGTCCTGGCGCTGCGGGAGTGGGACCGATTGACAAACGTCGGCGGCAGCACGAGCGGGGGCTGGCGTTCGCTGCGGAGGAGCCACCGGGGCGGCGACCCGCACAGCGACGAGACCTGCCCGCTGCGGCAGGTCGCCCAGCTCCAGCTGCGGCGTCGGGCCTGCCGAGCGGACTTAAGCACGCGGTCGTCAGCGACTTCCATCTGAATTGATGACGCCCAGTACAGCAGTCTGGAGGCGACGATCCTGTCCCGCTTCCCGCTGACCGCGCCGTGAGATCTGGCCCCGAGCCGGACAGGGCGAGCGAACGCATCAAAGACCGCACGTCCCCTTCCTCAGCTCGCCTGAAAAGGCTGGCGGCGGACCGGTTCGGGTTTGGCAGGTCTCTCTTGAAAACGTCGCGGACGACCCTTTCTGCGGGGAGAAACGCGGCCGGCCGGCGGTCTCCGCGATCGACACGCCCAGCAGGCGCCGGGCGAGCGATCCATTCGTCCGCCGGTTTTCATTCGCTAGGCTCAATCCCGCAGGTTGCTTAAATCGCCGCTGGAGCCGACCGGCTTCGCAAACGCCGCCGGGGGGCGACGGCGAGATCGACGCGCGCCTCCTCGAGAATTCCGTCAGATTCACCTGCTCCGCCGCGAGCTCTCTGGTTCGGCATCCGACGGCTTGCCGGGGGCTTCGCGGGCGTCCCGGAGCACCGCGCGCCGAGCGAGGTCGTAGGTCGAACCCGCAGGCAAGGCCGTGTAGTCCGGGTCGCCTGCCGCCCGTTCGGCCCCCGCGTCGTAGAAGAACGCCCGACCCCGGCCGGACGCCTCGGCGACGGATCCCCGGACCTCGATCGCGGTCGCCTCGTCCAGGCCGACGCCCAGCAACTGGGGATAGACGGCGATCAGCCGGGTCATGTCCCTCTGGCGACCGCGCTGGGTGAAGTGTTGATCGATCGCGACGCCCGGCAGAAACCCGAGACCGCCCCGCTCGTAGCCGGGCGCCATGATCTCCGAGTTCCCGATGGGGGTCGCCCGGGCCAGATAGCGTCCCTGAATTGAGGCGCCGGCCGACGACCCGGCGATCACGCCGCCGCGCCGCAGCACCTCTTTCATCAGTTCGTGGGCCTGCGTGCCGTAGTAAGAGTCGGAAAAGTTCCACTGCCGCCCCCCGCCGAAGAAGATGCCGGTGGCGTCCCGGAGCGGCGCCAGAAGCTCCTCGTCGCCGTTCGCATTCGCGCGGTCCTTGGTGTGGACGAACGTCGCGTGCTCGACGCCCATCCGCCGCCAGCTCGTCACGACGTCGTGCCGCTCGCCGACGGAGTCGTTCTCGGAGCACGGGACGTAGACGAGGCGGGCCCTGCCGACGCCGCCGGCGAGTTCCACGAAGCGGCTCATCAGGCCCCGCGGCGTACCCCCGCCGCCGACGATGAGCAGGGTCCCGTTCTCGACGACCGGCGGGGGCGGGGTCTCGCCGGGAAACGGGGGCAGATCCCGGTCGATCGCCATCCGCCGCCACTGCGTCAGATCGAACAGGGCGCTCTCGGGATGCCGCCGTCGGCGCTCCGTCGCTGCGGAAATTGAGAGGGAGGCCGGCTCTTCGGCGGTTCCCCTCGCCACGCAAACGGTCACGGCGCCGGGCCCGAGCGCGATCGCTTTCCGGCCCTCGAGCACGAACGCCGCTTCGTCGGCGAGACGAAGGCCGACGGACCGCGGATGTCGGGCCAGGACGTCCAGAAGTTCCCGCTCGCCGAGCGAGGCGTCCAACACGCAGTCCGGCAGGAGGTTCAGCCCTTCCGCGGTCTTCGAGGGGTCGCCGTTCGTCACGTAGCGTTCGCCGAATCGGCTGGCGGTCGAGGCGTCGGCGATCAGCGTGCCGCCGCGTCGGACGACCGCGTGAAGCGGTTCCTTAAACTCGGCCAGCCGGTCCCGATCAGCGGGCAGGTCGGCGACGAACACGCAGTCCGCCGCCGCCACGGCGGCGAGCAGTTCGGCCGACGCGTTCGCCGAGGAGCCGGCGAGATAACTCCCGTCCTCGCCGACGGCCGCCTCGAGGGCGCGACGCACTTCGGCCGAACCGGCGTCGTCTCCGCCGCCCAAGCAGAAGACGGACCGTCCGGACGCGATCCGCCGCAAGGTCGGCTGCAGAACGGCGACGTCCGAAACGCCATTGAAGACGACGATCCGTCCGTTGATCCTGAGGTCTTCGGGCCAACGGGAATAAAGATCCCCTGCGGCGGCGGCGGCCGCCGCCGCCTGGGCGTGGGCGATCGGCGGGGCGCCGCACGACAACGCCGCGACGACTGCGGCGATCACGACGCGATGCATCAGCGTGGCCTCGTCCTGGTGTCTGTGGAGTCGTCGGGCGCCGTCGCGAGACGACGCGAACGTGAGTTCGCCCGCGGCGGGAGCCGGCGGGCGGATTTACTCCGCGCCGGTTCGGACCTGAGCTTCGGACTGTTCTAATAACCTGCTCGCCTCTTCGAGCAGAAACTCGGGTCTATTGAACGGCTCGTAGCTGACGTCGTGCCAGCGGATCAACCCTTCGCCGTCGATCAGGAACGTGCCGTGCAGCGGCTTCTCCTCGAAGTCGTCGTAAACCCGGTACTTTCGAAACACCTCCAGCGTGTCGTCCGACACCAGCGGAAACGGAAACGGATCGTCGCCGTAGACCAAATGCGACATGGCGAGCGAGTCCGGCGTATCGGTACTCACGGCCAGCAGAGAGATGCCCGACTCGCGAAACTTCTCGGTCAGGGGCGCGAAGGACTGGAGCTGCTCGACGCAGTGCAGACACCCGGATCCCAGGTAGAAGATCACGACCACGGGCCGGCCTCGATAGTCGGCGAGGGAACGCTCCTTGCCGTCGACGTCGGTCAAGGTCCACGGCGACGCCGGCCCCGGCGCCCACCGAAACGGTCCGAGCGAATCCAGTGCGGGACGATCGCCGACGTCCCCCGCCGGTTCGCCCTCACGCCAGTCGCCCTCGATCTCCAACGACTCCGCGACCGGCCGCAGTCGTTCCATGATCTTCGTGTCGAGGTCCGCCGAGCGGGCCGTTCGACGCAGAACCTGGAACTGCTCCCGGGCTTCCTCCCGCACGCCCGCGGTCCACAGGGCGTCGACGAGCGCGGCGAGCGGAACCGCCTCGCGCTCGTGCTTCTTGACGTTCTCCCGGGCGCGCTTCAACGCGGCCTCGGTCATCCCGGCGGCCGACTCGGCACGGACGAGAAACTCGGCCTCGACGCCTCCCGACTTGCCGAACAGGTCCAGGGCCGCCTCGGCGTCGCCGGCGAGCACGGCTTGATGGCCGCGAAGTTCGTCGAGCGCCTTCCCGATCGTCGTGATGTCCGAGGAAAAGGGTTGGCGCGCCCTATCCTGAGCCTTCTTGAGGTCGCCTGCGGACAGCTCTTCGTCCGCCTCCGCCGCGACCTTCTCGACCGCCTCGTCCCGACGGGATTCCCGATCGGCGAGCATCCGTTCTAAATGCGCGATTTGCTCTTCTCCCCGGGAAATCCGATCCGACTGAAAACACGCCCGCCCCACGAAACGCAGGCGTTGCACCTGCTCCGGGAGATTCTCGACGTGCCCGAGGTAGGGCGTTTCGCTGTACGCCAACAGCTCGTCCCACATCTCGAACCGGCTCAGCGTCTCGAACAACCGGCGGCGGCCGTAGCGGGCGCTGCCGTTCTTGTCGAAGTGGTTATGTTCGGGATGGCGCGGGAGCTCCGTCATGTTGCAGGCCAGGTCGATCGCGTCCGACGCCCGTCCCAGATTGACGAGATTACGAATCAGCCACTCGTTGTTGTGCGCGAAGTTGTGGATCCGGTCGGGCAATACGCGATCCCGCATCATCTGGGCGTGATCGACCCGCGCGGAGGCTTCCTGTTGCCAGGCGGCGTCGTCGTATCGCTTGAGCTTCGAGTAGATATGCCCCGGCATGTGCCACATATGTGCGACGCCGGGCGCCGACTGGCCGCACAGGGCCGCGGAGGCCAGGGCCTTTTCGGGACGCTTCCGGTCCCAGAGATGAATGCGATAGTGATGACTCGGATGCAGCGGCCGCGCCTCGAAAACCTCCCCCAGGAGCGCGTCGGCGGCGAGGTAGCTGCTGACGGGGATCCCCGCCCTGTCGTTCAGCCAGATCTGCAAACAGAGGAACGCCTTGGCTTCGAGGTCGTCCGGATGTTCGAGCACGATCTCTTCCAGGGCCTCGGTGTACTTCTGATTGCGGCCACGTCGATCGTCCTGCGCGGCGTCGTGGTACGCGTGGAGCGCGTCGAGATATCGCGCCTCCCGCTTCGTCGCGCCGTCTTTGTGCGCCAGCGCCTTCTCGATAAATCCTTTGGCCCGTTCACGGTTGCTCGTGTTGGCCATGGCCATGCCCCAGTAGGCCATGGCGCACTCCGGATCGAGAGCGGCCGCCTGTCGAAACGACCGCTCCGCCTCGAAGTACCAGAACCCGTGGAGCTGGCCGACGCCCTGGTTGACGAACCGCTGAACTTCGGGATCGTCCGTCGTCACCGGGAAGTCGATCGCGCCGGTCCCGCCCATCAGGTAAGCCGCCTGGCGGGGCCCGTCGTTAAAGACCTCCCCGTGCTCCGAGTGCCCGGCGGGCGTTTCGGGCGCCGGCGTCCCGCCGGTTTCCGACGCCGGTTCCTCGGAGCGTCCGGCCGGGAGCAGCACGACGCTCAAAAGCACACCGACGGCGACTCTATGGAAGAACATTCGGGAGCGACTTTACAGGCGGGGAAGGGCCGACGCGGATCGGCCCCGTTGCGATGCCGGCCCCATTCTGTCGGCGAGCGTCCCGCCAACAAGGCATTCCCGCCGGACGTCTGCGGGGACAGCTGAACGTGTCGGCCGAGGACGTGCTGCCTTTGTCGAGTGCGACCGAAAATCGGGAGGAGTTCCGGCTGGAGTCGACCAGCACTTGTTCAGACTGCGGCGGGAGCGGGAAGTCCGTCGGACTGCAGTCAGTCGGCCCGTTCAGTCTTCTGCTGTGGAGATTGCTCGGTGCCGGGCCGTGGGTTCGGGATGGGCGTTATGCCTCGCACTCCAGGAACTTGCAGTGCCCCGGACTGGAGTCGCTCCTCAATTCGAACGCTCCAGGAACGCGAATAGGTCGGCCATCTGCTGCGGCGTGATCTCCCGTTCGAGTCCCTCCGGCATCAGCGACAGGCCGCTGCTTTGGAGCAGTTCGATCTCGTCCCGGCGGATCGTCAGGTCCGGCTGATCGACGCGGCGGAGCGTCACGCCGGTCGCGGACTGTTCGACGATCAGGCCGGTGTGCGTCCGGCCGTCCTCCAGCAGCGCCACGTAGCTGAGGTATTCCGGGTTCGCCTCGCGGTTCGGGTCCAGCACGTTGACCAGCAGGGTCTCCCGCCCGCGGGCGGTCGCGGCCACGAGGTTCGGGCCGATCGTCGCCCCCTCCTCGCCCACGCGGTGGCAGGTCGCGCAGTGTTTGAGGAAGACGTTTCGTCCGGCCGCGGCGTCGCCCGGCCGGGTCAGCGCGGCGCCGTATTGGGCGAGAGCCTCGGCCCGGCTGCCGACGTCGACCTTCGCGAGGATCGCGTCGATGCGGGCGGCGGTCTCCGCGTCCACGGCGAGCCGGTGCAGCCGCAGTCGTTCCGGGCTCCACCGGGAGCGGGGCACCTCGCCGGATTCGATCGCCGTCAGCAGCGCGTCGTTCCACTGGATGCGGGACAGCAGCGTGTCGAAGACCGCGTTCTGCAACTCCGGGCCGAGGTTCGGCCAACGCCGAACCAACTCCTCCCCGAGCGCGTCGTCGTCCAATGCGGAAAGCGTCTCGAACGCCGCCCGCTGGATCTGCGCCGGCTCCCGCGGGTTGAGGCGGTCGAGCAGCCGCCGGACGTCGTTCGGCGAGGCCCCGGCGGCGAGCGTGCGAATCGCGGCGACCCGCTCGTCGAGCGGCCGATTCGGGTCGTCGACCGTGACCCGGGCCGTCGCGAGCAAATCCTCGAGGATCTCTGCGAGACCGTCGCCGTCGGCGAGTTCCTCCGCGATCGGGTTGCGGGAAGCCTTCAGACCCCGGGTGAGCTGCGTGAGCGCCGTCGCGGTCCGCGGGTCGCTGCCCGGCACGCGGGAGGTCGCCCGCAGCACGGCGGCGACCTCGGCGGGATCCGCCTGCAAGCCGACCAGTTCGGCCAGCGCCCCGACGGCCGCTTCCGCGTCTCCGTCCGGCTCCGCGGCGAGCCGGGCCGCGACGACCTGACCGGCTCCTGTCGACAGGGAGCTGAACGTCGCAAATCGCATCCACGGATCGTCGCCGAACCGGGCCAGCAACTCCGCGGCGATCGGGACGCGCCCAGCGGACGGAAACTCGCCGATCGTGAAGGCGAGCTGGAACCGGACGAGCGGATCGGGGTCGTCGAGGAGGGACGCCAATTGCTCGCGGATCGGCGTCGATTGCGGGAACCGCTCCGACAATCGCAGGGCGAACTCGCGGACGCGGGGATGCTCGTCCCGCAGCCCGGCGAGAACCGCGGACTCGTCGAGCAGGCCGAGGCCCTCGATCGCCGCGAGCGCATGAAGGCGGCCGAGCGGAAGGTCGCTCGTCCTCAATAATTTTTGGAGTGGACCGAACGCGCGCGGGTCCTGCCGTTCGTAGAGTAACCGGGCGGCGGTCTCCCGGTGCCACCCGTTGTCGTGGGCCAGCAGCGCGACCAGGTCCTCGGTCGCGGCGTCGGACAGAGTCGGCGCCGGCCGGTGTTGATAACCGTCGGGAACGATGCGGTAGAGCCGCCCTCGGTCGCGGCCGCTCGTTAGATCGAGATGACGTTTAATACTGTCCGGGAGCGACTTCGGGTGCTCGATCGTCTCGCGGCTCATGTCGAGGACGGACAGCCCGCCGTCCGGGGCGTCGGCGAACTGCACCGGCCGGAACCAGATGTCGTCGGAGGCGAGGAACTCGGTTCCCTCGTCAATGCGGCGGGCGACCGGCACGATTCCCTCGAACGACACCGTCTTGCGATGGACGAGGTTGCTGCCGACGTCGGCGACGAAGGCCCGTCCGCGCTCGGAGGGCATCGCGTCGCCGCGGTAGATCGTGGCCCCGGTCGCCCCGGTGAAGTAGCCGGCGGGCGTCCCGCCCCCCTCCACCGGGCCGGGTACGGCGCCGGCGACCCGCAGCCGCGTGCGGAGCGTCCGCCACGGTTCGACCGGGCTGCGTCGGAACACCGGCGCCTGCGGCCCGTCGGCCGCAATGCTGTGCCGGACCCGCGGCGCCGACAGTTCGGGGAAACGCGCCGCGTACCGCGGTCGATAGACGACGTATTGCAGGTGGTCGCTGTTCGAACTGCTGAACTTCCGGCCCCAGTCGTCGAAGCCCATCCCGTGCTGGGCCCCGCCCGGTTCCGCCCGCAGGTCGAGGGTCCGGGGGTCGAACGAAAAATCCCGCCCGTCGAGATCCACGGGCGTCCTGTCCGGCGCGTCCGGCCGGACGACCGTCCCGCCCGCCGTCCCCGTGGCGCCGTGGATCCGGTTGTCGAGCCCCCAGCGGAGGCTGTTCATCAACCCCTGCACGTTCGAGCGGTCGAACCCCTCGAAGACGACCCGCCGCTCGTCCGCCCGGCCGTCGCCGGTCGTGTCCTTGAGGTACAGCATCAGCGGCGGCGCCCCCACGAAGACGCCGCCGTCGTAGGCGATCACGGCGGTCGGCCAGGAGAGGCCCTCCGCGAACGCGGTCGCCGCGTCGAACGTGCCGTCGCGGTCCGTATCCTCCAGCAGGCGGATCCGACCGAGGCGGGCTTGATCCTGCTCGGAATAGTCCCGCATTTCCACGACGTAAAGCCGTCCGTCGGCGTCGAAGCTCATCGCCACCGGGTCCGTCACCAGCGGCTCCGCGGCGACCAGATCGATGCGGAACCCCGGCAACGTTCGCAGGGATTTGAGCCCCTCCTCCGGCGACCGCGGGGGGATGCGGGGGAGCTCAGCCGCGTAATCTTCCCTCTGGGACTCTTCGTCCTGTGCCACGGTCGCCGCGTGCGGACAGAACGCGGCGCCGGCCAGCAGAATCGCAGCCGCGACCCGGGCCGGGGCGGCGACGCCTCCCGCACCTCTCTGGAGCAATTGCATTATTCCTCCGCGGCGGATGCGTCCTCACGGGCGGCCGCGTCCTCGGCGGCGGGCGTCTCGAGCAGGTCGCGGATCGCGTCCATCAGGATTTTCTCGGACTCGGGGCCGACGTTCGAGGCCCGCGCGCTCGTTTCGTAGCCGCCTTCGTCGTAGGCGACGGCCGTGCCGATATAGCCTGGCCCGTAGTCCCCGTAGGCGGCCATCGCGACGTGCAGGTCGCTCCGCAGCGCCTGGGCCGCCAGCTGATATTCCACGAACAACTCCCCGGGCAGGTGCAGGACGCGAACGTCGCCAACGGTCAGGCAACTCACGTCGATCGCGTGCCCGGACTGCACGCGGGCCAGCCAGGCGAGTTGATCCGCCTTGGAGATATATCCGCCCGCCGGTTCCGTCCGGACGGATTCGGCCAGGCCGTCCCGGTTGAGATGCTCCGCGGGCGGCAACCGGACCGGCACGGAGCGCCAGCCGACGTCGCCCGCCTCGAGCGGCACCTTCTCGACGTGCTC
This sequence comes from Alienimonas californiensis, assembly GCF_007743815.1. Taxonomy (GTDB): domain Bacteria; phylum Planctomycetota; class Planctomycetia; order Planctomycetales; family Planctomycetaceae; genus Alienimonas; species Alienimonas californiensis. Next base: position 4,679,739 of record NZ_CP036265.1, read on the forward strand.
CCAGGCCCGCCGCATTCCGTCCGCCAACCGGAGGGCGAGCGTCATGCGATTTTGCGGGTCGCCGTCGTTATATTTTCCGGCCCCCACGTTGCCGCCCGCGCCGTTGAAGTGCACGTGCAGCGCCGCAGGGACGGCCTGGCCGCGGACGAAGCGGGCGATGCCGGGGAAGTCGGGGCTGGGCACGCCGGTCCGGTAGTAGCTCTGCGGGTGGCAGGCGTAATACGTCAGGACGGCGACCGGTTCCTCGCCGTTCCAGAAGCTCAGCAGGGAGACGTCCGGGTCGATCACGCCTTCCGGCAGAGCCCGGAGTTCGGCGGAGCGGGTCGCGGTATATCGCACGGCCCGCACCGTGCCGTCCGAGCCGAGAATGCGGCGGTTGGACGCGACCTGCTCGACCGCCGCCTCGCCCCAGCCGTACGCGGTGATCGGCCGGGCCCGGGGGAGCGCGTCGCGGACCGCCGCGGCGGCGCGGCGGAGCGCCTCCCGCGGGAACCGGCTGTCGAACCGCTGATAATTCGTCACCCCGAGCTCCGCGAGGACCCGCTCCGCCGTGAAGTCGGCCCCCGGGGCGTCGTGCTGGTGCAGCGTATGCACGGCGACCCGGTCCGGCGTCGTCCCCGCCGCGGCGGCCAACTGCTCGCGAAACGCGTCGTAGGCCCCGTTGGCGATGCCGATCCAATCGACGGCGCAGAGCACGATCGGCGCGTCCGCCCCCAGCAGCACGACGCCGCGACAGCGGAGCGTCAGTTCGTCCACCCGCCGCACCGGGTCGTACGCCATCTGCGCCCCGACCGGCGGCGTGGCGTCGACGTCGAACGTCGCCAGGCGAAACGCCGGCTCTTCGGCGCGAACCACGGCGATCGGAGCGGCGGTCGCCGTCCATGTCGCAACGATAGCGAGGGCGACGATCCGCATAGTCTGTGCCGAATTCTCTGAACGACCGATCACGCAACCTGCTTCTCAAGCTACGGTTCGAGGAGAGGCGGCACAACTCCTCGGGGATCGAAGCCTGATGGGGATCCGAAGCCCATTCGCTTCGCCGGCGGACCCGATCGAGGATCCTCCGGACGCAAATGGGGAGCGGGCCGGTGCCTTCAGCCCAGGATCGTCGTCGTCACATACCTCAAGTAGTCCGGAAGTCGTGCGAGACGGACCGCGACGACGTCCGCCAGCGGGAGTTCGCGGCGGGATCAGTCGGCCCGGAGTTCCATCTTGGTGACACCGCTCCTGGCGGGAGCACTCCCGCGAACGGTCCCGGACGACGGCGAGCCCAGTAAGGACGAGGTCCGTGAAGCCGGAGCGGAACGCTGTTCGCCTGATACTCATCGAATTCGTGGCCGCTCCAGACCGTTTGGCGGTCGAACGCCTCCTGCTTGTCGAGCACGTCGGCCGCCGCCGCTGGGACGGACGCGAACCGCGGAGACGCAGAGCGGGAGCGATCGGCGATGGCGTCGCTCAGGCGGTCTCCGTAGGTTGGCGTGACGGGCGCGGTTCCTCGATTCAGGCTTCGCGGCGTGCGGCGGCGCCCGTCCGCCGCGGCGCCTCGCCATTCTCCCGCAGGTCGTTTCAATGTCCCTCGCTCTCGCCGCCGCGTTGCTGTCCGCCGCGGTCCTCGCCCCCGCGGAGCCGCTGGTCCTGCACGCCCGCGCTCAACAGCGGCCGGAAGAGGGGGGAGGCTATCGCACCGCCGAGTCGTCCCTCCGCTGGAACCCGACGGAAACGGCCGTCGTCGTCTGCGATATGTGGGATCGCCACACGTGCCCGTCGGCGGAGCGGCGAGTCGCGGAGATGGCGCCCCGGATGAACGACGTGTTAGTCGCCCTCCGGCGGCGGGGCGTCCTCATTATTCATTGCCCCAGCGACACAATGAAGTTTTACGAGGGGACGCCGGGGCGAACACTGGCGCAGCAGGCGCCCAAGGTCGAAACCGAGATCCCGCTGGAACGCTGGTGCCACCTGAAGGAGTACCGCGAGCCCCCGCTGCCGATCGACGATTCCGACGGCGGGTGCGACTGCTGCCCGGATCGCCAGGTGGGCCCGCCCTGGCCTTGGACCCGGCAGATCGCCGCGTTGCAGATCGAGCCCGGCGACGCGATTACCGACAGCGCCGAGGCGTTCTACCTGATGAAGCAGCGCTCGATTCGGAACGTGATCGTGATGGGCGTGCACGCCAACATGTGCGTGCTGGGCCGACCGTTCGCGATCCGCCAACTGACGCTGCAGGGCCAGAACGTCGTGCTGATGCGCGACCTGACGGACGCGATGTACAACCCCGCCCGAAGCCCCTACGTCGGCCATCACGACGGCACGCGGCTGGTGGTTCAACACATCGAACGCTACTGGTGCCCCACGATCGTCAGCGGCGACGTGCTCGGCGACGGGCGCTTTCGGTTCGCCGACGACGACGCAGCCGCCGACTGACCGCCGCGCCGATGCATCCCCGTCTTCGCCGGGATCCAGACGGGGCTCGGCGCCGGGCGATCGAATTTAATCCAGCCGCGCGACGACCGGGCTGCCAACGTCGATCGATCGTTCAGATTCGGCGCCCCGGGCAACGGTCGCGAAGCACAGGCTCGACGGTTTCACCCCGGTCTCCTCGAATCGCATCAGATTGCGGGGGCCCTAGATTCTCGACCTGCACCGCGGCCGACGCGTCGACGCATCCGACGCACGTGCCGGGCCATCTTTCCGACGGCGGGAGGCGATCGACGATCCCGACGCCGCGCTCCGCCTGATCCCGCGGCCCCCTTCGGCGAGTGCCTCATCGGTCTCGAAGCGGCGGTGACGAACGGCGGAGCGGATCAGTATGTGAGCGCCGCTTGCCCACTTCGCCCAACGCCGAATCGAAGCGGACTACCACGTTGCCCGCGAGGACTTTCGCACGGCGCCGGAACGGCTTGGGCGTCACGACGTGCGGACGACGACGGTGAATAAGCACGTCCTGAACAGGGGCGGGCGCGGCGTTGTCGGCCCCGCTGATTTTGAACCTCCCGAACCCGACGCAACGTATGGTATCACGCGAGCCTTACCTTGCGTTGCGTCGAGGAAACACTCGTTCTGCCCACAGGAACTTCGGTGACGACGCGCTGCGACCATCGGCGTCCGGCTCCCGCGGTTCTCGCACATGCTAAGTAGAGGAGTTCGGTCATGTTCATGTCCCTGACGCGGGGGCGGCCATCATGGTGGCCGTGGCGGGCTTGGGGATGATCAACACCGATCCGCCGGAGCCGGACGGCGACACGCTTGCGGAGGGCGTGTACCTCCTGAAGTTCGAGGGCCCTGGCCGGAAGGTCCAGATGACTGACGGTTCCGAGGCAATCCTTGTGAAGCGGCTGTCGCCGTCAGTTGGGGTCGGCGGGGCGCTCCGGTCGCAGGTCAACGACAACACCCGGTTCATCGTCACGATCAACGAACTCGGTCCGCTCCCGCCCGAGGTCGCCAACGAACAGACGGCACTGGGCGTGGACGACCTCGTGTTCCACCTCGGCCGGCCGGAGAGGCTGCCTGTGGACGGCATGGTGAACTCTTGGGCCAACGTCTACTCAGCGGGTGCGGCCCGAACGCTCGCGGCTCGGTATAAAATCGAGCCTCATCGCCGCGAGCACCCGGGGCACAAATACGAGGTCCGGTGGGCGCCAGCCAAGTCGCGGTACGCCGTCGGCGAAGCGGTGGAGCTGAGGATGGAACTCCAGAATACCCGCGCGGAACCACCTCGATTCACGTTCGGGGGCCAGCAGCGGGGACCGCGGAATAACCAGTTCCGGTTCCTCTGACAGGCTGTGCCCGACGGAAAGAGGCTGCCGGATACCGGCAACCCGACGCACCACGGCGGACTGGTCGTCATCCAGATCCTTCGTCCAGGCGACATATTTACGGCGGAGGTGGATCTGTCGAAATGGTTCACTTTCGTCGAGCCGAATACGTACCGAATCACCGGAGTGTTCGAGATGCCGGTCATCGACCCGGCCAGCTCGGACGGCTTCGGGCCGGTGGTCTGGGACGAACTCGCGGCGGGCGAGTGCATCGTGCGGGTCGTGGCGCGGGGGCGGTGACTCGTCCAGGTCGGCAGCGGCGCCCCCGACAGGCGGGCCGCCGGCCGAACCATCCGCTGCAGCAGACCGGCGGGGCAGTCTTCGTTTCTGGCGCCCACCGCTCACCAAGCCCCCGCCGGCCGCGGAGCGGCGTCGTTCGCCCATGCGACAAGTCTTGAACATCCTCGTCTACAAGCGCACGCACAACGGCGATCCCGGCCCCCACGGGTGTTTTGGCGTCTAAAATGGCCTGGGCACTGTTCGTGATCGTGACTACGACGCAGTAACCGGAGTCGGCGGCATTGGTCCTGAGGTCCAATTGAATGGCATCGCAGGGATGGTCAATGGAATCTGTGTTGGACCGCACAAAAAGTACGTTGGGAAGCCCGGATCCGAGGTTACCTTTGATCGTTTCGTTTACTTTGAATGCGACGGTCCCGATTTCTACGTAAACGCACCCTTACTCGCGGAACGAATGTATGAACATAACGTACGCAGCGTACTGCAAGGCTCCACTGGAGAAGAAACGACCAAGGCACTGGCGATCGTGTCGCTTACGGACGACGCGCCGCCATCACCTGCTTTGACTGACGCGGGCGGCAATGCCGACGCGTTCAACAACTGCAAACGCAAGGGGCGAACGTCAGGCGGCGGGATGGCCCTGATGACGCTCACCGCCGACACGCGGCCATGGCCGGACATCGTCGAGTTCTACCGCCTACTCGTGGACGAGTCCGGCTGGCGGTTCGGCCCGATGCTCGAGCTAGGTGGTGCGGACATCGTGCGGCCCGCCGCGATGCTCGCGGGGTTCCGTTCCGCCCCCGCCGATGCCTGCTCGTCACGCCCTCTCCGACGCCCAGTGGAAGCTGATCCCGCCGTTGTTGCCGGGCGAACTCAAAGACGGCGGTCGACCAACCGCCGACAACCGGCTGTTCGTAGACGCGGTGCTGTGAATCGCGAAGACCGGAGCTCCTTGGTGGGATCTGCCTGAGCGGTTCGGCTGCTGGAACAGCGTTTGGCGGCGATTCGACCGCTGGTGCCGGGCAGGCCAGTGGGAGGCTCTGTCAGCGGCGTTCGGCGAGCCAAAATAGGCGGAGTTACAACTGGACTCGATGACCGCCAAAGCGCACCCGTGCGCGGCGGATTCGCGGGGGCTGCCGGGCGAGGAAAAAAGGTGCCGACGCCTGCCGAGCTCTCGGCCGCAGCCGTGGGGGCTTCTGCACGAATCTGCAGGCCGCCGTGAGCGGGACGGGCCGCTTAGACCGGCTAACGCTGACCGCCGGGCAGCGGGGCGCCGCCCCGCAGGCCCCGGCCCTGATCGCCGGTCTGTCGCCGAAGTGAGTGATCGCCGACGCCGGCTACTGCAGCAAGAAAAATCGGGCGGCGGCGAAGGCCGCCGGGGCGAGGGCCTGCATCAAGCCGAACCCGACCCGCCGGCCGCTGCCTCGCTACAGCAAGTGGCGATACCGGAATCGCAACATGATGGAGCGGTTCTTCCGCCGCTTGAAGGACTTCCGACAAACGCCACCCGGTATAAAAAGAAGGCCGCAAACTTCGCCGGGATGGTCTGGCTCCCCGCCTTCACGCTCGACTTCGATATGCACACCGCCTAGACCCCCACCTTCTCGAACGTGCCGAGTTCCACCCTGAGCGTGAACGAGCCATCCGGGAGGACATCGACGGTCTGGCTGTCGTGCCAGCGACCGGCGGCGACGTAGCGACCGGCGGCGACGTAGGGGGCGGCGCTGGGGGCGAATTGCACCCGCACCATTCGCGCCGGGCCGTCCGAATGCCAGACGCCGAAGCTGCCGGCGTGGGCGATCCGCAGGTCGAAGTCCGCTGGCGGCTCGAACCGCTCCGGCGTCGTCTCCGCCTCCTCGATTCGGTCGACGCGGAAGGTGCGCTGCTCGCCGTGCTTGCGGGAGTGGGCGTGCAGGTAGAGCCGGCCGCGGTGCCAGACCAGCCCCAGCGGCTCGACGGCGAAGCGGTCCGCCTCCCCGGTGGAGCCGCTGCGGTAGAGGATCGCCGTCACGCGGCGCTCCTCCCGGCCGAGCATCACCGCGTCCAGGGCCGGACCGCGGTCAGCGAGGTCCGCCGCGCCGGGGGCCGTGGCCAGAAACCCGCCGGAGAGGCCGTTCAGGTACGCCAGCGCCGGCTCGCCCAGATGCGCCCGCACCTTCGCCAGTGCCCGGCCCAATGCCTCCCAGACGAACGTGCTGTGGAGCGAACCCAGCAGCGGCCGGGAGAGGTGCAGGGCGGTGGCTTCGTCCCAGGCGAACGTCAGCGGGGGGAGCCCCTCAGGCGTGGCCAGCCGCCAGGTCGTCTCGCCCCGGCAACCGGCTTCGCACAGGACCGGCAGGCCGACCCGCTCCATCGCCTCGAGATCGCGCCGGAAAGCCTTCTTGCTGACGCCCAGTTCGCCGTGTAGATCCTTGAGGGTCGCGCCGCCCTCGGGGGAGAGCAGCCGCCCGTACAGGGCGAAGCGGGCCGCGTCGGCCACGCGACGGTCCGCGATTGGTGTACGCCCGACACGCCACCCGCGACCCGCTCCCGCCGCGCGTTTACCTGAGACAACCCTCGGGAGCGTGAACCTCGTGAAGAAGCCTCGGCTGATTCACCCCTCAGCCCACCTCCCGCATCACCCGCTCGGCGGCGGCGAGGTCGCGTTCGGCGTAGATCTCGCCGGTCGCGATGTCGCTCTGGCCCAACACGGTGCGGGTCAACTCGATGCCGTACTTCGCCCGCAGCTGGGTGGCCCGCGTGTGGCGGAGCTGGTTCGGGGACCAGCGGCACGACTCCCGGCGCTCCTTGACCGCCGCGTTCACGGCGGAGCGTTCGGCGTTCGGCAACGCCTGGATCCCGGCGTGCTTGACCGCGAGGTCTAAGGGGAGGGGGACGGCGTTCTCAGCGGCGCGTTGCACGCACCGCCGGTCACTGGTCGTCGTGTACCGGTCGCCGGCCTAGCGGGCGGGGTTCTTCTTCCGATTGCTGCCGACGACCCACCCGCACGAGGCCGGGGTCATGCGGGCCGCAGTCGCCGCGGCCCGGCGAGCGGCTTCGGCTGGCTTCGGGCTGAAGCAGAAGGCGTCGGCCGGGCGATCGTCGAGGTAGGGGCCGAGGATCGCCTGGGCCTCCGTGCCGACGAAGACGGTGCGGGCCTTGCCGTGGTGCTGGGTCTTGTGCGAGGCGGGGCGGTAGGACCACACCTCCTTCGAACGGTCCACGTCGCGGGGGCGGAGCGAGCAGACCTCCCCGGGCCGCATCCCGGTGAGCAGCTGCAGCCGCACCATGTCCGCGACGATCGGCGGGAGGTGGGGCAGGGTGGCGTCCACGAGCCGCGGGTCGACTGGCTCCACCGGATCCGGCTCCCACGCTGGCGTGCGGCCCTGCTGCAGCCCCGTGACCGTGGCGAGGGCCTGGTAGACCTCCGGGCCGATCAGCTCCTCGGAGACCGCCCACTTGAACACCCGCTTCACCCGCTCGACCCGCTCGTTCACCCCCGGGCGGGAGAGCCCGTCGCGGACGAGCTGGTCCCGGTAGGCCTTCAGCTTCAGCGGACCGAACTCGGCGGCGGGGGTGGAGCCGTACAGCGAACGCAGCGTCCGCAGCGTGACCTTCAGCACGCCGATCTCGCTGGTGGGCTGCCCGTCCTTGACGTAATGGCCCTGAGCCCACTTCCAGTACGGCAGGATGACTTCCTCCACGGTCCGCCCCGGCGGGTCGCCGACGGCCGCGACGCCGGCGATCGTCGCGGGCGCCGGACGAACCTCTGCGGGAATCTCGCCGGAGCGGAGGTACTCCGCGACCAGCCGCCGGTACTTCTCGTCGGCGGCTGGGGTGCCGTACTTGCCGAGGTAGAACTGCCGGCCGTTCAGGTAGACGCGGGCCTGACCGGTCGGCTTGTGGAGGGTGAGCTTCGGGACGCGTGTGCGGGGCATCGGGCGGGATCCGGAAAGGCGGTCCGCCGAGTTTTTGGTAGTACTACCAAATCTCGGCGGTCGCTCCGGCCGCGCCCGGGAACCTCCCGGGGTACGCGTGAGATCGCGTTCGGCTCTGGCGGGGTAGACGAAAACACCTCGCCGCACGTTGCGGCGAGGTGATTCGGGATGACAGGATTCGAACCTGCGACCTCTTGACCCCCAGTCAAGCGCGCTACCAGGCTGCGCCACATCCCGGACGTGTCGGCGACGCTTCCCCTAAGGGGGCGTCGCGGCGGGGATCATCGCAACGCGTCGCCGCTTCGACAAGCCCGACCGCCTGACACATCCCAATCCGCGACGGTTCGGCGCGTTTTCGGCACACACTCGCCTGAGAGCGGGCGTCCTCAGACCTTCGGTGCAGCCTTCCCGGTCAGGCGGTAGACGAAGGCCATCACCTCGGCCAACGCCCCGTACAGGTCGGGCGGGACCGTCCGGCCCACCTTCACCTCGCGCCAGAGCTGACGGGCGAGCGCGGGCCGTTCGAGGATCGGGACGTTGTGCTGCTTGGCCAGTTCGCGGATGCGGAACGCTACCTCGTCCACGCCCTTGGCCACCACCTGCGGGGCGGGCATGTGCTCTTCGTACTTCAGCGCGATCGAATAGTGCGTCGGGTTGGTCAGCACGACGTCCGCGTCGGCGACGTGGCTGAGGTCCCGGGCCGCGGCCAGCTTGCGGTGGGCTTCGCGGCGCCGGCCCTTCACGGTCGGATCGCCGTCCTGATTCTTCATTTCGTCGCGGACCTGCTGCTTCGTCATCTTCAGGTCCCGCTCGTGCTGCCAGCGTTGGAAGAGGTAGTCGCTGAGCGCCAGCAGGGCGAGGGCCGCCGCCAGCCAGGCGCCCAACGCCGCCAGGGCCGCATGCACGCGGCCCAGCAGGACCGCCGGCCCGGCGGCCACCATCCCGATCAGGTCCGGCATCCAAGAACTCATCACGAGCCCGGAGACCCCCGTGAGCACCAGCAGCTTCGCCACGCCCCCGCCGAGCCGCGCCACCGCCCGCGCGTTCATCAGCCGGCCGAACCCGCTGATCGGGTTGACCCGGGACCACTTCGGGGCGAGGGCCTGCGGAGAGATCAGCACGCCGAACTGCCCGAGCATCCCCGCCGCGGACGCCAGCCCCAGAGCCACCAGACCGGGGAACAGGGCGGTCGCTAGGAAGGCCGTGATCGCCGCGGCCCGCGCGTTGGCGTCGCTGGCGGAGAACGTGACCGTCACGTCCCGCAGCGAGAGGTCCAGCAACCCCGCCAGTTTGTCCGACAACCCGATCCCGCCGATCCACAGCAGGGCCGCGGCCGCCCCCAGCACGGCGGCGGCGGTCACGTCGGCGCTCTTGGCGATCTGCCCCTGTTCGCGGGCCTCCCGGCGCTTTTGCTCCGTGGGGTCCTCCGTCTTTTCCTGATCGTCTCCCACCGCGGCCTCCCCCGGTTAGCGTGCGTTGCGGGGCAGGGTCAGGCGCGGGGGTCGGGCAGGCCGACCAGCGCCTCGTGCAGGGCGGTCAGCGAACCGGCGAGCAGGTCGGCCAGCACGTCGGTCGCCGGAGAGAGCGTCAGGGCGAGGATCAGCAGTCCCGCCGCGGCCCGCGTGGGGAAGCCGACCGACAGCACGTTGATCTGCGGGACCGTTCGTCCCAGAAAACCGACGGTGAGGCTCATCAGCGACATCACCGCCATCGTCGGGGCGGCCACCCGCAGGCCGAGCGACATGCCGGCGCCGGCCAACTCCGCCAGCGTCCTCCACGCCTCGCCGGAGACCCACCCCGCCCCCGGCGGCAGAGTGCGGAAGGTGTCCAGCAGCGTGGCGAACAGTCGCAGATGCCCGTCCACCCCCGGCAGCGTGAGCAGCGCCGCGGTCCCGAGCAGGCCGAGCAACTGCCCGGTCGGGGAGGCGGAGGCGCCCAGCATCGGGTTGAAGACCTCGCCCATCGCCGTGCCGATCTGCTGATCGACCAGTTCGCCGGCCAACCGCAGGCCCGCCAGCACGGCAGTCATGCCCAAACCCAGGGCGAAGCCGATCGAGAATTCTCCGAGCGACAGGCGAAGCAGCCCCGCCGGCGTCTTCGGCAGCGGGGCCGGGGCGGTGAACTCGGCGAGATTCAGCCCGGCCGCCGTGACGGTCAGGCCGCGGGCTTCCAGCGAATCCAGCACGGCTCCCGGAAGTTCCTCGGCGACCAACACGGCGTCGCCGTTCGTATCGAGCGCCTGGAACGCCTCCGCCGAGCCGCCCGGCAGGGCGGGGGCGACGACCGCGGCGGCGGCGACGGCCAGCAGCACCCGAACGTTCGCCGGCACGACCGGCGTGCCGAACACCGGCCCCACCGTCATCAGTCCCGCCACCCGGAAAAACACCAGCAGAAACCCCACGAACCGCGCCGTCCCCCACGCGATCAGCGGGTGCGTGAAGTCCGGCGAGGGCAGGTCGAACGGCACGGGGCGGCGAACGCGATACGGCGGGGGAGAAGGGCGCGGCGGGGAACGTCAGGTGCCGAGGTTCGGCGCGACGTTCTGGAACAGGGCGGTCGTGTAGTCGCAGGCCGTTTGGATCATCCAGGGCAGGGCCAGCAGCGTGACGCCGGCCATCACCGCGATCTTCGGCACGAACGAGAGCGTCTGGTCCTGAAGCTGCGTGACCGCCTGGGCGAGGCTGACGATCAGCCCGATCGCCGCCGCCGCCCCCAGCACCGGCGTGCCGAGCAACAGCGCCATGAGCAGCGCCTCGCGACTGAGATCCGCGGCAAGATCGGGCGACATAGTCGAAGGCGGAGGGCGGAAGGACTAAGGCAGACGGGAGCGGACACGACGGCGGGCGGTGCGGGCATAGTTCTTCCCTCCGCCTTCCGCCATCCCCCTTCCGCCCTCTCAAAGCGGTCTCACGCCTTCCATCAGCATGCCGACGGTCAGGAACCAACCGTCCACCAGCACGAACAGGAGGAGCTTGAACGGCAGGCTGATCAGCACCGGGGGGAGCATCATCATGCCCATCGAGATCAGCACGGCGCTGACCACCAGATCGATCACCAGGAAGGGCAGATAGATCTGGAAGCCGATCACGAACGCCGTCTTTAATTCGCTCAGCATGTAGGCCGGGATCAGCACGCCCAGCGGCACCTCGTCGTAGGTCTCGGGATCGCCCTCGCCCGGGGAGGCGTCGGCAGGACGACGGTAATCGAGGAACAGACGGACGGCGGCCCCGTTCCCCGTGCGTTCGATCTGGTCCGCCATGAAGGCCCTCAGCGGGGCGGCGGTGCGATCGAAGGCTTCGTCCAGCGTGGGCGGGACCTCGCCGGGCGCCGGGTCGGTGTACGGCCGGATGCCCTCGTCGTAGCACCGCCCCCAGACCGGCCCCATCACGGCCACCGTGAGGAACAGGCAGAGGGAGACGACGACCTGGTTCGGCGGCATCTGCTGGGTGCCGATCGCCTGTTTGAGCAGCCCGATCACGATCACGAACCGCACGAAGCAGGTCGTCATCAGCAGGATCGACGGGGCCAGACTCAGGACCGTGAGCAGGCCGAGAATCTTCAGCGTGTTCGTCAGCCCGCCGGGGGACAGGGCCGTGTCGGGGTTGAGCGCCTCCGGCAGCGTCAGCGCGTCGGAGCCCGGCGCCGGGGCCGCCGGTCCCAGGGGAGGGATGGGCGCCGCCTCCGGCGTCCAGGCCGCGGCCGGCACGACCAAGGGCGGAAACCCGCCGGCGTCCGCCGTGGAGGAGGGCAGCGGGGCGAACATCTCCCGCAGATCCGTCGGCGCCGGATTCTGCCGCACGATGCCCTGCGCAGACGCCGGCGCGGCGCACAGCAGTCCGCACAGTGCCGCCGCGACGCGCAGCGTGGACGAGAATGGAACCGACGGGGACTGTCTCATCGCGTCGCCCCGGCGGGGCGGAGGCGGGCGGCAAGTCGGCGTTCGGCGTCGGAGACGTCCGGCTCTCTGGGTTCGACGGTGGACGGCTCCGGCCCGCTGGCGACGCGGGCGGCGGCCCGGCCGAATAACGTGCGGAACGATTCCCGCCCCGCGTCCCGTCCGACGCCGGCCCGACGCAGCGTCCGCGGCGCTTGGACGCGGCAGGCCGCCGCGAGAGCCTCGGCTTCGACCGGGTCGTCAATCTCCCCCAGCGCCGTCAGCCCGTCCGCGGCGCTGCCGACGAGAATCACCCGTCCGCCGATTCGCACTACGTGCATGGAGGCCCGCGGTTCCAATTTCACCCGGGCCAGCACTTCGCAGGTCCCCCCGCCCGCCGCCGCGGCCGTCAGTCGGGAGCCGCCGAACCACTTCGCCGCCGCGGCGAACAGGCCGAGCACAAGAGCCAGCGCCCCGGCGACGCCCCAGGCCGAGGTCCCCCGCGGTTCCGGGTCCGTCCCTCCCGCGTCGCCCAACCGCACGCCGCCCCCGCCGATCTTCAAGGGCGCCGGGTCGGGCGTCCTCGCGTACTCCGCCGCCCCCGCGGGACCGACCCCCGCCGGCGGCAACGCCGCGACCGCCGAGGCCGCCGGGCGGCCGGACAGGGTCGGGAGTTGCTGCGCATCGGCCGCCCCGGCCGCGAGCGACAGCAGAACGGCGGCGGGGAGCGAGCGGAACACGGTGCGGCGGGACGAAGTCAGGGGGAACGGGCCGGGCGAGTCAGCGGTCGGGAGCGAGGATCTCCGCGACGCGGACGCAGAAATTGTCGTTCAGCACGAGCACCTCGCCGCGGGCGACCAGGCGGCCGTTCACGAGGATGTCCACCGGGTCGCCCGCCAGCTTGTCGAGCGACACCACGGAGCCGTCCCGCAGGGCGACGACCTCCTCCAGCGACATCTCCGCCCGGCCCAGTTCGATGCGGAGATCCAGCTCCACGTCGTCTAGCGCCCCGAGTCCCTCGCCCGTCCCCCGGGAGCCCCCGGCGGACCGTCCGCTCTCGGCGAAGGCTTCCAGTTGCAAGGGCGAGGTGCGACCGAGCGAGTCCGGCGGGTTCTGCCCCGCGGACAGCACCGGCCGTCGGCCGCGGCGGACCTCCGCCTCGACCTCCTCCAGCAGTTTTTCGACCTGTCCGCCGACCGGGATGGAGGTGGCGGCCTCACGGCGTCCCGGGGCCGACCCACTCGCGGCCGAAGTGCCGTGGGCGGCGTAGGGGTCTCCGGCGTCATCGTCGTCGCGGTCGCCCAGACGGCTGAATGTGCCGTCGTCCGGCTCCGGATCAGTGCCCTCGTCGTCCTCCGGCGGCATCTGCACGGAACCGGCGGCCGCGGCGGCCAGCAGCGCCTCAATGTCGTCGGAGGGCAGCGTCTCCCCCGTGGCGCCGGGCTCTGCGTCGTCTCGGCCGGCCCCGTACCCGCCCCCCGCCTGTACGTCTGCGGGAGGCGCACCGGCGGCCGGAGCGTCGGCCGAGGGGTCAGCGGATTGATCGGAAGCGGCCACGGGAGCGGGGGCCGGTCGGGCGGACCGGCGTCTACTGTTCGAGGGCTTTGAATTCGCTCACCACCGCGGTGCGGACGACGTCCTCCCGCAGCACGGTGTTCATCGCGTCCGCGAGATCCCCTTTGAACCCCCGCAGACGGGGATCGTCGAGATCGTCGCTGGTCGCGGCGCGGGCCACTTCCAGCACGGCCTGCCGGATGCGGGCCTGAAACGCCCCGCCGACCGAGGCAGAGATTTCTTCGGACCGGTGGGCGGGCACGACCGCGGTCAGACGAAAGGTGAGGTGCACCAGTCGCCCGGGAATTGCCCGGGCGTTCGTGGTGGTGAAGGAGTCGACCGCCACCTCGGCGAGTTCCTCGGTGGCCGCGTCGGGGAGTTGGGTCTCCGCGATCGCCTCCTCCGGGGCGAGCAGCACGTACAGCACGCCGGCTTCGACCAGCATGACCGTCAGCACGAGTCCGGCGACCTTCGCGGCCCCGCCCAGTTTGGCGGGCGCCTTTTTCGCGTCGTCGTCAGACGGTTTCTCGGCGGGTGCGTCCGCCATGCGGTCCTCCCGACCGGAGCGTGCGAAGCGAACCGTCGTCGCGGGGACCCGTCAGGCGGGCGGTCGCGGCGAGCGGACCCGCCGCGTCGTGCGGCGGGCGGGCGGACGCTAGTTCTCTCCCACCAGCACGTCAACACGATCCCACGCGCGCAACGGATCGCGGGTCGTCCAGCCGTCCGGCCCGGGGGGGGTGGTGGCGCCGGCGGACTCGATGCGGAACCGCGACGCGGCCACGCCGCGTTCCTGCAGCGCCGCCGCGACTGCCTCCGCCCGCGCCCGCGACAGCGCCCAGACGTCTTCGTGGGGCGAGCCGGGGGGAAGCCCCTCCGGCGAGGCGTGACCGCGGACAATGACCTCGCCGCTGGTGCGATGCAGCGCGGCGGCGAGCGAGTCGAGCGTCGCCGTCATCTTCGGACCGACCTCGGCGCCGAAGCGATCGAAGGCCGCCGGCCCCGCCAAAGCGGGCGGCCGGTCCGGCGGCGCCTCCGCGGCGCCGTTGAACGTGCCCGCCGTATCCCGGGCGTCGGCCGTCTCCCGGTCCGTCCCCAGCGGACGTTGCTGCCCCGAGGCGTTGGCCCGCTCACGGTCGTTCCGGTCCAACGGAGAGGGCCCCGGCGACGCCGCGATCCCCTCGGACGGGCCGAACCGCTGCTGGAACACCTCCAGGATCGCCCGGACCCTGCCCTCGTCTTTAATTTCGCTCATGCTGACCAGCATGATAAAAAAGGTCAGCAGCAGGCTCATCATGTCGCCGTAGGTGACGACCCATTCCGGCACGCCGGGCGGTGCGTCGTCGTCCATCAGTGCGACCTTTCTTGCGCGACGGGGATTCAGGCGATCTCAAATAAACGTCCCGGGCCCGGCTCAGGCGGCGAGCGTGCGGTCCGCCTGGGGCAGCATCGTCGAGAGCTTCTGCTCCAGGACCCGCGGGTTGTCGCCCTCCTGAATGCTGAGAATCCCGCGGACCACCGCTTCGCGGACTTCCATTTCGCGCTTGCTGTAGTAGCCAAGCTTGTCGGCGAACGGCAGGCAGAACAGGTTGCTCATGATGGCGCCGTACAGCGTGGTAATCAGCGCCACCGCCATGCCGGGACCGATCGCTTCCGGGTCGTCCATATTGCCCAGCATGATAATCAGGCCCATCAGCGTGCCGATCATACCGAAGGCGGGGGCGTAGCGGCCCAGCGTCTCCATCAATCCCTTTCCGACCTTATGGCGGGCGGCGACCGCCTCAATTTCTCCCCGCATCACCGCCTCGATCAATTCGCCGTCGGTCCCGTCCACGGCCATCTGGACCCCCATCTTGACGAACGGGTCCTGCACCTCGTCCAACTTGTTTTCCAAAGCGAGGATGCCGTCGCGACGGGCGACCTCGGCGAAGCTGACGAGTTGGGCGATCGTCGCCTTCAATTCCGGGGCCTTCGGGAAGAACAACTTCATCGTCACGCTGGGCGTTCTCAGCAACGCGCCGAAGGGATACGCAATCCCGCAGGCCGCAATGGCTCCGCCGACGACCACCAGCCCGCTGGGTACGTCGACGAACGCCGCGAGGCTCGAACCCGGCGCGATCAGGACGGAGATCAACAGCAACGCGGCGCCGAGCAGCAGGCCGACGGCGGTAGCGATGTCCATAACGACGGGCGGGGCGGACGGGGGCGGGAACGAGGTGCGGGGAAGGGGGCCGCGCTCAGCGGGCGCCCCTGATCAAGCGACGCTGATCAGGCGGCGCAGAGCGGTCGACGCTTAACAGGCGGCGGCGCGGCGCCAGCCGAGGACCCGGCCGGCGACCTGCTCCGGAGCCTCGCGCACCACCAGTCGCTCGCCGGTCGTCAGCGTGAGGAACGTGTCCGGGCGACTTTCGACGGTGCGAATCAGTTCGGCGTTCAGCAGGAACCGTTCGCCGGAGAGGCGGGTGAGGGGAATCATGAGTTCTTGAGGAGAGACGTCGAGTACGACGACGGCCCGCGGCTCCGCCGGTTACGGCGGCCGCCGGAGCGAATTATCGTCCGAGCCGCAGCAGTTCGTCGGTCAATTCCTGGGTGCTTGAGATCACCCGGGCGTTCCCCCGGTAATTCGTGCTCGCGATAATCAGGTCGACCAGGTTTTTGCCGATGTCCGTGTTCGACAGCTCGATGGCGCCGGCCCGCAGCAGGCCGGCCCCGAAGGCCCCCGGCGGCCCGACGCGGGGCGGACCGCTGTTAGGACCTTCCGTATAGGTGCCGCCGCCGCCCTCGACCAAGCCGTTCACGTTGGAGAACTGGGCGATGACGAGGCGTCCCAGCGGCCGGAGCAGGCCGTTGTCGAACACCCCGCTGATCCCGCCGCTTTCGCCGATCGCGAAGTCGACGAGCGTGCCCGGGGGGGCCCCGTCCTGCGACTCCATCACGAAGTTGCTGCCCTGGAGGGCGCTGGAGATGCCGGAGAGCTGGGAAAAATCCAGGTCGATCGTCAGCGGCGACAGGGCGGCGTTGTCGTCTCGCATCACGGTGATCGTCGTCTTTTGGCCGCTGACGAGATCGCCCGTACCGTCAAACTCCAGTCTGCCCGTGCCGATATCCAGCGCCGGACCGCTGTCGGAGTCGCTGTCCGCGTACCAGCGGAACCCGGTCCGGGTGGAACTGCGTTCCTCCAGGACCGCCGTCAGGCGGATGTTCACCTCCTGGCCGAGGCTGTCGTAAACGATAATATCCCGCACCGCCGATTCGCCCACGGCGTCGGCTTGCTTCTGGAACGGCGTGAGAACGACGGCGCCGCCGCTGCGGAGATCGCCGGGATTCACCTGCAAGGCGTTCGCCGCGCCGCGATTGCCGGTGATGCGAATCGTGTCGCCGTCCAACTGCACGCCCGGCGGATCGCCGGTGAACCCGTCGGCGGGAATTTCCGGGCCGTTTTGAATGCCCAGCACCCGCTCCATTAAACTCATCAAATCCTGCACCGTGGAGCCGGTGACGGGCATTTCCTGCATCGGGAGGTCGCGGTCGCCCTTGCGACCGCTGAACGTGACGTTGTCCCCCGGGATAAAGAGGCTCGTGCCGCCGCTGGTGAGATCCTGCAGGGGCGTGGTGGGCGAGGGGGGGCCGGGGATCCCTGGGCCGCCGCCGTTGGCGTCTTGCAGCGGCAGCGTGCTTTGCACAGTGCCGTTCGTCGCCAGCTCGCCGCCGCTGAAAAAGGCGCCGGTGAACGTGGCGTTGTTCGTGGCTTCGGCAATATATAGCTTGCCCAGCGGGATCTCGATGTCGACGGGCGCCGCCGTCTGGAGATTATAGTTCCCGTCGATGCCGTAACCCTGCACGCGGCCGCCGGCCGGGTTCACCAGCTTGCCCTCCGGGTTGAGGGTGAACGACCCGTCCCGGGTATACTGGGTGCCGAGGCCGTTTTTCACGACGAAGAAGCCCTCCCCCTCGATCGCCATATCGGTGGGGGAGTTGCTGGTGGTCACGCTCCCCTGCTTAAAGTCTTTGCGGATCGTGCTGACGGTCCCGCCCAGACCGATCTGGCGGGGGTTGGTGCCGCCGTTGGAGCCGGCCGGGCCGTCGCCGCTGGACAGCGTGCTCACCAACTGCGTCGTGAACAACGCCTCGCTGCTCTTAAAGCCGCGGGTGCCGGCGTTGGCGACGTTGTTGCCGAGGACGTCGATCGACGTCTCGTTTAACCGCATGCCGTTCAGGGCGGTCGTCGTGGCGGAGGCGAGGCCCATATCGTCGGTCCGTGGTGCGGGGCAATAAGGAAAACAGATAGCGCGAGGCGGGGCGCCTCGTCAGGCGACTTCGGTGATCGAACCCAGTGACAACTGGACGCCGCCCACGTCCACAAAGGCGTCCCCGTCGGCGAGGTACGCCCTGGTGACGGTGCCGGCGACTTCCTTCCCCCCGTTAAAGCCGCGAATCTCTTTGCCGAGGAACGAGGCCGCCGTGGACAGATCCGCGGCGCCGGCGTTCTTCTTCAACGTTTGCTCCAGCTCCACGTCCGCCTGCAGGGACCGCATCGTGGCGATCTGGTCCAACAGCGTTTCGTTGGAAACCGGCTCGGACGGGTCCTGATTCTGAAGCTGAGCGATCATCAGCGTCATGAAGTCGTCCGCGTTCAGTCCGGAAAGGCCCGAGGCGTTTTCGGACGGACCGGCGGGGGGGGCCGCCGACTTGCTGAGGAGCGGAAACGAAAAGTCGTTCATGGGATCCGTCCCGGCGGAAGTGAGGAGACGGCGGGGGCGCGGTCAGGCGGCGACGTCGAGCGAGCCGGCGGACCGCCGACCGGCCGGCGAGCGGCCCCAATCAGCATCGGCGGGCGCGGGGGCGGAAGGACCACCCGGGCCGCTCAGGCCCTCAGAGTCCCCGTCACCGGCCCCTTGGGGACCGGACGCTTCGTCCGCCGACCGTTCCCGTTCGTCGCGATTCGCCTCGCCGCGGTCGCGGCCGTGCGATCCTCGTTCCCCGGACCGACCGCCGCCGTCCCCGTCCCGCCGCTCGCCGTCCCGCCGCTCGTTCTCGCGGGCGGTGTCCCGTCCGCTTTCCCGGCCGGCGTCGGCGCGTTCCGGCCGGACGGCGGGTTCCAGTTCGATGGTGTCCACTCCCACGCCCGCTGCGGCGAGCGTCTCCCGCAGCCGCGGCAAGGCGTCGGCGAGGGCGGCCCGGCCCGCGGGCTCGGACGCCGCGAGGCGAATCCGGACCGTGCCGGCGTTCTCGCCGACCCCTGCGGAGATCTCTACCCGCACCGACCCCAGTTCGGGCGGGTCAAGCCGCACCCGCACCGGACGATTCTGTTCGATCGCCCGTCCCACCGCGTCCGCCACGATCTCCGCGGAGGGTCCCGCCGAGGATGCGGTCGGGCCGGGCCGCACGGCCGAGGCCTCGCCGCCTGTTGAAGCCAGTCCGTTCGCCCCCCGATCGACGGCGAGCGTCGACGGTTCCACGGTCGGCCCCGGAGACTCCGGACGGTTCTGCGGCGCCCCGGAGCGAACGGCCGGGGGAAGCTCGACGGAGGCTGCCGGCGCGCCCTCGGTTACTGCGACGGTCGCCGCCGCGTCCGTCCCCGCCCCGTCGGCCGGAGCAGCGGGCGGCGTGAGGGGCGGGACGTCCGAAGCCGCGGGAGACATGACCAAAGCGGCGGCTCCCGCACGGCCCTCGGCCCCCGGCGGCGAACTACTGGGCGAAGCGACGCCCTGCTTTCGCCCGGTCAACGGGTCGCTGGGACGAGCCGGTTCATTCAGTCGCCGCAGACCCGCCGGGGGAGCGGGGCCGGCGGCCGCGGCGGCGGCCACGACGGGCGCCGGCGGATTCTTCGACACGAGCGCAGCCGGGGGCGCCGGCGAACCGGCTTGCGGACCGGCCGGCTCCGTGGGCGTCGCCGTCGCGTCGGCGGGCTGCTTGGGGATCGCAGGAGCGGCCAGAGCCGGCGGCGGAACGGGGCCAGACGGCGTCGCTTCGAGGCCCGGGGGGACGATTGCCTTCGCGTTCTTCGCGCCTGCGACGGACGGCGCCGGCACAGGGAGGCCGGCCGCGGCCACGGTCGTCGGCGTTAGTCCCGCCGGGGCGGCGACCTGGGCCGCCGCAGCGGGCGTCGGGAGCCTGACCGACGGCACGGCGACGTCGGCCAGGGCCGCTCCGTCGATCGATGCGTCCATCGTGCCCGCCGCGGCAATCAGCTCGTTCACGAGCGAGCCGACCACGTCCGCCGGATCGGCGACGCCGGTCGCGATCGGCGCCGCCGTCACGGCCGGTTCAGTGCCCTTGGGGGGCGGGGCGGCAGGCGCCGGCGGGGGCGGGGCCTGTTCGGCCAGGACCGCCGCAAACGTGGCGCCCTCAGCCGACTCGCCGGCGGGGGCGTCGGTCTTCGCTTCGGTGCGGGACGGCGCCGCGGGGACCGCCGGCGCCGCCGAAGCGCCGGACGGTCTCGCGGACGCCGACCGTCCGGCCCCCGCCGAACGTCCGGCCCCCGTCGACGACGGCGAGACCGGGGCGACGGCGAACGGAGGCAGCGACACGGGCCGGCCGGGGAGGAGGAGCGGTTAGCCGCCCGGATCGCCGGGCGGAGCGGGCCCGCCGCCGGCCGCAGCGTCGATCGCCGCCGCCTCGGGTTGACCCGCATGCAGGGCGGCGAAGATGACGACGCCCCGGGCTCTCTCCTGTTCGGTCCCGCCGGCGAACTCCGCCAGCACTTTCGATGCGGTCCGCGCGTCCAGTCCCTTCACGAGCGTCACCACCGACAGGTCCGGCAAACTCATCAGGTAGCCGACGCTGTCCTTCGGCCCCATCCCTTTGACCAGTTCCCGCGCCTGCTCGGTCGCCTCGGCGGTCAGCTCCTCACGGGCCTGAGTCAGTTCCCGCTCGAAGGCCGTGCGGTCGGCGGCGAGGGCGGCCCGGTCGTCGGCCACCGCCTTGGCCTCCGCGGCCACCGCCCGGGCGGCGGAGCGTAGGGCTTCGGTGCGATCGGCTAGTTGCAGGGCGGCCGCGGCGCGGCGTTCCAACACCTCTTCATAGGTGGGCGTCCGCGTCGGACCGGCGGGCGCGGTCGCCTCCGAGGTCGCGTCCCCGGGGGCCGTGGCACCCGGCGCCCCGTCCAGGGCCGCGGCGATCTCCGCCCAGGCGGAGGGCGTGAGCCGGCCGTGCCACCACATCACGCCGACGGCGAGGGTCTGGGTGGCGACGGTGGCGATGCAGATGACGCCGAACAGCGTGGCGAGCGCACGTCCCATTCGCTCCGGGTTTCCGCTGTCAGAAGGAGGAGTCGTCGCCGACGAAGGCGGCGGCCGTGGCGGTGAACAGGTCTTCGACCGCCCGCTGCTCCGCGGCGAGTTCCGCCGTGCGATGAGCGCGCAGGTCGCGATCGCGGAGCGTTTCCAGCGCCGCGACGGCCCGGTCGGCCGCGATCAGCGCCGTGCGGGCCTCGGCGACCTGAGCGGCGGCGTCGGCGACGGCCGCGGCGGCCGTCTTTCGTTCCGCGGTGAGGACGGAGGCGTGCCGCCGGCGGGCGAGCCAATCGCTGACGTCCACCCGTCCCGCCCGGGTGGCCGCCCCGAGTTCGCCGCGTTCCGATGCGATGAGGACTTCCACGGCCCGCCGGGCGGCCTCCGCCTCGGCGCTGGTGCGGAGCGCCGCCGCCAGCGCGGCGCGGGCGACGTCGCGGTCGCGTTCTCGCGCCTTGAGCACGACGGCGAAGCGATTGCGAAAGCGGGTCATGTCGCCGTGCCCCCGTTCGTCAGACCGGCGTTCGCCGTCGCCGCCAGGGCCTGCAGAGCGGAGACGGCTTCGTGGGCGGGGGTCGATTCGTCAGGTCTCTGCCGCAGGAAGGCGTCGATCGCGGGCTTCATCTTCACGGCGACGTCGACCTCGGCGCTGCTGCCGGACTGGTAGGCGCCAATTCGAATCAGGTCTTCGGCCTCGCGGTGGGCGGCCAGTAGGGAACGCACCCGCCCGGCGGCCTGGGCATGTTCCGACGCCGCGAGTTGGGCCATCAACCGGCTCAGGCTGCCCGGGACGTCGACGGCGGGAAAGTGGTTCGCCTCCGCCAGCGCCCGCGACAGCCAGACGTGTCCGTCCAGCGTGCCGCGGACGGCGTCGGCGATCGGCTCGTTCGGATCGTCGCCGTCCACCAGCGTGGTGTAGAACGCCGTGATGCTGCCGGCGCCGTCGGGGCGTTTGGGGGAAGGCGCGCCCGGTCCGCTGCGTTCGAGCAGGCGGGGGAGCAGGGCGAACACACTGGGCGGATAACCGCGGGTGGCGGGCGGCTCCCCGGCGGCGAGGCCGATTTCCCGCTGCGCCTGGGCGAGTCGGGTGACGCTGTCGAGCATCAGCAACACGGAGCGGCCGGCGTCGCGGAAGTGCTCCGCAATCGCGGTCGCGGTGAGGGCGGCCCGCAGGCGCACCGCGGCCGGTTCGTCGCCGGTGGCGACGACGACGACGCTGCGGCTCAGCCCGTTCGGTCCGAGGTCGTGATCGAGGAACTCGCGCACCTCGCGGCCGCGTTCCCCGACGAGCGCGAGTACAGCCACGTCCGCCTCGGAACCCCTCGCCAGCTGCGCCAGCAGGGTGCTCTTGCCCACGCCGCTGCCGGCGAACAACCCGATGCGCTGCCCGCGGCCGACGGTGAGGAGGGCGTCGATGACGCGAACGCCGGTGTCGAACTTGCGGCGAATGGGCGGACGGCCGAGCGCCGGCGGGGGGGCGGCGTGCGGATCGACCGCATGGGGCCGGGGCGGGGCGGGCTTGCCGTCGATCACCCGGCCGCGCCCGTCGAGCACCCGCCCGATCAGCCCGTCGCCCACGGCGAGATCGCCCGTGCCGCGGGTCAGCCGCACCTTGTCGCCGCGTCGCACGCCGGCGAGGTCGGCGAAGGGCATCACGAAGGTCTCGCCGCCGTGGAACCCGGTGACGACGCCCTCCACCGGCGGCCCGCCGGCGGGGGAGAATCGCACCTCGGCCCCCACCGGCGCCGGCAGGCCGGCGACCGCGGCGCCCGCCCCGGTCATCCGGGCGACGGAGCCGGTCAGGCCCACCGAGACCGCCCGCCTCAGCCGGGCGGCGTAGCGCGTGCCGACGGAGTTCATCGTCCGCTCCCGTCCGCGGGCTCGTCCGGGAGCAGTTCCGCGGCGATGCGATCCAGGCGCGTGGCGAGCCGGCCGTCGACCTCACCGCCGACGCCGCGGACGAAGCAGTCGCCGCGGGAGAGGGCGGGATCGGCCGTCAGCGTCGCCCCTTCGCCGAGCGCCATGAGCACGTCCTGCCGGAACGCCCCCCCGAGCGCCGCGAGGTCGTCCGGGTGCATCGTCACCGCCGGGGCGCGGCAGCCCGCCGCGGCCGCGAGGGCTTCGGCCGCCAGGTCCGCCGCGGCGTCCGGCCGGGCCTTCAACTCCCGCCCCAGCAGGCGGCCGGCGATCGCGCAGGCGAGGCCGACGGCGTCCCGTTCCCAGTTCGCCCGCCAGCGATCCTGCTCGGACCGGTAGGCGTCGGCGAGGCGGGCCAGCGGGGTCAACGCGGCGGCGAGCCGATCACGCGACAGGCGTTCGGCCTCCGCCGCGGCGGCTTCGGCGATGCGGTTCTCCGCATCGTTCAGCCCCGCGGTCCGGCCGGTTTCGAGTCCCTCCGCGTGAGCCTTCGACCGAATCTCCTCCGCCTCCGCGACGGCCTCCGCGAGCAGGGCGCGGCAGCGCTCCCGCACGGCGTCCAGGCGGTCGTCGCAGTCGGATTCGAAGTCCGAAAGGTTCCAGCCGCGCGGGCGGCGCGGTTCCTCCACCGGCGCCGCGGCATGCGGGCGGTCGAGTTTCAGAACGCGGGCGGGGGGCGGGGCGGCGGGCACCCCGAATCGTTAGCAGATTGGCACGTTCCACCGCTGCGCCGATTTCGGGTGCGGGCGGGCGGCCCTCCGGTGGGCGAACCGCTCCGATCAGGTGACGTATTGCTCGGCCTGGGCGCCGCTGCCGACGGTGATTTCGCCGCTGTCCTCCAGGCGACGGACGGTATCCACCACCGCGCCCTGGGCGGCCTCCACCTCCGACAGCTTCACCGGGCCGAGGTAATCCATCTCCTCCCGCAGCATGTCCGCGGCCCGCTGGGACAGGTTGCCCAGCACCTTGTCCGTCAGCTCCTGCCCGGCCCCCTTCAGGGCGAGCGCCCAGCGGCTGGTGTCGACCTCTTTCAGAAGGGCCTGGATGGCCTTATTGTCCAGCTTGAGCAGGTCGTCGAACACGAACATCAGGCGACGGATCTGATCCGCCAGATCGGCGTCGTCGCGGTCGAGGCTCTCGAGGATGCCCTTGTTCGTCATGCGGTCGGTCACGTTGAGAATCTCGGCGACCCGGGGGGCGCCGCCGGCCTTCTCCAACGTCTGGTCGAAGGTGCTGGTCATCCGGCGCCGTAGGCTGGCCTCGACCTCCTCGACCACGTCCGGGCTGGTCTGCTCCATGCCGGCGACGCGGCGGATCACGTCGATCTGCTTGTCCGGGGTAAGGCCGCTGATCACCTCCGCGGCGAGTCCGGCGGGGAGGTGGGAGAGGATCAGGGCGATCGTCTGCGGGTGCTCCTCGCTCACGAAGGTCAGCAGGTTGTCGGCGCCGGCCTTCTGGAGGAACGAGAAGGGCACGCTGTCGAGGTTCTGCCGCAGGTTCTCCACGACCTCGCGGGCCGCCTCCTCGCCGAGACTCCCGGCCAGCAGTTCTTCCGCCCCCTTCAGGCCGCCCCGCTCGACCTTCACGCGGGCGGCGTGGCGGGTTTCGAACTCCGTGAGCACCGCGGCCTGCTGTTCGGCGGTCACGTCGTCGACCCGAACGATCTCCGCGCTGACCGCCTCCACCGCCCGTTTGGGCAGCAGGGCTAGCACTTTCTGCGCCGCCGCCCGATCCAGCGAGAGCAGCAGCACGGCCGCTTTGCGGGCGTCGTTGAACGAACGAGTCATCGCGGGAGCCGGTCGCTCGGAGAGTCAGAGAGAGTCCATGACCCCCTCGCTCGGGAGTCAGCGGGGAGTCGAAGGAGAGTCAGAGGAGAGTCAGGCGGCGTTACGCAGCCAGGAGTTGAGGACCGCGGCGACGGCTTCCGGGTCGTGGGCGGCCAGTTCCGCGACCCGGTCCCGCTGCGATTTGGGCTGGTCGTCGTCCTCCTCGACCTTCCCGTTGGGGCCGATCCGGCCGGCGACGGCGAGTCGGTCGAGGCGTTCTTCCAGCGCCGCGGGCGGCGCCGGCTCCGGCAGCGTCATGCCCCGGCGGAGCACCAGCAGGCCGACCGCGGCGACCACGCACAGCAGCGCGGTGGAACCCCAGCGGGAGACGAGTTCGCCGACGGACTCCGTCCACGGGATCACGAGCGGCGGGACGTCCGGCTCAATGGGCGTGACCGTGGTGACGTGCACCGCGGTCGCGGGGGAACCGGCGGGGATCAGCGTCGCCACCCGCTCCCGGACCTTCTCCTCCTCGGCGAGGCGAATCGCGTCCACGGCCTGGGCGTACGCCGCTTTGGAGGCCTCGTCCTCGCCGCGCGTGAGCCCGCGACCGGCGGCGACCGCGTCGTGGTAGCTCTCCGGGATGGAGACCGCGACCCGCACGGCCTCCGGCTTGGCGGCCCGCAGTTCGCGTTCGCTGGTGGTCCAACTGGGCACCACCCGCATGGCGGAATCCGACTGTTCGTCCCGGGTCTCGGTCAGCGGGCCGCCGACCGAGACGCTGCCCGGCTGGTTGCTCGCCACGCCCGGCTCCCCCTGCGGGGGCGTCTGGTTCGACGAGCGGTTGCGGGTCGTCTCCGCGGATTCGACCGTCACCGTCTGTTTGGAATCCACGGACTGGCGGCGCTCCACCTCCCGGCGGACGGGGTCCAGATCGACCGAGACGTTCACCAACGCGCCCGGGATGTAGGCGAGCGCCTGGGAGATCGTCTCCCGGTAGCGGCGGGTGTGGGCGGCGACGGCGGCCTGAGTGCGGTCGTCCAGCGGGCCGTTGGCTTCGAACGCGTGCGCGGCGCCGGTGGACTGATCGAGCACGGTGATGTCCTCCTCCGACAGGTCCGGCACCATCCCGGCGACGGCGCTGCGGATGCTCGCCACCCGCTCCGGGGTCAACGCCGTCCCGCGGCGGGGCATCAGGCTGACGGTCGCGGCGGTTTTCTTCTCCCGCCGCGGCCACTCGCCGGATTGCTTGACGCTCCAGAGGACGTCCGCCGATTCAATGTCCTTCACCGCGGCGAGCGTCTTACGGACCTCCTTGCGGAGGGCGATATTCCGCAGGTCGGCCAACTGTTCACGGGAGGTGAACAGCCCGGATTTGTCGAACTGCCGTTCGAACTCGCTGAGCGAATCACCCGGCAGTCGGCCGTCGACCATCAGGGCGGCGTTGTAGGCATCCACCTCGGCGGCGGGGACGAAGATCCGCTGGCCGTGGGTGCGGAAGTCCGTCAGCCCGGCCTCGATAAGGGCCTGTTCGGCGCTGCGGAGTTCGCTCGAGGCGAACACCTTGCCCCAGGAGACCGGCGCCTCGTCCCGGGTCCCGATGTTGCCGGACAACAGCAGGGCGAAGCCCGCCATCAGCGCCAGCGGCACGCCGATCAGCGTCCACCGCCCGCTGGGAGGCAGGTCGCGGGCGAACGCTTTCGCCTTTTCGAAGCTGTCCGACAGGCTGTTCACGCGATTCGTCGCCCCTTCGGACGGGCGGCCGGGCGGGGAGGGGCCCAGGTGCTAGCTCAAACCGGCGCGCGAAGGGAACGGCAGAACCGCCGCGCCGGTCGGCGGGGGCGACGCGGGCTGCGTCACACCGGGATCGACTGCAGTTCCTTCCAGCCTTCCAGCAGTTTGTTGCGGACGGAAATCAGCATCCGCAGCGACAGATCGGCCTTTTTCACGGCGGTGAACACCTCCGCCTGCGTCACGTTCTCCCCGAGCACCGCCCGGGTGGCGGCGGAGTCGGCGGCCTGGGCGTTGGCGTTCACGCCGTTGACCGCGTCCGCCAGCATCGCGGCGAAATCAGGCCCGGCGGCGGGCGCGACGGAACGGCCCGGCGACATGCCGGCGCCGATCCCGCCGGCGGGGGAGAGCCCGTAGGTCGACGTTCCGGGAAACGTCGGCGGCGGGGCGAGGGTGAGGGCGTTCATCAGCCGAGGATCCTCAGGCTCTGTTCGGCGAGCTGTTTGCTCAGTTCCACCGCGGTCACGTTCGCCTCGTAGGCGCGGGCGGCCTCGACCGCGTTGACGAATTCGCTCGTGAGATCCACGTTCGGCAGCATCAGCATGCCGTCGGGTCCGGCGTCGGGGTGGCCGGGGGCGTGCACCGCCCGCAGCGGCGTGGTCTCGTCCGTCTTCACCTCGAACTGCACCCCGGTGGCCGTCCGCGCGCCGGCCTGGGCGGAGCCGTCGCCGGCGAATCCCATGTCCGCCGCGGCGAACTGGACGAACCGCCGCCGGAACGGCTCCGCCTCGCCGGCCTCGTTGCGGGTGGAATTGGCGTTCGCCACGTTCCCCGCGATCGTGTCCAGCCGCGCCCGCTGCGCGACCAGAGCGGTGGTAGAGACGTCGAAGGCTTGGAACATTTCGGATTTCGGATCGGGGAGGTCGGACAGGGGGCGGACGGGACCTTCGGACGAGGGGCGGCCGGACCGGACGACTCACGTCCCGACGTCCGAGATCCGCCGTCCCACACGGAATCACGCCCGTTCGGTGATGGCGGCCTGGAGCATCGCCATCTGGGCGCCCATCAGCTGGATCGCGGCCTGCCGCTGCATCGCGTTGCGGGTGAGGGCGAGAGCCTCGCGCTCGATGCTGCGCGGGGCGCCGTCGTGAAACACGAGATCGCCGCCCGGCCGATCGACCGCGGTCAGCAGTTCGTCCGGCACCCCGCCGGCGAGCGGGTCGCGGGGCGCCTCGGTCAGGCTGGATGCAGCCCCGGGCGTGCGGGCGTGGACGGACTGCCGCAACGCCTCCTGGAAAGCCTGCGGATCGAGGTCCCGCGGGCGGAAGCCGGGCGTGTCGATGTTCGCCAGGTTGCCCGCCAGCACGTTGTGGCGGACCTCCCCCCACACCGCCTGCCGTTCGAGCAGCGGCATCGAGCCGGCGGACAGCAGGGGATCGAACATCGGTCGGGGCAGGTCAGACAGGAGGGAGTGAACGAGGGAACGACGGTCGCCGCGGTCAGCCGCCGAAGCGGTCAACCGGCGACGTCGAGGCGGCGGGGCGACGACGGCGGGTCCGCGGTCCCGCCGTAGGCGCCCTGGGCGGCCGACGCGGAGCCCAGCGCGGACAGTTCGCCGGCCAACTCGTCCCGGCGGGCCGTGGCGAGGGCGAGGGCTTCGCCGTCCGCCTTCAGCAACGCTTCGATGCGGGCGGTGAGGGACGGCGCCCGCGTCGGCCCGGCCGCCCGCAGCAGGTCCGGCAGATCGGCGGCGTCCAGCGCGGACTGCTTCTCGCCCAGCGCCGCGAGCAGCCGATCGTCGTCCCCGGCGGAGAGCGCCTCCGCCTGGACGGCGGTCAGCCGCTCGAGGCGATCCAGCAACCGTTCCGCGGCGTCGGCGGGGTGGAGGGCGGCAGTCATGGGGCGTCCTGGCGGGGGGGAGGCGGGAGGGCGGCGGCGTCCTCGTCGGCGGCCCGGCGGGCGAGCAGAAACAGGCGATTCCATTCCGCACGGCTCAGCGGCGACCGGCCGGCGGCGAGATCGGAGTCCGGCAGGCGGGCGATCGTCAGTCGGGCCTGCTCCACGGCCAGCCGACCGCCGACCTCGTCGCCGACCGCGCGACGGGCGGCGGCCAGATCCAGCAGGGCCGCGACGCTGCGGGGGTTCAGCGGGTCGCGGTCGACCTCCTGCGCGACGGCCACGCCGCCCGCTTCCGTGCGCCCCAACCGGGTGAGGCACTCCGCGGCGCCCAGGCGGGCCAGCCGCAGACGCACCACGTCCGCCGCCGCGGGCGCCGTGTCCGCGTTCGCCCCCCGCAGTTGGCCGGAGACGGTGCGGAAATCCGCGAGGGCCGCGATGAGGTCGGCGGCGGCCCGCTCCTGCCGACGCTTCAGGTTCAGGCTGTCGGTCGGGAGGGGCGCCGCGTCCAGCCGCTGCCAGCGGGCGAGGCGGCACCGCGCCCGTTCCAGCCGGGCACCGACGGCGGCAGGTTCGTTGGGATATCGGGCCAGACATTCGCCCAGCAGGTCGACGGCGTGCGAGAGGCCCGCGTCGGCGGCGTCCCCCTCCCGGGCGTCGGGGGCGGCGATCGGGGGGGCGGCGGCCAGCGCCCGCCGGGCCGTGAGGTCCGCCCGGGCGAACAGGCTCTCCCGCCACTCGGCCGCGGCGGGCGTCAGTTCGGTGTCGCTGAGCACCGCCGTCCAGGCGGCGATCGCCCCGTCGGGATCGCCGGCCTCCAGCGCCGCGGAGCCGATCAACACCCGCGCCGGGGGGGCGGCGGGGTCGGAGGGCAGGTCCTGCACCAGCGATTGCGCCGCGGTGCGGGCGTCGGCGGCCCGGCCGAGATCCATCAGCAGGCGCGCCCGTTCCAGCCGCAGCCCGCCCGGGTCGGGGTCGCTCACCATCGGAATCTGATCCAGTTCCGCCAGCGCCGCGGCCGGCCGCCCCGCACGGCGGAGATGCCGCACCGCGGCGAGGCGGGCAAACCGGCGCAGATCGCGATCCGGCTCCACCGCCGCCCAGGCGGCGTACGCCTCGCCGGCCGCGAAGGCACCGGCGACGTTCGTCGCGGCGGCGTCCAGCACTTCCGCCTTCAAACGCCGGGCCAGCGGAGCGCCCAGCGCGGATTCCACCGTCTCGCAGAGGGCCACACAGTGCTCCGCCCCCCGCGGATCGGCCGCGGCGGTTCGCACCGCCTGTTCGCAGGCCTGCCGCAGTTCCGCCCGCAGATCGCCGGCCGTCCCGCCCTGGGCGTCGGCCCCGGCGTCCACCGCGAGCCTCAGGGCTTCGGACGCCTCTTCGAACCGACCGGCCGCGGTGAGCAACCGCGCCTCGGCCAACCGTGCCGAGAGGCCGTCGGCGGACCGGGGCGCCAACTCCGCGGCGGCCCGGTAGCGGGCGAGGGCCAACAGGCGATCGCCGGAGGCCTCCTCGACCCGGCCGTGCATGTAGAGCGCGTGGAGGTCCCCGAGCAGCGGGAACCGCGGGACCGGCGGGAGGGCCGCGCGGGCGGAGGCCATATCGTCCATCAAGAGGGCCAGCCGAACCGCCAGATCGCCCCCGCGGGCGCCCAGCTGTTGCAGCCCGGCCAACGCGGCGGACGCCGTCGCCGGATCGTTCCGTTCGACGGCGAGCCGGCCGCGGGCGCGCAGCAGGGCGGCGGCGGAGTCCTGATTGGCCGGTGCCTTGACCGCGGCGAGGCGGGCGGCGGCCTCCTCCAGCGTGTCCGGCCGGCCGTCCCGCACGGCGCTGTCCACCAACCCCTGCCAGAGCGGCACGGCGCCGGCGGCCTCCGCCCCGTATTCCTCCCGCAACGCCTGGGCGAAGCGGTCGAAGGCCATGGTCGGCCGACCGGCCCGCAACAGGCTCAGGCCGGAGGCGATCAGCAGCGTGCGGCGGCGGGGCGGGGGAACCCCCTCCCGCTCCGCCCGCACCAGGTACGCCGCGGCGGAGTCGTACTCGCCGCCCGATTCCGCCGCCCGCCCGAACGCTTCCAGGCCCACGATGTAGGCCGCGGCGCCGGGCACGTGCGGCAGGATCGGCGGCGGGCCGGGCGTGACGCCTTTCGCCTCCGGCCTGATGAGGGGCAGGGCCAGGGCGGCGGCGCGCCGCCGGGCGGACAGGTCCTCCGCTTCCTCGCCGTCCGTCGGATCGAGCGGCGGGGGGTGGGCGTCCATCGTCTCCAGCGCTTCCGCCAGACGCTCGGCCGGGGGGCGCACGGTGGGCAGCGCCGCCGACACCGCGTACGCCCCCACCGCGATCGCTCCGGAGAGAACGATCCACGTCGCCGCCGTGGCGGCGCTCGGCGGGCTGGGGCGGGGCAGAGTCAGCGGGGGAGCCCGGCAATCGGGAACGGTCCGAAGCCGGGTGGTGCTAGCGGTCGGCGGGTCCTTCGGTCAACGGCGATTCGTCGCCGGAGGGCCCCCGGCGCCCCGGCCCGGACCGCCCGACGGCGTTCCTTCGCCCCTCGGGGGCGGGGGCGCCAATGCAGAACGGCCCCGCTTCCCAGGGGGAAGCGGGGCCGTCGGAGCGTGACGAGCGAGGGGCGGGCGAGCCGACCCTCAGTCATCGGCCTTCAGTCGCCAGGCTCAGCGAGCCATGCCGTACAGGTTGCCGCGAACGGCGTTGCTGGTCTGACGACGGAAGCGGCTGGGGAAGTAGGCTTCCGGGTCGGTCGGCGGAGCCGGCTCGGCCTCGTAGGCCTTCTCGGCGGCCGGGGCCTGCGGAGCGGCGGCCGGAGCGGCCGGGGCCGGGGCGGCGGCCGGAGCCGGAGCGGCGGCCGGGGCCGGAGCCGGAGCGGCCGGGGCGACGACGGCACGGCCGGCGGCCGGAGCCGGGGCGACGCCGTAGTTCCGCGGGGCGGCGACGGTGCCGCAGCTCGAGGCACAGCAGTCGGTCTCGCAGCAATCGCTCTTGTGGCAGCCGAACAGCTTGCCCAGCAGGCCGCCCTTACGGCTGAAGCAGGACCCGCCGTCGCAGCAATCGGAGCCGCACGGGGCGGCACAGGTAGCGGTCGGGCAGCAGTCGGTCTCGCAGCAGTCGGTCTTGTGGCAACCGAACAGCTTGCTCAGCAGGCCGCCCTTGCGGTTGAAGCAGGACCCGCCGTCGCAGCAATCGGAGCCGCAGCAATCGGAGCCGCAGCAATCGGAGCCGCACGGGGCGGCACAACCCGGATCGACGCAGCAGCCGTTCCCGAGGCCGTTCCCGCAGGGGGCGGCACAGCCGGGATCGACGCAGCAGCCGTTGCCGCAGGCGTCGCCGCAGGGGGCGGCACAGCCGGGATCGACGCAGCAGCCGTTCCCGAGGCCATTGCCGCAGGGGGCGGCGCAGGAGGGGTCTTCGCAGCAGTCAGAGGCACAGGCGACGCCGCAGGGGGCGGCACAGCCGGGATCGACGCAGCACCCGCTGGGGGCACAGCAGCTGGCCGGGGCGCAGCTGGAATCGCAACAGGCCGGCTTGCCGCCGAGGCAGCCGTAGGAGCCGGGGCTGGCACAGCAGGGCGTGCCGACGGCGGGGGCGCAGCACTCGGGCTGGCAGGCAGAGGTGCAATCGCAGCTCTTCTGGCAGCCGTGGCTGAAGATGCCGGCATTGGCCGTGGCGGCCATACCGAGCGCGAGCGCCGCACCGAAACAACGGAGCAGAGTCATTCGAAGGGTCCTTCCCTGGGAAGTTGAGCCCGCGCCGTCTCCGTCCCCGGCCCGACGAACCGCCCCGCCCGCCCGCGTTCTGCGGGACAGATTGCGGGGGACGCGGTCGGCCGGCGAAACCCCGGGTCGAGTTCCGCCGGAACGGCCGGCGAACCGTTCCCGGGTGGGGGGACGGTCGCGTCGGCGGATTCGGCTTCACCCGGTGGGCCGGGGGGGGAGGTGGTGGCGCTGGGGGTTAGTTGAACTGCGGGGCGATTCCATCGCCCCGCCCCCCGAATGCGGGTCCGGGGTGACGGATGAATCGGCGGCGCCGTTCGCCCCTCTTGAAGCGGTCCGACCGTTCAGGGACGGGTTCGACGGAAAGACCCGCATTCATCGCTCACGAAACATTCGCCGACGCCGATTCTCCAGCGCCCTCCCCGGGCCGCGTTTCCACGGCCCCCGCCTCCCTCCCGTCACTTTTTCAGCGTCGTGAGGAACTCGACCAAGTCCACTAATTCCTGCTCGGACATCAGCTTTTGGATGTCCGCCGGCATCAGGGAGACGTCCTGCACGCCGTGCTCCAGCAGGGCGTCCTTGGAGAACGTGCGTTCGATGCCCTCCTGGTCCCTGATCTTGAGCTCCTTATCCGTCTCGCTAATCAGCAGCCCGTTGAAAACGCTGCCGTCCTCCGTGAGCACGGTGTGCGTCTCGTAGTTGTGGCTGACGCCGGCGGAGGGGTACAGGATCGAGGTGTAGAGGGCCTGCCGGCCGAGCTTGTCGCCGATCTCCGTCAGGTCCGGGCCGATCTCCCGGCCGACGCCCTTGATCACGTGGCACTTCGAGCAGGTGCCGGTCGTCATGTAAACCGTCTTGCCGTTCGCCACGTCCCCGCGGGCCTCGGTCAGTTCGGCTAGCGGCGGCAGCGGCTTCTCCCGCCCGGGCGGCGGGGGGAAGACTTTCGCCACGCGGTCGCCCAGATTGTGGTACGTCGAGGCGTGCAGGGTGGCGGCGACGCTCTGCCGCAACTCCTCCGCCAGTTCGCCCTGCTCGGCCCGCTCCAGCAGCAGTTGGGCGCCCTGGCCGATCTGGGCCAGACCGGACGCGGCGGCCTTGCGACGGGCGACGTCCAGATTCTCGTCGTCCATCACCGCGGTGAGAAACTTCACCGCGTCCCCCCGGTGCGTGCGGCCGACGGCGGACAGCAGGCCCTCGGCGAGCGTCCGATCCTCGCCCCAGACGACCGTGCTGACGTCCTTCCACATTCCCCGTTCGATCAGCAGACCCGCCGCCTCGACGCCGGCGGTCTCGGTCGGCTGCGTACCGGCCAGTTCGATCAGGGCGTCGGCGTGGCCCTGGATGCGGAAGGTCCGCAGCAGTTCGACGAACTGTGGGGTGCCCCGCACCTCGTCCAGCACGCGCTCGATGCCTTCCTTGATGCGTCCTTCGTCGGCGCCGCCGGCCTCCTTCAGGCGGAGCAGGGCGGCGAGCCGCACCAGCGTCGCCCGGTCCTCCGGCAGTTCGTCCGCGAAGGCCAACCGCTGGAGGGCGGCCCGTTTCTGTTCGGAGTTCGCCTGGAAGTCGAACGCCCGCACCCACCGCGGGGCCTCCTCGCCGGAGACGCGTGCGGGATCGAGCAGCGCCTCGGCCAGCAGGGCCGGCGTCTGCTTCGCACGGCTCCGCCAAATGACCTGCTTCGCCGCGTCGGCCTCCGGGGAGGTCGCCAGATAGGCGTCGAGGCAGGCGTCCCACTTACCCTCGGCGGCGAGGCCGAGCGTTTCCAGCATCCAGCGGTCGGTGAGGTCGGCCCGCTGGGCGAGGGCCGCCCACAGCTGCGCGGCGGTCACCCCCGCCACGTCGGCGTCCGCCGGGACGCCCCGCAGGGCCACGGCGGCCTCCCGCCACAGGGCGGGGGCGTCGAGGCGGTCGGTCCGAAGCACGCCCACCACCAGGCGGGCGAGCCGGTTCTTGATGCCCTCCTCGGTGCGAACGTCGGTCGCTTCGCAGAGCAGGCGCAGGCCGGCGGCGCGGATTGCTTCATCTTCGATCCCGATCGCCTCGTCCGCCACCCGCAGCGGACTGATCAGCTGCGCCAGAGCCCACATCGCCCGGGCCCGCAGGTGAGCGGGAGCAGCCTGATCGCGGAATTGCGCCCGCACCGGTTCCACCGCGTCTTCGCCCATCCCGGCGAGCGCCGTGAAGCCCTGATAGCGGGCGTCGAGGTTCGGACTGTTCAACGCGGCGAGCGCCCCCGCGGGGGTGGAGAGGTCGAGGACCGGCGCCATATAGGTCTTCTCCGAACCCGTCGGCCGCAGGCGGAACAGGCGACCGCGGGTGACGTCGTCCATCCGGTGGCCGCCGACGCCGGGGTCGTACCAGTCGGCGACGATCAGGCTGCCGTCCGGGGCGACGGTGACGTCGGAGGGGCGGAACCAGCGATCGTTCTCGCCGGTCAGGAGGTCCTTCTGCTCCGCGGAGAAGCCGGCGCCGTCGGGCTTGAGGAAGTAGGCCCGCACGGCGTTGGGGCCGGCGTCGCAGTGGAGCAGGGCGCCGCGGTACTCCGGCGGTAACAGATCGCCTTCATAGACGGCGATGCCCGTGGGGCTGCCGGCGCCGCTCTGATAGAGGTTCGGCATCACGCCGGGATCGTTCAGATGCCAGTGCCGCAGGGGCACGTCGCGGTGCATCCCCGGCCGCTCGTCCCGCCAGCCGCCGCCGGTGAACTCGTCCCGGTAGCCGTAGTTGCCGAAGGGGATGACGAGGTTCAGCCGGGTGGCGGCGTTGCCGTCGTCGTCGTTGTCGGACTGCCAGACGCGGCCGAAGCTGTCGACGGTCAGTTCCCAGTTATTGCGGAAGTTCCAGCCGAGCGTCTCCACGTTGCTGCCGTCCAGGTCGCAGCGGAACGCCATGCCCTCCTGATAAGGCTGCCGGTTGGCGGCGACGACGTTGCCGGCGAGGTCCACCACCGGCGAGCCGTCCGGCCGCCGGAGCTGTTTACCCTCGTTGCCAAAGTTGAAATACAGCTTGCCGTCCGGGCCGAACAGGACGCTGTGCACCCCGTGATCGTGCTGCACGCCGCTAATCCCGGTGAACAGGACCCGGCGGCTGCCCTCGTCGGCCTGCAGGTCGCCGTCGGCGTCCTTGAAGGTGAGGATGTTCTCGCCGGCGGAGACGATCACCGTCTCGCCCAGCACGCAGACGCCGTGGGCGCTGTCGATCTCCGGGTGCTGATAGAAGACCGTCTTCTGATCGAGTTCGCCGTCGCCGTCCGAGTCCTCCAATACGAGGATGCGGTCGCCGGCCTCGCGGGGTGCGCTGTCCGTGTTGCGGAACTGGCGGTAGTTGACGACTTCGCAAACCCACACCCGGCCGTGGGCGTCCACGTCGATGTTGCTGGGGGAGAGCAACATCGGCTCCGCGGCGAACAGGTCGACGGCGAGGTCGTCGGCGACCGTGAGGTTCTGCAGTTCCGCCTTGGCGGAGCGGGTGGGGTCCTGGATCTCCTCGTCCAACCCCTCTCCGCCGGCGTAAACGACGAACTGCACGCTGCTGGCCGTCCCCCCAGCCTGATCGGTCCCGCCGTCCTCCAGCGCCCCGCGGGCGGTAAACGTCGTGTAGCCCTCCGGCAATTCGAACACGATCCGGCTACGGGCGTGCGTGCCAATGCCGTGGACCGGCTTGCCGTCGACGGTCAGTTCGCCCCCGTTTGGATCGCGGTCGACCGCGGTGACGCCCCAGCCCTGCTCGGCGGATTTCCACTTCAGGTCGGTCAGCTTCAGCGTGCCCGCCGGGCCGGTGAGCGTCGGCTTGACCCAGACGGCCCAATCGGCGGTGAAGCCGTCCCCGCCCTCGGTCACGATCAGCGCCAACCGTTCGGCGCCGGTCACGTCGACGGAGATCGGGACGCTGCGACCGGGGGTCGCGGCGGTGACGACGGGACTGCTGACGACCTCCGGCTCGGCCGGTTCCTCAGCCGACAGCGGGGCGCCGCCGGCGGTCAGGAGGAGCGCCCCCCCGACGAGGGCGGCGAACGGAGTGCGACGGGGTTCAGGCATGTCGGCGAGAGGATCGCGAGGCAGGTCGAGTGGGCGGGAGCGGCAGTATAAGCCCGATGCCAGATCAATCGCTCGTCTCCGATCCGTCCGGGGACCGCTGGGCATTAAGCCGTTGGGCGTCGAAGGGGGGCCGCGGCGGCAGGCAGGCGACGGACGACCGCCCGCCACCGCAGCGCGTACAGCGGCACGCCGACCAACATGATCGCCCCGGAGAAGCCCCACGCCACGCCGATCGCGCCGTACCGCGGACCGAGCGTCCACGTCGCCAGCCCCACCGCCGCCCACATCCCGACCGCCGGCGCCACGAACGCCTCCGCCCGCCACGCCCGCAAGTAGCCCGCCAAACTGAGGGGCACATGCAGGGCGACGCTGCCGGCGACGAGTGCGCCGAAGGCCGCGGGCGGGAGCAACCGCTCCGCCAACGGCACGCCCCAGAGGTTCAACGCCCACACCAACGCCGTCCCCGCGACGGCCCCCGCGGCGACCGCCGCCCAACTGGCCAGAAACGTTCGGGCGAACAAGCAGTCGAAGCCGGCTCGATCCTGCTTCGCCGCCAGCGCCCCCAGCCGCGGCGCCCGGGTGTTCAGCCAGGCGGTCCCGCCGTATTGCAGGGCCAATGCGGCGGACCAACTCATCCCCAGCCGGCCCGCCTCGCCGGCGCCGAGGAGGTCCCGGTGGCGAAACAGGACGAGGGTGAGCCCCGCCGCCGCCGCTGCGGCGGCGGAACTTTGGACCGCGGCCCGCCACTGCATCGGCCAGACGTCCACCCGCCAGCAGAACGCGGCGGCGTCGTCCCCGGCCAAGGTTCGCAGGAGCGGCCAGGAGCGGACGATCAGCGCCGCCTCGATCGCCAGCCGTCCGGCGCACGCCGCCGCGACCGCCCACAGCGATCCGCCGAACAGCATTACGGCCCAGGCGCCGACGTTCGCGGCGACGGCGGCCAGCGTCTGGGTACGCGTCACCGGGCCGACCTGCCCGCAGCCGGTCAGCACCGCCAACGCCGGGGCGACGGCGACCGAACCGGCCGTGCAGACCGCCGCCGTCCACCACGGCCCCGCCCACGCCGCCTTCAACCCGGACGCGACGTCGGCGCCCGACAGGCTCCAGGCCCCGAAGGCGCCCACCCCGACCGCGAACGCGGCGGAGCTGAGCGCCGCCCAACGACCGGCGAACCGCGTCAGCCCGGTCAGCCGACGAGCGGACGAACCGACCGTATCGTCCGCGAACGCGTGAGCCGTTAGGGCGACGAGCACCTCGCTCAGCCCCAGCCGGCAGAGGGCGTCCAACCCCAGCAGGCCGGCGATCGTGTAATAGTAGTCCTGCTCCGTCTCCGAGAACCGATCCGCGATCAGCAGGGCGGTGATCGGCGCCGCGACGATCTGCCAGAACCGAACCCCCAGCGCCCAAGCCACGGTCGCATCGAACTCCGCACGGGCGGCGAGGCGGGCGGCGAAGCGGGCGGGCGGCGGCATCGCCCCCAGACTCGCCGGAACGACCGCCGCCGAACAGGACGCGGCGTTCCCGGCGGAACCGCTGTCCTTCCGCACCGCTGAGGCCGGCGGCGTGATCCTCCGCTGAGGCCCCGCAGACGGCCCGCGACGGGGTGCCGCAGGCGTCCCCGGCAGACGGCGCCGATCGCGAGGGTGGGGCGGGTCGGGCGGTCCACCGGGGCTCCCGGATGCGGCGGATCACCGCCGGCGGGGCCGGGCGGTTGATCGCCGGGGGATCGGCTCCTACGCTACCCGCTGCCGGAGGCGATACTGCGCCTCCGTCGACATAACCGAACCCCGATCTTTCCCTCCTTCCCGCCCCCGCTCCGCACCGTCCGTGCTCATTCGAGAGGCCGAAATCTTTCGTGAGGTCGCCTCCCGGCGGAGTTTCTCCCGGGCGGCGGAGGTGCTGAATATGTCCCAGCCGGCGGTTTCCCAGACGGTGGGGAACCTCGAGAAGCGGCTGGGGGTGAAGTTGCTCGATCGCTCGACGCGGCCGTGCTGCCTCACGGAGCCGGGCCGGGTGCTGCTGGAAGGTTGCCGCGATCTGCTGGACGGCTTCCGGGAGCTGGAGGACCGCGTGAAGGGTGTCGCTGGCCGCGTCAGCGGGCGGCTGTGCGTCTCGAGCATCTACTCCGTCGGTCTGCTGCAGGCCCCGACGGTGGAGGAGTTCGCCCGGCTGTATCCGGACGTGGTCCTTCGGCTGGAGTACGGCCACCCGGACGACGTGTACGACGCCGTCGGCAGCGACGAGGCGGAACTGGGCCT
The DNA here is from genome assembly GCF_007743815.1 of Alienimonas californiensis. Lineage (GTDB taxonomy): Bacteria > Planctomycetota > Planctomycetia > Planctomycetales > Planctomycetaceae > Alienimonas > Alienimonas californiensis. Next base: position 4,717,695 of record NZ_CP036265.1, read on the forward strand.
CGTCTCCTTCCCCCGGGGCGGCGGGTCGTTCGAGAGCATCCCCTGGCAGCGCGAACCGATCGTGCTCGCCACGCGGATCGGCCACCCGCTCGCCGAGGGCGGGTCGGTCAAACCCTCCCGCCTGGCGGGGGAACCGCTGGTCGCCCTGCAAACGCGGTTGAAGTTGCGGCGGCAGTCGGACCGCTGGCTGAAGAGCGTCGGGGTGGACCCCGAGATTAGCTACGAGTTCGACAATCTGGAGACCGTGAAGCGAGCCGTCGAAGCCGGCGCCGGCGTGGCGCTGGTGCCCGAACCGACGATTCGCCGCGAGGTCAGCCTCGGCACCCTGGCGACGGCGACGCTGGAGGGGGTGGACTGGATCCGCCCGCTGGGCATCGTGCGGCGTCGACGGCGACCGCTGAGCGCCGCCGCCAAGGCGTTCTGCGATCTACTACTGGAAACCGCGGCGGAGCCGAAAGCCCCGGACGGAAACGGGGAACCCGGCCGGGCCCAGACGGCCCACCCGCCCGCAGCCCGCTCCAAACGCATGGCAGAGCGGGACGCCGAAGTCGCAGTCGCCGGCTAACCGAGCCCGGCCCCGACCGCGTCCGCCGCCCGTCCCGCCCCCGTCCCGGGGGAGCGGCCCCCCGGCCGCCCCCGTCTTTCCGATCACCTTCCGATCGTCCGTCGGATTTCTCTTATGAACGCTCCCTCGATGACCCAGTTCCCCGCCCGTCACCAGGAAGGCCGCTTCCCGGAGCGGCAGGGTCTGTACGACCCGGCGCTGGAGCACGACAGCTGCGGCGTCGGCTTCGTGGCGCACATCAAGGGCCAACGCTCGCACGGCATCGTCACCGACGCCGACCGCATCCTGCGTCACATGACGCACCGAGGCGCCTGCGGGTGCGAGGAGAACACCGGCGACGGCGCCGGCATGCTGACCGCGCTGCCGCACGAGTTCCTCGCCCGCGTCGCCGGCGAGGAGGGCTTCTCCCTGCCCGAGCCGGGCCGCTACGCCGCCGGCAACGTCTTCCTGCCCCGCGATCCCCAGCAGCGCGAGCGGGCCAAGAAAACGCTGGAAGAGCGGGTCGCCGCCTACGGGCAGACGCTGCTCGGCTGGCGGGAGCTGCCGATCGACCCCGAGGGCGCCGACGTCGGCCCGTCCGCCCGGGCCTGCATGCCGCACATCGAACAGGTGTTCGTCGCCGCCGGCGAGAACGTCGTCAAGAATGGCGATCTGAACGAGGGCGCCTTCGACCGGGCCCTGTTCCTCATCCGCAAAAGCGTCTCCCGCATGGTGCGGGAGGAGAGCGGGATGCCGGAGGCGCTGCTGTTTTACGTGTGCAGCCTGAACGCCCGCACGATCGTCTACAAAGGCATGCTGACCCCGGAACAGGTCATGCCGATGTACCCGGACCTCGCCGCCGAGGACTACACCACGCACCTGGCGATGGTGCACAGCCGGTTCAGCACGAACACCTTCCCCAGCTGGGACCGCGCCCAGCCGCTGCGGAACATCGCCCACAACGGCGAGATCAACACCCTCCGCGGCAACCGCAACTGGATGGCGGCCCGGCAGGGGCAGCTTCAGAGCGAGTTCTTCGACGGCAAACTGGCCGATTCGTTCCCGATCTGCGAGGAGCACCTCTCCGACAGCGGGAACTTCGACAACTGCCTCGAACTGCTGCTCCGCAGCGGTCGCAGCCCGCAGGAGGCGATCATGCTGATGATCCCCGAGGCGTGGCAGAACCACGAACAGATGCCCGAGGAGAAGCGGGCCTTTTACGAGTATCACAGCGCCCTGATGGAGCCGTGGGACGGCCCGGCCAGCGTCTCGTTTACCGACGGCCACGTGATCGGCGCCGTGCTGGACCGCAACGGCCTGCGGCCCAGCCGCTACTACGTCACCCACGACGACCGCGTGGTGATGGCCTCCGAGGTCGGCGTGCTGGACGTCGCCCCGGAGAACGTCAAGGAGAAGGGCCGCCTCAAGCCGGGCCGCATGTTCCTCGTCAACTTCGACGAGGGCCGCATCGTGCCGGACAAAGAACTGAAGATGAACGCCGCCGAGCGGCGCCCCTACGGCGAGTGGTTGCGCGAGCAGCGGCTTGAGTTGAGCGAGCTGCCTGCCGCGACGGCGCCGCCCGCCCGCAGCGGGGAGCGGCTGTTCAAGCGCCTCCGCAGCTTCGGGTACAGCGAGGAGACGCTGCGGTTCATGTTGCTCCCGTTGATCCGGGCGAAGAAGGACCCGATCGGTTCGATGGGCGACGACGCGGCCCTCGCCTGCCTGTCGGAGCAGCCCCGGCTGGTGCCGGACTACTTCAAGCAGCTGTTCGCCCAGGTGACGAACCCGGCGATCGACTCCATCCGGGAGGAGATCGTGATGAGCCTGGAGTGCTTCGTCGGCCCGGAGGGCAACCTCCTGAACACCACGCCGGAGCAGTGCCACCGCCTGCGGGTGCCGCACCCGGTGCTGACCAACGAACAGACGGCGGCCCTGAAGGGACTGGGCGACAACCCGCACCGCGGCTGGTCGTCGCGGGTGGCGGACTTCACGTTCGCCAAGCCGGAGGACCCGCGGGACGCGGAGCGGCTGCTGATCGAGACCTTGGACGCCCTCTGCGCCGAGGCCGACGCCGCCATCGAGGCCGGCCAGGCCCTGCTGATCCTCAGCGACCGGGCCGCGGGGTCTGACCGCGTCGCCGTGCCGGCCCTGCTGGCGGCGGGAGCGGTGCACCAACACCTCATCCGCACGGAGAGCCGCACCAAGCTGGGGCTGATCCTCGAAAGCGGCGAGACCCGCGAGGTGCACCACTTCTGCACGCTGGTCGGCTACGGCGCCGACGCGATCAACCCGTACCTCGCCTTCGCCGCGATTCGCCACGCCCGCGACGGGGGCTCGCTGGCGGAGCACGAGAGCAGCGGCAAGCCCTGGACCGACGACGAAATCGTCGCCGCCTTTCGCAAGGGCGTGGGCAAGGGGATGCTGAAGGTTTTCGCGAAGATGGGCATCAGCACCCTGCAGAGCTACAAGGGCGCCCAGATCTTCGAGGCGTTGGGCCTCGGGCAGGAGGTCATCGACCGCTGCTTCACCGGCACGCCGAGCCGCATCAAGGGCATCGGCTTCGACCGCCTCGCCCTGGACGCGATGCAGCGGCACGACCTCGGCTACCCGTCCGCCGCCGCGACCCGCGGGGACGACTACGACCCGGTCGACCTGCCCAACCCCGGCACCTACGCCTGGCGGGCCGAGGGCGAGAAGCACGCCTGGACGCCGCAGACCATCGCCGCGGTGCAGAACGCCGCCCGCACCGGCGACAAGGACGCCTACAAGCAGTTCGCCGCCATGGTGAACGAGCGGGTGGCGAAGGACTGCAACCTCCGCGGCCTGGTCCGCTTCCGCACCGAGGACGCGGAACCGATCGACCTGGACTCGGTCGAGCCGGCCAGCGAGATCGTCAAGCGGTTCTGCACCGGCGCCATGAGCTACGGCAGCATCTCCGCCGAAGCCCACGAGACGCTCGCGGTGGCGATGAACCGCCTCGGCGGGAAGTCGAACACCGGCGAGGGCGGCGAGAACCCGGAACGGTTCAACCCGCTGCCCAACGGCGACACCAAGCGCTCCGCGATCAAGCAGGTCGCCAGCGGCCGGTTCGGCGTGACGAGCTGGTACCTCACCAACGCCGACGAGATCCAAATCAAGATCTCCCAGGGCGCCAAGCCCGGCGAGGGCGGGGAACTGCCCGGCCATAAGGTGGACAAGATCATCGCCTCCGTCCGGCACAGCACGCCGGGCGTGGGCCTGATCTCCCCGCCGCCCCACCACGACATTTACTCCATCGAGGACCTGTCGCAGCTCATCTTCGACCTGAAGAACGCCAACCCCGGCGCCCGCATCAGCGTGAAGCTGGTGTCCGAGGTGGGCGTGGGCACCGTCGCCGCGGGCGTCGCCAAGGGGCACGCGGACAACATCCTCGTCTCCGGGGCCAGCGGCGGCACCGGCGCCAGCCCGCTCACCAGCATTAAACACGCCGGTCTGCCGTGGGAGCTGGGCATCGCCGAGACCCACCAGACCCTCGTGATGAACGGCCTCCGCGACCGCGTGCGGTTGCAGACGGACGGGCAGCTCAAGACCGGCCGGGACGTCGCCGTCGCCTGCCTGCTGGGGGCCGAGGAGTTCGGCTTCAGCACCGCCCCGCTGATCACGCTGGGCTGCATCATGATGCGGAAGTGCCACCTCAACACCTGCCCGGTGGGCATCGCCACGCAGGACCCGGCCCTTCGAAAGATGTTCCGCGGCCAGCCGGAGCACGTGGTGAACTACCTGTTCGCCGTCGCTGAGGAATGCCGGGAGATCATGGCGTCGCTGGGCTTCCGGACGATCGACGAGATGGTCGGCCGGGCCGACCTGCTCGCCCCGGACCTGCCGGTCGGTCACCCCAAGGCCGGTCAGCTCGACCTCACCCCGATCCTGCGGAAGGCGACCAGTGACTACCAGAACGCGGGCACCTTCTGCACCGTGGACCAGAAGCACGAACTGGACCTGGTGAAGGACCGGCAACTCATCAAGGACGCCGCCCCCGCCCTGAAGGACGGCACGCCGGTGGAGCTGAAGTACACGATCGAAAACATCGACCGCGCCTTCGGCACGATGCTCTCCCATGAGGTCTCCAAGGCCCACGGCGCGAATGGGCTGCCGGACGACACGATCAAGCTGCACTGCACCGGCTCCGCCGGGCAGAGCCTCGGCGCCTGGTTGGCGCAGGGGGTGACGATCGAGGTCACCGGCGACGCCAACGACTACGTCGGCAAGGGCCTGTCCGGCGGGCGGATCGTCCTGCGGCCGCCCGCGAACTGCGGCTTCGACCCGGCGGAGAACATGATCCTCGGCAACGTCGCCCTGTACGGGGCGACGAGCGGGGAACTGTTCGCCCGCGGCGTCGCCGCCGAGCGGTTCTGCGTCCGCAACAGCGGCGCCAGCGCCGTCGTCGAGGGCTGCGGCGATCACGGCTGCGAATACATGACCGGCGGCCGGGCAGTGATCCTCGGGGAGACCGGCCGCAACTTCGCCGCCGGGATGAGCGGCGGCATCGCCTACGTGCTCGACCCCAACGAGACACTGCTGGCGAAGACGAACCTCGCCACCGTGGAACTCGAACCGGTCGAGGGCGGCGACGCCGACGAACTGAAGGCCCTGATCGAACGGCACGTGGCGCTGACGGACAGCGCCCGCGGCGCCGAACTGCTGAAGGACTGGAACGCCGCGCGGAAGAACTTCCGCAAGGTGATGCCGGTCGACTACCGCCGGGCGCTGGCCGAGCTGGCGTCCGAGGGCGACGAGGCCGGGATGGCCGCGGCGTCCGCCGGCGAGACCGTCACCCCGGTCGTCGCCGCCTGACGAAGCCCGCGCCCCGGAGCGTCCCGGACGCCTGAAGCGTCCGGGACGCTCGCTCCCCCGCCTCGCACACCTCATTCACCCCGCTCCGCCATGGGCAATCCCACCGGCTTCAAGACGATCAACCGGGCCGTCCCGTCCGACCGCGATCCGCTGCTCCGCATCCTCGACTGGAACGAGTTCCACGAGCACATGCCGGAAGAAGAGCTGCGGTCGCAGGGCGCCCGCTGCATGGACTGCGGCGTCCCGTTCTGCCACACCGGCGACGTGATGAACCGGATGGCCGCCGGCTGTCCGCTGCACAACCTCATCCCGGAGTGGAACGACCTCGTCTACCGCGGCAAGTGGAAGGAGGCGCTGGACCGCCTGCACAAGACGAACAACTTCCCGGAGTTCACCGGCCGCGTCTGCCCGGCGCCCTGCGAGGGCTCCTGCGTGCTGGGCATCACTTCGCCGCCGGTGACGATCAAGAACATTGAGGTCTCGATCGCCGACCGCGGCTGGGAAGAGGGCTGGGTGAAGCCCGACCCGCCGGAGGCCCGCACCGGCAAGACCGTCGCCGTCGTCGGCAGCGGCCCGGCCGGCCTCGCCGCCGCCCAGCAGCTCAACAGCGTCGGCCACAAGGTCACGGTGTACGAGCGGGACGACCGCGTCGGCGGCCTGCTGACCTACGGCATCCCCAACATGAAGCTCGACAAGAAGCTCGTCGCCCGCCGGGTCGAGCAGATGAAGGCCGAGGGGGTGGAGTTCGTGGTGAACTGCGCCATCGGCAAGGACATCTCCGCCGACGAACTAAAGAAGGACTTCGACGCCGTGGTGCTCTGCACCGGCGCCACCAAGCCGAACGACTTCTTCGCCAGGACCCCCGGCCGCGACGCCAAGGGCATCCACTTCGCGATGGACTTCCTGCGGCCGAACACCCAGAAGGTGCTCGGCGGCAACCCGCCGGACTACATCTCCGCCGAGGGGAAGAAGGTCCTGGTGATCGGCGGCGGCGATACCGGCACGGACTGCATCGGCACCAGCCTGCGGCAGGAGTGCGAGAGCGTGGTGACGTTCGAAATCGTCGCCACCCCGCCGCAGGAGCGCCCGGCGAACAACCCCTGGCCGCAGTGGCCGATGGTCTATCGCACCGACTACGGCCACGAGGAGGCTGCGGCGAAGATGGACTACGACAACGACCCGCGGTTCAGCTTCAAACAGAACCACCACGACCCCCGCGAGTACGAAATCCAGACGCTGGAGTTCCTGAAGGACGACGCCGGGAACCTTTCCGGCGTGCGGGCCTGCCGGGTGGACTGGTCGAAGCCGCAGCCGGGCGGGGCGCCGTTCACGGTGGTGGAGAACAGCGAGTTCACGATCGAGTGCGACCTCGCCCTGCTGGCCCTCGGTTTCGGCGGTCCGGAGCCGACCCCGGCGGAGCAGTTGGGCGTCGAGTTCGACGCCCGCGGCAACTTTCAGGCGGAGTTCGGCAAGTATGTGACGAACGTGCCCGGCGTGTTCGCCTCCGGCGACTGCCGCCGCGGCCAGAGTCTCGTCGTCTGGGCGATCGCCGAAGGCCGGGAGGCCGCCCGTGAATGCGACCGCTTCCTCATGGGCAGCACCCGGTTGCCGTGACGCCGGTCACGGAAGAGTCCGTCTTGCCGCCCCGAATCCCGCTGACCTAGCCTGCGCCGCCGTCCTACGGAGCAGGTCATGGTCCCGGTCTGGAATCGCGTCTCCCGGCGGCAGTTCGTCGCGGGGCTCGCGGCACTGTCGCTGCCCGTCAGTTCGATCTCCTGCGGCACGCTGCTGCATCCGGAGCGGATCGGCCAGCCGCGGACCGGGCGATTGGATCCGGCGGTGTGCATCCTCGACGGCGTCGGCTGCCTGCTGTTCGTGGTGCCCGGGGTCCTGGCGTTCATAGTCGACTACGCCAGCGGAGCCCTGTTCCTACCGCCGGGCTACGCGGCGGAGGGGAGCGCGCTCGATCCGGACACGGGTCTCGTCCGCGTGCCGCTGCCGGCCGATGCGGCGTCGCTGGAAGAACTGGAGCGCGAACTGGCGAAGCACGTCGGCCGCCCCGTCGATCTGAGCGGGCCGGGCGCCCACGTCGAACGGTACGACGCCCTCGCCGACCTGCCGACGGAGCTGGTGCGGGCTCAGTCGCCTGACGCAGGCGTCAAACAGTAAAGCGAACGTCCGCAACGCGAAGCGTCCCGGACCCTCGGAGGGTCCGGGACGCTGGTGACTCTGGAAAGGGCCGGTCGAAGACGCAGTTTACGCGTCCAACCCCGAGACGCGACCGGTGCTGTCGCCGAAGGACTCCACGCCGCCGGCGTCCGCGGCGTCGAGCATCGTCAGGAACAGGTTGTTCAGCGGGGTGTCTTTGGCGAAACGCCGGTGCGACCCGGGCTTCACGGCGCCGCCGCCGCGGCCGGCGAGGATCAGCGGCAGATCGGAGTGGCTGTGCCGGTTCCCGTCGCGGATCGCGGAGCCGTACAGGATCAGGCTGTTGTCCAGCAGGTTCCCCTCGCCGTCCGGCGTCTCCTTGAGCTTCTTCACGAACCGGGCGAAGTGCTCCATCAGGAAACGGTCGATCCGGGCGATCTGCTCCAGCTTTTGTTCGTTCGACTGGTGGTGCGAGAGATGGTGGTGGCCGTCTTTGACGCCCGCCTCCTCGTACTTCCGGTTGCTGCCGGCGCTGGCCAGCATGAAGGTGCTCACGCGGGTGACGTCCGCCTGGAAGGCGAGCGCCTGCAGGTCGTACATCAGCCGGATGTGCTCGTTCAGCTCGTTCGGCACGCCGGGGGGCAGGTCGATGTCCGGCCGGTCGATCGCCGGGGCGGTGAGGGTCCGCTCGATCCGCCGTTCCACGTCGCGGACGCTGGTGAAGTACTCGTCCAGCTTCTGCCGGTCCGTCGAACCGACCCGCTTGGTCAGCGAGGCGGCGTCGTCGGCGACAAGGTCCAGCACGCTCTTGCGATCGGCCAGGCGGCGCTCGACCGCGTCGTCGCCGCCCTCGGTGCCGAACAACCGCTGGAAGGCCAGCTTCGGGTTGATCTCCTTGGACATCGGCTGGGTGGGGCTCCGCCAGCTGACGTTATTCGAGTAGGCGCAGGAGTAGCCGGAGTCGCAGTTCCCGGAGTTCCGACCGCGGTCGATGCCAAGTTCCAGACTGGGCAGCCGGGTGCGGGAGCCGATGCGGTCGGCGGCCACCTGGTCGATACTGCGGCCGCCGCGAATCGTGGAGGAGGACTTCAGCGGGTGCACGCCGGTGAGGTAGGTCGCGGCGTTGCGGGCGTGGTCGCCGCCGCCGTCGCCGAGGCTGTTGGCGTTGTGCTGATCGAGCCCGCTGAGCACCGTCACGTCCCCGCGGAGGTCCTTCAGCGGCTCCAGCGAGGGCGTCAGCTCCCAGCCGGTCCCTTCCGTTTTGGGGAACCAGCGATCGACGTTCACGCCGTTCGGGAAGAACATGAACGCCAGCCGGACCGGCCCCTTGGCGGCCTCGTCGGCCGCCTTCGCCATGCCGGCGAAGGGCATCGCGTCCAACAGCGGCAGGGCGAGGGCCGCCCCCGCGCCGCGTAACAGCGTGCGCCGCGACAGGGACGACAGCGGGGCGTGACGGTTCAGGGCGAACACGGGGAGGCCTGCGGTGAAGGGGGGAGGAAATCGATTCTAACAGATGCGAACCCCCGGCGCGGAGACGCCGGGGCCCGCGCCTAGTTGGCGGCCAGGGCCGCCGTGGTCCGTTTGCGAAACGGGTCGCTCAGCACGACGCCGCGGATCAGGTCGCGGAGGCGATGCCCCTCCGGCCGGGCCGATTCGACGATCCCGTCCACGCTGCAGCGGTCGTACCACAACAGGCCGCGGCCGAGGCCGTACGTCATCAGTTGCCGGGTGAAGTGCGCGACGAACTCGTCGGAGCGGCCGGCGAGCACGTCGATCAGCTCGGTCGCCCCGGTGAACTTCGTGCCGTCCGGCAGTTCGCCGGAGGCGTCGATCTCGTGCTTGCCGTCCTTCTCACGCCATCGGCCGACGGCGTCGAACCGCTCGAAGGCGAAGCCCAGCGGGTCCATCACGGCGTGACAGCTCGCGCAGCCCGGGTCCTCGCGGTGCTTGGCAAGCGCCTCGCGGAGCGACAGATCCTTGTTGGACTCTTGCGTCTCCTCCAGCGCCGGAACGTTCGGCGGCGCGGGCGGCGGGGGAGTGCCGAGGATGTTGTCGAGAATCCATTTGCCCCGCTTCACCGGGCTGGTGGCGACCGGGTTGCTCGTCAGCGCAAGAATGCTGCCGTGCGTGAGGAGGCCGCGGCGATTCTCCGGCAGGGAGACGCGGCGGAACTCGGCTTCGTCCGGGTACGGGAAGATGCGGCGGCGGCGCTCGCGTTCAAAACGGCGGCCGTCCTTCTTGACGTCGTCAGGCAGCCCGTCGGCGTAGTACTCCTCCATCTTCTCCCCGGTCCGGCCGTCCCATGGGATGCCGTAGAACTCTGCCAGGCGGGGGTTCACGAAGGTGAAGTCCGCGTCGAGCATCCGCTTGACCGGCAGGTTTTCCTCGAGCACTTCGCGGCAGAACAGTTCCGTCTCCCGCCGCATGGCGTTCTTCGTGTCGCTCGTCCACATCTCCCCGAACTGCCGACCGTCCGGGTTGAACTCGTCCAGCATCCCGAGGTTGAGCCACTGGGCGAAGAAGCCTTCGACCAGCGCCTCCGACTTCGGGTCCTCCAGCATGCGGTCGACCTGTTCGGAGAGCGTCTTGGGATCCGTCAGCCGGCCTTCGCCGGCCAGGCGGAGCAGCTCCTCGTCCGGCATCGAAGACCAGAGGAAATAGCTGAGCCGGCTGGCGAGTTCGTAGTCGTTCAGCGCCGCCGGTTCGCCGGGACGGGCGTCGGCCGGGTCGCGTTCGATGCGAAACAGGAAGTGGGGGGAGCAGAGCACCGCCTGAAGCCCCAGTTGCACGCCCTGCTCGAACGTGCGGCCGTTGCTCACGACCGACTCGACCAGCGTCGCCAGACGCTGCACTTCCAGATCGGTGGCGGGACGGCGGAAGGCCCGGGTGGCGAGAGGCCGGAAGATCTCTTCGGCGGCCTCCCGCACGCCGCCGGCTTCGTCCGGCGTGGTGGTGACGATCGCCGCGTGGATCGGCGGCAGGTTCTCCGGCCGTTGCCCCAGCGGGCCGTGGATCTCGATCTCTTCCAGATAGATGTTCCGGTCCAGCTTCCCGCCCTTGCCGTCGTCCTGGTAGTAGTCGTTGACGAACTTGATCTCGAGCGGGTACTCGCCCTGCTTGACCGGGATGGTCCGCTCGAAGGTCTCGGTGGTGCGTTCCTTCTTCAGCGTGACCTCGGCCAGCGGCAGGCCGGCCAGCGTCGCCTGATACTTCGCCTTATCCGGCCCAGCCTGATGGGCCTGGGCGTGGATGCGGATCGTGTAATCGCCCGCGGCGGGGAAGCGGTACGTTCCCTTATGTCCCTGGACGGACCGCCCCGCGTCCAGTTTCTCGCCCTGGTTCATCAGCGTCGAAACGTCGCCGACGATCGCCTCTTCGGCGATCGTCTCCGCGGCGGCGAGGTACTTTTCGAGCAACAGCGGGGGCAGGGTGAGGACGTCGCCCTGGTTGTCGAAGCCGTTGCCGACGTCGTCGGTCGGGAAGTGCTCGCTGAGATTCAGATCCACGCCCAGCAGGTCGCGGACGGTGTTGTCGTATTCCGTCCGGTTCAGCCGGCGCACCGTCACGCGACCGGGGTCGTTGTCGACCTGACAGTCGACCTCGTGCAGGACCCGGTCGATCCAATCCACGGCGGCGGCCCGCTCCTCGGCGGAGGGCTGCTCCATCTCGGAGGGCGGCATCGCCCCGACCTTAAGGATCGCCAGGATGCGCTCCCACTCCTCACGGTTCTCCCGCACGTCGTCGGCGGAGGCGACGGAGCCGAAGTCCACGTCGGCCTCGGCGTAGTCCGGGCCGTGGCAGTCGAGGCAGTGGGTCTTGAGGAAGCCGCCGACGCCCTCGGCGAAGTTCTGCTTCGGCTCGACCATCGCCGCGAGCTTCACCTGCGGGGCGGGCGTCGCCGGAGCGGCCGTCGCGTCGTCGGGCGAGGCCGGGCGGGCGGCGAGGCGCTCGTCCGAGAGGTCCGGGGTCGCCGCGACCGCCGGTTCGTCGCCGGCCGGCAGGAACAAAATCAATCCCGCCACCAGAGCCGCCGCAACGGCCAATCCCGCCCCCACCGTGCCCCACGCCCGCGACCGGGCCGGGGAGGGGGCAGCGGACCGCTTCCGGGCAGAGCGCTGGGACGGGATCGAATCGAAGACGACGTCCGGCCGGGCCTCCGGCACCCGCAGCTTCCGGCCGCAGTTCGGCCCGGGACAACGCCCCACCTTGCCCGCATGCCGCTCCGCAGCGGTAAACGCGACGCCGCAATTCGGGCAATAAACGCGGATCCGCATGGGCGGCGTCAGCTTGATAGGTTGGGGGAGGACGTGCGGCGGGACGTTCCCAAAGCGGGAACGCGGACGTCAGGCACGATCGGCGCCGCCGGGGGCGCAGCGGACCGTTCGGGCCGGACAGTCTACGAGACTGATGCCTTCGGTTCCATCGGATAATTCCGAGGGGAGTGAAACCCGAACCGATCAAAGACAGTCAGTCCGTGGCCAAACCGCTGTGGCGGAGCAGAGCGTCCGGTTGCGGCGGGCGGCCGCGGAACTGCTCGAACACGGCCATTGGGTCTTCCCCGCCGCCGAGGCTCAGCACCGTGTCGCGGAAGCGGCGGCCGGTCCGCTCCACGGCCGCCTCGTCGTCGAGGCCGGCCTCCTCGAAGGCCGCGAAGGCGTCCGCGGAGAGCACTTCCGCCCATTTGTAGCTGTAGTAACCGGCCGCGTACCCACCGGCGAAGATGTGCGAGAAGCTGCACAGCGTGCGGTCCTCCTCCAGCGGCGGGAGCACGGAGACCCGCGTGAGGTTCTTGCGGTGCAGGGCGAGGGCGGCGGCGCTGTCGCCCGCGACCTCCGGCGTACTGTGCAGCTTCATATCGGACGACCCAAACCCGATCTGCCGGCACATCTGCGAGCCGGCCCGGAAGGTGCGGGCCTTCACGATCTTTTCGAACAGCTCCTCCGGCAGCGGTTCGCCGGTTTCGTGGTGCTTGGCGAAGCCCATCAGCGTGGGGCGGTGATAGCACCAGTTCTCCATGAACTGGCTCGGCAGTTCGACGGCGTCCCACTCCACCCCGGAGATCCCCGCGGCGCCGGGTTCTTCCACGGTCGTCAGCATGTGTTGGAGGCCGTGCCCGAACTCGTGGAACAGCGTTTCCACCTCCCGGAAGCTCATCAGCGACGGCGTGTCGCCCGTCGGCGGGGTGCCGTTGCAGACCAGATAGGCGACCGGCAACTGCAACGACCCGTCCGCGTTCCGCCGACGGCCGAGGCAGTCGCCCATCCAGGCCCCGCCCCGCTTGTCGGCGGGGCGGCTGTAGGGGTCGAGATAAAACCCGGCGATGACCTCGCCGTTTTCATTCTTCACCCGGAAGAAGCGTGCGTCCCGGTGCCAGACCGGCGCCTCGCCGTCGGCGTGCTCCATCGTCACGCCGAACAGCTTGTGACAGAGCCGGAACAGCCCGTCCAGCACGTTCGGCAGAGCGAAGTAGGGGCGCAGGTCCTCGTCGGTGAACTCGAAGCGCTCCTCCCGCAGCCGCTCGGCGAGGAAGCCGACGTCCCAGTGGCGGATCTCGTCCACGCCGTACCGCTCCGCGAGCGGTCTGAGATGCTCCATGTCCGCGGCGGCGCCCGCTTTCGCAGCGCCCAGCAGTTCCGCGTGCAGTTTTTCAACGGCGGCCACGTCCGGGGCCATTTTCTCCGCGAGGCTCACCGCGGCGAAGTGCGGGTAGCCCAGCAGCTCGGCCATCTCCTGACGAATCTGCAGGATGCGGCCGATCAGCGGTTCGTTGTCGTCCTCGGCCGGCGTCTCGCCCTCGCGGCTCGCCTTGGTGATGTGCGCCAGGTAGAGCGTCTCCCGCAGATCGCGGCGGGCGGCGTGGGAGAGGAACTGCGTCAGCGACGGGCCGTCCAGCGTCACCCGCCACGGGCCGTTCTCCGGCGTGGCCTGTGGGTCGTCCTCACCCTTGGCCTCGTTGTACGCCGCGGCGTAGAGGCGACGGGCGGTCTTGGGCAGGCCCTCCACCTCATCCGCCTCCGTCAACGTCAGCGAGAACGCCTTCGTCGCGTCCAGGACGTGATTCGAAAATTCCGTGGAGAGCTTCGACGCCTCCTCCGAGAGCGTGTTGAACCGCTCCTTCTCCTCGCCCTCCAAGGCCACGCCGGCCAGTTCGGCGGCGAGAATCTTCTGATCGACGATCCGCCGCTGCACCCCGCTGAGGCCGTCCCAATCCGGCCCGTCGCGGAGCGCGACGAGGGCGTCGTACAGCGGGCGGCTCTGCGACGTTTTCAGCCCGAACCGCACGATCGACGGCAGCGCCGCGGCGTGGGCGTCCCGCAGCGCCTTTGAGTTCTGCACCCCCATCAGGTGCCCGACGGGTCCCCAGATCCGCTCGAACGGCTCGAACAGGCGGTCGGTCGCCGTGACGGTCGCGGCGTAGGTCGGCTGGACCTCCGCCTCGATTCGCTCAAAGCCCGCGGTGGCGGTCTTCAGCATCGCGGCGACGTCCGGCTCGACGCTCTCGACCGTGAACCGGTCGAAGCGCGGGAGGTCCCAGCGACGCCCGTCCGGGGCTCCGGCGGAGGCGGGGTCGAAGGATTCGGCGGGGGGCAGCGGTTCGGTCATGGCGGGATGGTCTCCGTCAGGGGGCGGGATTGGAATAGAACCTTCGCGGGCCGCGTCAATAACCGGCCCCGCGACGGCGCCTCAAAATCGACCGCCCATGTTCGCCCCGTTCCTGCTCAGCGCCATGACGCTCGCCCCGCTGCCCACCGAAGCCCGCCGCGACGTTCCGTCCGCCGACGCGCCGCCCGCTCTGCCGGCGGCCGGGTTCGCCCCGCTGAACCTGCCGTTCCCTACGTTGGGCGGCATGCAGTTCTGGGGGGACGTGACCCACCGGGCCGGCTGGCGGATTCAGCGGCACGCCGTCACCGGCCATTATCGCCTGCTGGACGACTGGGACCTCCGCCGGGCCTGGGGCGACCGGGCCGCCTGCGAGGCGGCGCTGGCGCAGGAGATCGCCGCCCGCAACCTGCCGCGGCCGGCGGGGGACGTGGTCATCCTGCTGCACGGCATGATCCGCAGCGGGAAGTGCTTCGCCCGACTGGCCGCCGACCTGCGGACGGCGGGCTTCACGACGGTCGCCGTCGACTACCCCAGCACCCGCCAGTCGTTGCGGGCCTCCGCGGCGATGCTGGACGAGATCACCGACCGGCTGGTCCGCGACCAGGACGCGGACGATCCGGTGCGGCTGCACTTCGTCTGTCACAGCGCCGGCGGGATCGTGCTGCGGGCCTGGGGCGAACTTCAGGACGATTCCGTGCCGGTGGGCCGCAGCGTGCTGCTGGGCGTGCCGAACCACGGGGCGGCGATGGCGGACGCACTGCGGGGCATGCCGCTGGTGGGCGACTCGCTGAACTTCCTCTGGGGCGCCGCGGCGGCGGAGATCTCGCGGGGGGAGGGGACGCTGTCCGCCCTGCCGGCGCCGCGGGGGACGTTCGCCACGATCGCCGGCTGCCGGGGCGTCGCCAGCGGCTACAACCCGCTGATCGAAGGGGACGACGACGGCACCGTCGCCGTCGCCGAGGCCCACCTCGTCGGCGAGGCGGATCACCTCAGCGTCCGCGGGGCGGGGCACTCCTTCCTGATGATGAACCCCGAGATTCGGGCGGCGACGGTGCGGTTCCTGCAGGGGTCCACCCTCAGCGAGCCGGCAGACTGACGTCCTTCGCGCGCGATCTTGCCGCCGTTCGCCGCCGGGACCTATGACCGCGGGCAGTCCCGCTCCCGCCCGGTTCCGCAACTCCTCCCGCCGCCGTGCAGTTCCACTCGCCGGGGTTCCTGCTGTTCTTCGCGGCGGTGCTGCTGGTCCACCACGTCCTGCCCCTGCCGTGGCGGGCGAAGAAGGCGGCGCTGCTGGGCTTCAGCTACCTGTTCTACGCGGCGGAGCACCCGCCGTTCGTCGCCCTGCTGGCGGTCAGCACCGTCGTCGACTGGTTCGCGGCGAAGGGGATGCACGGGGCCGTCACGCCGGGGATGCGGCGGTTCTGGCTGGGCCTCAGCCTGACGTCGAACCTCGGGATGCTGGGCTACTTCAAGTATGGCGGGTTCCTGATCGAGAACTTCGTCGCCGCGGTGCACGCCCTCGGCTGGACGGGCTACGAACCGGGGGGCACGTCGATCCTGCTGCCGGTGGGGATCAGCTTTTTCACGTTCCAGACGCTCAGCTACACGATCGACGTCTACCGCGGGAACGCCCCCCCCTGGCCGAGCCTGCTCGACTTCGCCCTGTACGTCAGCTTCTTCCCGCAGCTCGTCGCCGGGCCGATCGTGCGGGCGACCGACTTCCTGCCCCAGCTGACCGCCCCCCGCCGTGCGGATTCCGGGCGGTTCTGCTGGGGGTTGAGCCTGATTGTGGTCGGGCTGTTCGAGAAAGTGGCTCTGGCGGACGCCTTCCTCGGCCCCGCGGCGAACGCGGCCTTCGGCGCTCCCGGGGCGGAGGGCGCTGCGGATCGGCTGGCGGCGGGCTACGGATTCGCGGACGCCTGGATCGGCACGCTGGCGTTCGCGGGGCAGATCTTCTGCGACTTCGCCGGGTACAGCACCTGCGCGATCGGCGTGGCGATGTGTCTGGGGTTCGCCCTGCCGGAGAACTTTCGCTTCCCCTACGCGGCCGTGGGGTTCAGCGACTTCTGGCGGCGCTGGCACATTTCGCTGTCCGGCTGGCTGCGGGACTACCTCTACATCCCGCTCGGCGGGAACCGCGGCGGGCGCTGGTTCACACTGCGTAACCTGGCCCTCACCATGCTGCTGGGCGGCCTGTGGCACGGGGCGGCCTGGACGTTCCTCGCCTGGGGCGGTTTGCACGGGGCGCTGCTGATCGCCGAACGCAGTCTGCGGTCCGCGCCCGTGGCCCGGTGGTCGCTGTGGAGCCGGTGGTACGGCGAACTGGCGCTGATCGCGGCGACGTTCCTGGCGATCTGCGTGACGTGGACCTTCTTCCGTGCCGGGAGCTTCGCCCAAGCGGCCGCGATGCTTGAGGCGATGAGCGGGCTGAACGGCGTTGCCCCGGCGACGGCCGTCGACTGGGCCGTCGCCGGGCCGGCGCTGGCCGCCGTCGCCGGTCTGCTGACCGTTCACTACCTCCGCCGGCACACCACGCTGGAGGCCGCGGCGGCGGGGTGGGGCTGGGGCTGGATCTCGCTGTCGCTGGTGTTGATGGCGCTGGCCACCGCCTTCGCCCCGCGGCCGGACGACGCGACGTTCATCTACTTTCAATTCTGAGCCGATCCCCCGATGACGACCGTCGCGCCCGCAGAGCCGCACGGCTCGCCTGATCGCTTCCCCGCCGCCCGCGTCGATCTGCGGGTCGCCCGTCGGGCGGCGCTGGGGGCGTTGACGGCGCTGGGCCTGTTACTGGGCGGCGTGGAAGTCGGCCTGCGGGCGGCGGGGTGGCGGCCGTCCGTCAATGATTCGCCGGAGCTGCACGGCTGGTACCGCCAACAGGCGACCGCCGCGGGGCCGAACGCCGTCGTGCTGCTGGGCGGTTCGCGGATGCAACTGGGATTCGACGCGGAGACCTTCCGCCGCCGGCATCCACACCGGCCGACGGCGAATCTGGCTCTCGACGGCGGCTCCGGGACCGGCTTCCTCGAAGACCTCGCCGCCGATCCGAACTTCCGCGGCACGGTGATCGTCGACTTCAACGCCCTGCACCTCGGCGAGGCGATGCTCGCCGAATCCCGTTTGCGGGCGGACGAGGCGCGGGCGACGACCGCCAGTGAGCGGCGTCACGCCCGCCTGTGGGCGGCGGTGGAGGCCAAGTCGGTCGTCGCCGGCGACATGCGATTCCGGTGGGAGGCGATCGCCGCCCTGCTCAAAGGCGAGGCCCCGCCGCCGCCCATCACCTATCGCGCGGCCGATCGCTTCGTCGCGGCGGACTATCGCGGCGCCGGCGCCACGTCCGGGGCGTTGCAACGCCATCAGCTCGGGCGGCTCGAACGCCACCTGGCCGAGGGTCGGCTCGAGCAGATCGAGCCGGCGGAGTGGCTGCGACGCAGCGCCCCGTTGCGGGACAGCGTCGAACGGATCGTCCGCCGCGGCGGACGGGTCGCGTTCGTGCGATTCCCCACCACCGGCGCCCACTGGGACATCGACGAACGCCGCTACCCCCGCCCCCGGTACTGGGATCGACTCGAGGCCCGGGTCGGCGCCCCGACCGTTCATTTCCGCGATCTGCCCGCCGCGGCGGCGCTGGAGTGCCCGGACGGCTCGCACCTCGACGAACGGGACCGCCCCGTCTTCACCGCCGCGCTGCTGGACGAACTGGGCCGCCGCGGCGTGCTCTGAGTCACCCAATGAAAAGGCCCAGGCCGAAGCGATCGCTCCGGCCTGGGCGCTTTGGAGTTGCCGTCGAAGGGTCGCCGCTTACGGCTGGGCCGGGGCGGGGATCTTGTCCTTCACGTCGTAGGCGATGCCGGTCGCCTTCAGCGCCTTGATGACCCAGAAGGTCGGGTCCAGCTCGTACCACTTGTGGCCGGCCCGGGCGTTGGACGGGTGGGCGTGGTGGTTGTTGTGCCAGCCCTCGCCGTAACTGACGACCGCGACCCACCAGAGGTTCTTGCTCTCGTCGCGGGTCTCGTAGTTCCGGTAGCCCCACAGGTGCGTGGCGGAGTTGACGAACCAGGTGCTGTGATAGGCGTAGGTCATCCGGGCGCACAGGCCCCACAGCAGCATCGGCATGCCGCCGACCGCATAGAGGGCGACGCCGGGGAGCACCATCCAGAGGCCGTAAGTCTTCTCGAAGAACCGCAGCATCGGCCGATCCTTCAGTTCCGGCACGTACTTCTCATAAAGCAGTTCCTGGTCCCGCGGGCTGCGATCGAGGAACAGCCAGTAGAGGTGGGCCCACCAGCCGTCGTCGTGGTCGGTGTGCGGGGAGTGCGGGTCGCCGGGCTGATCGCTGCGGTGATGGTGCAGGCGGTGGGTGGCGGCCCAGGTGAGCGGGGAGCCCTCGCCGGAGAGCACGCCGCAGAGCAGCACGAAGAACTCCGCCGGCGTCCGCAGCTTCATGCTCTTGTGGGACAGAAAGCGGTGGTAGCCCAGACAGATGCCGATCGACAGCGTCAGCCAGTGCAGGGCGACGGCGACCGCGATCGCCTCCCAAGTGACGAAGAAGAACGCCGCCACGGCGCCGACGTGCATCGCCGTGATCCAAATCAGCACCGGCCAGCTGATCCGGCTCCAGAGGTGCCGACTGTTGAAGGAATCGAACAGCCGTTCGCGGTCGGCCTCCGCCCGTTCCCGCTTCGCAGCGGCCTGCAACTTCGCGTCGCCGTTCTCCGCCCGAGCGGCCGGTTGGTCGACCAGCGGCGCGGCGGGCTTCCGTGGGCGGGCAGTCTTTGGGGCGAGAGCAGCGGACATTAGGCGACTGACGGAAGGGTTCGGCGGCGGTCCGGGACGGCACTGGCCGCGATCCCGGTGTCACTTCGGTCAGTACAGTAGGCGAACGTCGCCTTTGGGCCGTCAGCGGCCCGTCATGCCTCCGTCACCTTTCCGTCACCTCGCAACCCGCTCCGGCTGTTCGACTTATGACGAACCCTCGGGCTCGAACCGATAGCCGGTCCCCCGCACGCTGACGAGGAACTTCGGATTGGGCGGGTCCGGCTCAACCATCCGGCGGAGGCGAAGCACGAAGTTGTCGATGGTCCGTGTGGTCACGTCGGCGTCCGGCGGCCAGACCTTTCGCAGAATTTCCTGCCGCGGGAGCACGCGCCCGGGGTTCTCCGCGAACAGCCGGAGCAACGCCGTCTCCTGCGTGGTGAGGTCGTGCGTCCGCGATTTACCGCCCCGCGCGACGGTCAGGCGGAAGGCGTCGAAGTCGACGGTCACGTCGCCGAACTCCCGCACCGGCTCGCGGCTCGGCGGCTCCTCGGGCAGTACGGGCCGGGGGCGGGCGAGCATCGCCCGCACCCGGGCCAGCAGCTCCGGGAGGACGAACGGCTTCGTCACGTACTGATCCGCCCCGGCCTCGAAGCCGCCGATCTTGTCCTCCGTGAGGGTGCGGGCGGTGAGCATCAGGACCGGCACGGCGGGGTCCGTGCGGCGGATCGTGCGGCAGATCTCGTAGCCGCTCATCCCCGGCAGCATCAGGTCGAGGATGATGCCGTCGAACGCCCCGGCGCCGTTGCCCGTCGCCTTCGCCGCCTCGAACGCCGCCAGCGCGGAGTGGCCGTCGCCGGTCACGGTCACGGCGTAGCCGTCCGCCTCGAAGTTGAACCGCAGCCCCTCGGCAATCGCCCGTTCGTCCTCCACGACGAGCAGTCGCGGCGCGCGATCGCCCCGGGCGAAGGGGCCGCGGGGCGGGGGGGTGAAGGAGCTCATTGACGAATCCCCGGCAAATCGACTTCAAAGACGCTTCCCGGGCCGTCGGCGCGGTCGAAGACCTGCACCTTCCCGTTCAGCAGCGTGACGAGCGTGCGCACGATGTACAGGCCCAGCCCCGTCCCGCGACGGGTGCGTTCCAGTTCGTTTCCGCCGCGGTAGAACAGGTCGAAGATCTTTTTGCGGAACTCGGCCGGCACGCCGGCGCCGTCGTCGGCGATGCGGGTGACGACCCGGCCGCGCCGCTCCGACACCTGCACCGTCACCTGCGGGGCGGCGCCCGGCTGGCCGCCGTATTTCACGGCGTTGTCCAGCAGGTTGCCGAAGATCGTCTCCAGGATCATCCGGCGGGCCGGCACGATCACGGAGTGCAGGTCGGCCGTAAAAATCTCCTCCGGGTCCTGCTTGTGATGGGCCGCCGCGGTGGTCATCGCCCGGCGGAGCAGGGGGGCGAGGTCCACGTCCTCCACCTCCACGCCGGTGCCGAGCCGCTCCAGTCGGCCGACTTCCAGCAGTTGAATAATGAGGTGCTCCAGCCGGTTCAGCTCCGCGGCCATCACTTCCAGGCAGTCGGACCGCTTCTCCGCCGGCATGTCCGGCCGCATCTGCAACGTTTCCAGATACAGCTTCGCCGCGGCCAGCGGCGTTTTCAGTTCGTGGGTCACGCTGTCGACGAAGTTCACCTGCCGGGCGTGCAGCCGCACCGCCTTGATGCTGAGGATCAGATAGGCCGTCGAACCGACCAGCACCAGCGCGAACAGCACGGTGCCCACCGTCAGCGCCGTGTACTGGTAGGTGTCCGACAGGATGACGATCCAGGCCGTCATCAGGGCGATATTCAGCGCCAGCAGGACCACGCTGAGCGTGACCGGCAGATGCAGCGTGCGGCGGCGGCGAATCGGAGCGGCGATGTCCTCAGCCTATCGTGCCGCCCGGCCTCCACCCAACTCGCCCCCCGGCGACGGCACGTCGGCGCGGGAGTCCGTTTAGAAGGGCAGCTCCTCAAACGGCAGCCCGAACGTCTCCGCGACCGGGCGGTACGTGATCGCCCCGCCGTGGCAGTTCACCGCCTCCCGCAGCCCCGGCTCGGCGGCGCAGGCGCCCGGCAGGCCCAGCGAGGCGATCCGCCGGACGTAGGGGAACGTCACGTTGCACAGAGCGAACGTGCTCGTCCGCCCCACGGCGCCCGGCATGTTCGTCACGCAGTAGTGCACCACCCCGTCCACGATGTAGGTCGGCTCCGCGTGGCTGGTCGGCCGGCTGGTCTCGAAACAGCCGCCCTGATCGATGCAGACGTCGACCACCACCGCCCCGGTCTTCATCGCCGCGACGTCGGCTCGGGTCACTAGCTTGGGGGCCGCGGCGCCGGGGATCAGCACGGCGCCGATCACCAAGTCCGCCTTCAGCACCTCCCGCCGGACGTTGTGCCGGTCGGAGTGCACGGTGATCACGTTCGGCGGCATCACGTCGCCGAGGTGCCGCATGGTGTTCGGGTTCACGTCCAGCACGCGAACCTCCGCCCCGAAGCCGGCGGCGATCTTTGCGGCGTTCTTACCCACCACCCCGCCGCCGAGGATCACGATGTACGCCGGCGGTACCCCCGGCACGCCGCCCAGCAGGATGCCGCGGCCCTCCTGCGGACGTTCGAGGAACTTCGCCCCCTGCTGAACGCTCATCCGCCCGGCAACCTCGCTCATTGGGGTGAGCAACGGCAGATCGCCCGCCCGGCCGCGGAGCGTTTCGTAGGCCAGCGCCGTGGCCCCGGTGTCCCGGACGGCCTCCGTCAGTTCCCGGTCCGCGGCGAGGTGGTAGTAGGTGAAGACGAGTTGCCCCGGCCGCATCAGCGCCCATTCGCTCGGCTGCGGTTCCTTCACCTTGACGATCAGTTCCGCCTCGCCCCAGACGTCCCCGGCGGCGCCGACAAGTTCCGCCCCGTAGGCGGCGTACTCCGCGTCCTCGATGCCGCTACCGACGCCGGCGCCGGTCTGGATCAGCACGCGATGACCGGCGGCGGTCAGGTCCTCGACGCCGCTGGGCAGCATGGCGACGCGGTACTCATCCGACTTCGTCTCGGTGGGAACGCCGACGATCATCAAACTGCTCCGGGAGGCCGGGGAACCGGGGGGAGGGGGAGGGAGTGTAGCGGAGGCCCCTGCGGGGGATGGCATTCCAGGGCGGTTCGACGCACCCTATGGGGGTGTCCGACCAACGCCCCGCCTTCACCGACGCCGACGCCCGCGCCGCCGACGCGCTGATCGCCCTGGCTCTCGACGAGGACCTCGGCCCGGACGGCGACGACCTCACCAGCCGCCTGCTCGTCCCCGCCGACGCCACCGGCGGGTGCGACGTGAAGAGCCGCGCCCGTGGCGTGCTCGCCGGGCTGCCGATCGTCGAACGCATCCTGCCCGCGGTCGCCGAGCGGACCGGAAACGCCCCCTTGGAACTGCTGCCGATCGCCCGGGACGGCGACGCGCTGCACCCCGGCAGCATCGTGGCGAGCCTGTTCGGCCCGGTCCGTGATCTGCTGACGGCGGAGCGGACGATCCTGAACTTTCTCACGCACCTCTCCGGCGTCGCCACGCTGACCCGGCGGTTCGTGGAGGCAGTGGAAGGAACGAACGCCGTGGTTCTCGACACCCGCAAAACCCACCCGGGCTACCGCCGGCTCGAAAAATACGCTGTCCGCTGCGGGGGCGGGGCGAACCATCGGATGGGCCTGCACGACGCCTGCCTGGTGAAGGACAACCACCTCGCCGCGTGGCGGGAGCGGACCGGGGAGCGCGGCGACCTCGGCGCTCTGGTGCGGCGGGTGAAGGGGGAACTGCCGGCGGAGGCGCTGCTGATCGTGGAAGTCGATCGGCACGACCAGTTCGCCGCCGTCCTGCCTGCGGAGCCGGATGTGATCCTCCTCGACAACCTGCCGCCCGAGGCGCTGAAGCAGGCGGTCGCGGAGCGGGACGCCGCCGGATCGAACGTGAAGCTGGAGGCCAGCGGCGGGGTAAACCTCGATACGGTGCGGGCGATCGCCGAAAGCGGCGTGGACCGCATCAGCGTTGGGGCGCTGACGCACTCCGCGGTGGCCTTGGACCTCGGCTTCGACTGGCACGACGCCGGCCCGCCGACGCTGCCGTGAACGGCGGGGCGAACTGGAAGCCGTGGGCCGCGGCGGCGTGGATCCTCGCGGCGAGCCTCTGGTTCTTCACCCGCGATCTCCCCGGCCCGGCCGGCACGCGGGCCGCCATCGCCGGCAACATGCTGCTCGTCCCGGAGCAGTTGTTCGAGAACCCGGCCGACCTGCCGACCGGCCTCGCCGGAGTACTGCACCCGTGGCGGTGGATGGCGTGGGGCGTGGCGGCATGGGTGTGGCTCCTTGCCTTAGGGATCGGGCAGATCCCGCTCGCGGCGTCACGGTGCTCTGAACTCACCTTCTGGGAACGCATCAGTCTCGGATCCGGACTGGGAGCGGCTTTGATTTCGACGAGTACGCTACTGACAGGCATGGTGGGTTGGACTGCGGTCCTCGCTCCGCTGCTTCCGGGGCTCGCGGTCGTGGGAACCGTGTTCCGCCCCAGGGCGAATCCGCGACGCTGGCTCTTCCGAGACCCGTTACCCGGCAGGCGGGCGCTGGGACACGCGCTCGACCATTCGACG
This sequence comes from Alienimonas californiensis, assembly GCF_007743815.1. Lineage (GTDB taxonomy): Bacteria > Planctomycetota > Planctomycetia > Planctomycetales > Planctomycetaceae > Alienimonas > Alienimonas californiensis. Next base: position 4,741,231 of record NZ_CP036265.1, read on the forward strand.
CGCGGCCTGTCTCGGGCGGCCTTCGTCGCCGTCGCCCCGTTTCTCGTCCTCATCACCCTCGGCTCCACCGTTCCCACCACGGAGTTCGACGCCCGCGAGTATCACCTGCAGGGGCCGAAGGAGTGGTTCGAAGCGGGGCGGATCGAACGGCTGCCGCACAACGTCTACACGCAGATGCCGGCGGGGACGGAGATGCTCACGCTGCTCTGCATGCACCTGTGCGGTGACTGGCGGCTCGGGGCGCTGGCCGGGCAGGCGACGCTGGCCGGGTTCATCCCGCTGGCGGCGCTGGCGGCGGGTTGCGTCGCCCGCCGGTTGTTTGGGGCGGGGTGCGGGTGGTTCGCCGCGGGGGCGTTTCTCACCAGTCCGTGGGCCGTCCGGCTCGCCTTGCACCCCTACGCGGAGGGGGCACTGTGCGCGTACGGGACGCTCACGCTGCTCGCGGTGGTGATTGCGGTTCGCCGGCGGCGACTGGCATCGTGGCGCCCGGCACTGCTGGCGGGGCTGCTCGCCGGGGCGGCGTTCGGCTGCAAGTACCCGGCGCTGCTGCTGATCGCGGCGCCGGCCGCGCTGGCTCTTCTATTCACGGTGCGACGCTGGGCGAACCTCACGGCGTTCGCTTGCGGTTTCGCCCTCTTCGCCGGGCCGTGGCTGTTGAAGAACGTCATAGAGACCGGCAATCCGGTCTTCCCGTTGCTGTGGGACGTGCTCGGCGGGGACGGCTGGGACGCGGCGACGAACGCCCGCTGGGCCGCCGCCCATTCGCCGCCGGACTGGTCGCCGGCCCGCTGGCCGCACTGGCTGGGGCAGCCGTTGGGGCTCGACACGTTTCACACCTCGCTGCTGATCGCCTTTGCCCCGCTGGCGGCGCTCGCGGGTTCGTCCCGCACGGGGCCGCAGCGGGCGGGGTGGCTGGCGGCGACGCTGGGGGGACTGATCGTGTTGTGGTACCTCGCGACGCACCGGATCGACCGCTTCTGGGTCCCCCTGCTGCCGGCCGGGTGCGTGCTGGCCGGGGCCGGGCTGCGGTGGGCGACGACGCGGGCGGAACCGCCGGCCCGCATCGCAGCATGGACGGCCGCGGGGGCCGGTGTGCTGTTCAATCTCGCCGTCTGCGTCGGGGGGATCGCCGGGGAGGTTCCGTTCACCGCCGACCCCCGGGTCGCTGGACAGTGGGTAAATCAGCACACGGCCCCGCTGATCGCGGCGCTCAACGAGCGGTTCGGCCCGGAGGATACGGTCGTCCTGATCGGCGAGGCGCAGGTGTTCGGAGCGGAGTTCCGCCCGATCTACGCCACCGTCTGGAACACGCCGCCGCTGGCGGACCCGGACGAGTCGCTGCCGGCGGGCGTCGCCGCGGTGGCGGTGAACTGGGGGGAGATCGCCCGCTACCGCGACAGCTACGGCTTCGATCCGCGGGTCACGCCCGGCTTCCTGGCGGAGCGGGTGGCCCGCGGCGAACTGCGGCCGGGGGAACCGGTCGCGCTGGGGGACCGCGTCGTCGGAGAGTTGTTTCTCTCGCCCCGTAAGTAGAGCCGCGACCGTCAGGGAGCGTCCCACCGCGGTCGCCGACTGCTAGAGACGCTCCCTGACGGTCGCAGCTCCAAGGGTGGATTCTTCGACGTCAGAGTCCCGGTCCCGCGTGCGTTCCTTCACGCTGTAGCTGTCGCGGTCGCGGGTCACGTAGCTGACGACCAGTTCCGCCAGCAGGCCGAGGCTCAACGCCTGCGCCCCGAGCAACAGCAACGCAATCGAATAGAGCAGCAGCGGCCGGCCGCCGATCGGTTCCGGCTCGCCGAGGCCGAACACGTTCATCGCCACCCAGGCGCACGCGAGATAGGCCAGGCCGAGGAAGCCGAGGCCGAAGGCGCCCAGGCCGACGGCGCCCAACAGGTGTTGCGGGCGTTGACCGTAGCCGGTGAGAAAGGTGACGGTCAGCAGATCGAGCAGTCCCCGCAGGAATCGGCGAACGCCGTACTTGCTGTGCCCGTGGAGGCGGGGGCGGTGGTTGACGCTCTGCTCCGCGACGGAAAACCCGCGGGCGTGGGCCAGCACGGCGATGAACCGGTGCAGCTCGCCGTAGATGCGGATCTCGCTGGCCACATCCGCGGTGAACAGTTTTAGTCCGCAATTATGATCATGGAGCTTAAGCCCTGTGAGGAGGCCGACGAGCCCGTTGAACACCTTGCTGGGAAACGTTTTCCCGAATGGGTCGAGCCGGCGTTCCTTCCAGCCGTTGACGACGTCGAACCCCTCCTCGTGCTTGGCGATGAAGGCGGGGATCTCCGCGGGATCGTCCTGCAGGTCGGCGTCCATCATTAGCAGCAATCGGCCGCTGGCGGCCCGCATGCCGGCGGTGAGGGCGGCCGCCTTGCCGAAGTTCCGCCGGAACCGCACGCCGCTGACCCGCTCGTCCGCGGCGGCCAGCCCCTCGATGATTTCCCATGACCCGTCGCGGGAGCCGTCGTCGATGAGGATCATCTCGAACGACAGGTCGGCGTCCTCGCAGGCCCGCGTCACCTGACGGTGCAGTTCGACGAGGCTGTCGCGCTCGTTATAGACCGGGACGAGGATCGACAGCATCGGCGGGCGGCGGGCCTGGGGGGGAACCAGCGGGGGGGCCGGGGGGGGAACCGGCGGGCGGGACCCGGCGAACGTAGTACAGCAGCGCGGCGGCGCACAACTCGCTTGCCAGCCAGACCAACCGCAGCAGGACCGCCGCGGCGACCGCGGTCGCTCCCACGCCGGGCCGCGGGGAGAGGGTTTCGATCAAGATCGCCTCCCGCACGCCAACCCCGCCGGGGGCGAACACCGCGGCGAAGCCCGCCGCCGTCGCCAGCCCCGCCGCCCCCACGCAGGCCGGCAAATCAGCGACCCCCGCGGCCCCGCCGACGGCGCGCACGCAGCACCACAGGCTGACGCCGTGACCGATCCAGCCCACAACGCAGGCCGCCAAGCCGACGGCCAGCACGCCGGGGCTGAAGCGCACGACGCCGCGGGCCTCCGGGGGGGCGAGCTTTACGGCCAGTCGGGTGAACAGCGCCGCCAGCACGGGCAACGCCAGCGCCGTGCCGACCGCCACGATCGCGACCGCGGCCAGCGGCCGGTTCAGCAGGAATCCGACGGCGGGGAACCGGTCGAGCTTCTCGCCCACGTCCGTGCCCGCCAGCGCCCACGGGAGCAGCGCCACGCCGACCGCGGCCCCGGCCCCCATCGAAATCAGCGTCTCCAGCCCCGCCGCCAACACGCCCACTCCGAACGTCCCGCCGCGGCCGACCAGCAGCCGCCCGCGGATCACCAACGCCAGTGCCTTGCCCGGTACGTACTTCCCGAGATGTCCGCAGTAATAGGCCCGGGCGGCGTCGAAGAAGCCGATCCGCTGCCCGGCCCGTTGCATCAGCAGGCGGAACACCCAGACGCTCGGCAGCCAGCCGACCAGGTACGCCAGCGCCGCCGGCGCCAGCCAACTGGGGCGAAGGTCGAACGGCCGGCGGGCCGCGTCCTCCCACAGCCCGACCGCCCGCCAACAGACGAACGCCATCACCGCCAACGTGAGCCCCCATTTGAGCAGGCGCCCCGGCCAGCGGGCCGCCTGCGACGGGGGAGGCGGCGGGGCGTCGGGGGAGCCGGCGATCAGTCGAACCGCGACTTGAGATCGCCCTCGGTCACGACCGTCAGCCGACTGTTGCCGAGCACCGCCAGGGCCAGATCGACGTCGTCCACGTAGATCGCCAGCCCGCCCCGCGGGGTGTCCGGCAGGGCGATGGTATAGGCGTAATGCACGTCGAGTTCCGCCCGCAGTAGCGTGCGGCAGGCGTCGGTGATCGGGCTGTCGACGTTCGGTAGTTCGACGACGACGACGTCCGATTCGAACGTGCAGAACCCGGAGAGCTCGAACAGTTCATGGGCCCGCTCGTAGTCGTCGACGATCAGTCGGGCGACGGCGGAGTCGGCGGCGTCCTGGATGGAGAGCCCGACGATCCGCAGCCCGGCCTCCTCAAGGGTGCGGGTGAGGTCGGCGAGCTTGCCGACGCGGTTCTCCAGAAACACGCTGAACTGCCGCAGCGCAGCCCAGTCTCGGCCGCGGGCCGTGCGGGGCGGGGCGATCGTGCCGACGCCACCGCCGGAAGAGTCGGCGTCGCCGTCGCCCGGGGGCGGGGGGGCGGTCGTCTTGGAGCCGCCGCCGGACGGGGCTTCATCGTCGCGTTCGAGACTCATCGACTCGGTGGCCTCAGGCGTTGGCGGACTTGGTGAACTGGACGCCGCTATACACGACCGCCGTGGCCTGAATCGCCTCGAGAATCGCCTCCGGCTCCAGGCCGAGGGCCCGGGCCTTCTTCACGTGACCGGCGACGCAGGGCTCGCAGGCGTTGAGGTCGGAGATCGCCGTGTTGATCAATTCGACCGTCTTCTCATCGAACGCCGTCGCCTGGAAGGCGTGCGCCCGCAGGCCGACCGGCAGGCCGTCGAACAGGTCCGTGCCGGAGAGGGTGCGAAACTTAAAGAAGGTGTTATAGGTCGCGTTCGTCGCCACGAGCGCGGCGACGTCCGTGATCTCCTCCTCCGTGACTCCCTCCTCCCTGGCGAGGCCCGTATAGAACTCCGTCCAGACGCTGCTGGCCTCTTTCAAGGCGACCGAGAGGGCGATCAGCAGCTTCGTCCGGCGGTCCAGCTTGCCCGCCTTCCACACGAACTTTTTGAAGTTCATATAAAAGTCGCCGAGCAGGGCCGGGGCGCGGCCGAGCGTGAGGAAGGGCGCCGGCACCGTCTCAGTACCGAACATCTCCTTGAGGCGGTCGTAGGTCTGGGCGGCCTTGTCGGCGGCCTCGCTCTCCGGCAGGGCGGGGATCGGCATGATTCGAGGGGGCGGGGCGGAAAACGAAAAGGAGCCGCTCCCAATGCGGGGGAGCGGCTCTCGCGGAGCGGGGCGCGCTAGTTCAGCGTGCCCTCGCCGGCCTTCCAGTTGCAGGGGCACAGCTTGTCGGTCTGCAACGCGTCCAGGACCCGCAGCACCTCCTCGACGTTCCGGCCGACGGACAGGTCGTGCACCGCCATCCAACGCACGATCCCGTTGGGATCGATCAGGTAGATGCCGCGGTTCGCCAGGCCGGCGTCCTCGTCCAGCACGCCGTAGGCGCGGGCAACCTTCTGGCTGGTGTCCGCCAGCATCGGGAACTTCAGCTTGCCGAGGTCCTCGTGCGAGTCGCACCAGCCCTTGTGGGTGAACTCGCTGTCGGTGGAACCGGTGAGGACTTCGCACTCCCGGTCCTCGAACTCGTCGAGGGCCGTATTGAAGCTGACGATCTCCGTCGGGCAGACGAAGGTGAAGTCCCGCGGGTAGAAGAACAGGCAGACCCACTTCCCGCGGTAGTCGGACAGCTTGATCGTGGGGAACTGGGCCTCCTCGTCGCCGTCCTTACGGCGATCGTAGGCGGTCACTTCGAATTCGGGGGCGGGCTTGCCCACGCGGACGAAGGCGGGGGCGTCAGTCTGTTCAGCGACAGCGGGCATCTTGAGCCTGGAAGGGTATGCAAAGGACGGATGGCGGGCGGATGAGCCCGGGGCGGCGCATCGTAGGACTGAACCCCTAGGACTTCCACGGCCTCAGTCTTCTCGACGCCGGACGCGAAGCGTCCCGGCCCCCTGAAAGATCCGGGACACGGGACGCTGCCGGATCTGACGGCGGATCGCCCAGACGAACCTCGATCAGAGGCCGGCGTCGATCAGGTGCAGGGCGCCGGCGCTGAACTCGCCGCCGTCCGGCGTCGTCTTCCCCTCGACCGGGGTGCCGAGCGTCGTGACGTACAGCTTGCCGTCCGGGGCGAAGGCGAGGCCGGCCGGTTTGTCGAGGGCCAGCACCTTCTCCGCGGTCATTTTGCCGTCGGCCAGCGTGACCTTATAGAGCCCGCCGCGGTCGGTGGAGAGGCCCATATCGGTGACGTACAGGGCCTTCGTTTTGGGACTGTAAGCCATCCCGCCAAACTCGCCGATCTCCCCCTCGTACTTCGCCACCAGGTCGCCGGCGGGGCTGAAGACGGCGAGGGCGTCGTCACCGGGCATGGACCCGCCCCACAGGCCGACGACGAGGTTCCCCTCGGCGTCCCAGGCCATCGGGCCGGGGCCGCCGAGCTTGGCGACGTCCGCGGCAGCGACGAACGGCTCTAGGGGGCCCAGTTTTCCGTCCTCCAGTGAAGCCTTCAGAATCCAACCCTTCGGCGTGGTGCTGGAGGTCGCCACGTAGACCGCGTTCTCGCCGACCAGCACGCCGGTAAAGTTCCCGGCGCCCTCGCCGCCGACGTCGGAGGGGCCGACCGGGCCGGCGGACTGCTTGGCGTCGGTGTCCTGAATCTGCGGATCGTCGCCGCGGGGTTCGAGGGCGATCTGGAAGGTTTGAATGACTTCCTCCCCCTCCGGGGCGCTGCCGCCGCCCACGACCAGTTCGCTGTCGCCGGCGAATGCCACCGACAGCGGGCCGATCTCGTACTGGCCGTCCTCGCCGATCGTGTCCGGCACGTCGTAACCCTCGACCTCGATGAAGATCGCGTGCCGTGACGGGTCCGGGTGCGGGACGTAGCGGTACACGCCCCAGCGGGTGGCGATCATCACGTCGCCGCTTTGCGGGGCGATCGCCAGACCGACGGGCGTTTCCAGGTTCTCCACCAGCAGTTCCGGCGTCGGCTCAGCCTGCTTGTCGGCGGCGGGTTTGTCGGCCGGCTTCTCCGCGTCCGTCGCGTCAGCCGTTCCCTTGGGATCCTCCGGCTTCGGGTCGGCGGGGGGCTGTTCGTCGTCGGTCTTCTCGTCTGGGGTGACTTCCTTCTGCGGGGCGTCGGCCGCGGGGCTGCCGGCGGGCGTGTTCTCGGTGGGCTCGGCGGCGGGTTCGTCCTGGCCGAACGCCGGGAGCGCGGGAGCGAACCCCCACAGCAGGGCGAGGGTCAGGGCGGCAAGCGACGGGCGTGACATCGGCGGACGCGGAATGCGAGCGGAAACGAACGGATCGCTCCGTTCTAGTGCGGGCTGCGCGGGCCGACAACCAACCGCCCGCTACACTCGCCGCCCCGTCCGCACCGTCAGGTCCCCTCAGGCGCACCATGTCCGCACCCGCCGCCGAGCTTTCCGTCACTGTCAGCCCGCTCTCGCCGGGGCCGACCGTCGCCGCCCTGCTGGCGGACGCCCAGCCGGGGGAAACCGTGACCGTCCGCGGCTGGGTCCGCACCCGCCGGGACAGCAAGGCCGGGCTGTCCTTCGTCGAACTGAACGACGGTAGCTGCCTGTCGAACCTGCAACTCGTCCTGCCGCACGAGCTAAAGGAGTTTGAATCGCGGGCCGCCCCGATCACCACCGGCGCCAGCCTCGTGGCCCGCGGGGAGATCGTGGAGTCGCAGGGCAAGAACCAGAGGATCGAACTGCGGGTCGACGACTTCGCCGTCCCCGGGGGAGCCGACCCGGACCGCTATCCCCTGCAAAAGAAGCGGCACAGCTTCGAATACCTGCGGGAGATCGCCCACCTCCGGCCGCGGTCCAACACCTTCGGCGCCGTCGCCCGGGTGCGGAACCGGCTGAGTCACGCGGCGCATGAGTTCTTTCAAGAACGCGGCTTTCTCTACGCCCACACGCCGATCATCACCACCAACGACTGCGAGGGCGCCGGGGAGGTGTTCACCGTCACGGCCCTGAACGCCGCGAAGTTGGCGGAAGCGGCCGCGGCCGGCGACTTCTCCCGCGATTTCTTCGGCAAGCACGCGGGTCTGACGGTCAGCGGGCAGTTGGAGGGGGAGGTCTACGCCACCAGCCTCGGCCCGACCTACACCTTCGGCCCCACCTTCCGGGCCGAGAACAGCAACACCCCGCGGCACCTCGCGGAGTTTTGGATGATCGAACCGGAGGTCCCCTTCTGCGATCTCGAAGGCGACATGGACCTGGCGGAGGCATTCGTCAAAGCGACGCTCGCCGCCGTCCGCGAGGATTGCGCCGAAGATCTGGAGTTTTTCGCCCAGCGCATCGACAAAACGCTGCCGGAAACGCTGGACGCCGTCGCCAATCAGGAGTTCGTCCGCCTGCCGTACACGGAGGCGATCGACCTGCTGCAAAACAGCGGCCAGTCCTTCGAGTACCCGGCCGAGTGGGGCCACGACCTGCAAACCGAGCACGAACGCTTCCTCACCGAAACGCACTTCAAACGCCCGGTGATCGTGCACGACTACCCGGCCAGCATCAAGCCGTTCTATATGCGGATGAACGAGCCGGACGAGCAGGGCCGCGAGACCGTGCGGGCGATGGACGTGCTGGCTCCGCGGGTGGGCGAGATCGTCGGCGGCAGCCAGCGGGAAGAGCGGGAGGACGTGCTGGTCAGCCGCATGAAAGGGCAGGGGATCGACCCGGCGAGCCTGTGGTGGTACGTCGAACTGCGAACCTACGGCAGCGTGCCGCACGCCGGGTTCGGGCTAGGACTGGAACGCCTCGTGCAGCTCGCCACCGGGATGCAGAACGTCCGCGACGTGATCCCGTTCCCCCGCACCCCCGGTCACGCGGAGTTCTGACCCCCGGCCGAACGCCCCCGCCGCCGACGGTGTCCGCCGCCCCGTGTTCCTCTCCCTCGCAACCACCGCCCCGCGGGCCGCGGATCTCGGCTTTCTACTTCAGAAGCACCCGGAGCGGACGTTTCGGCGGGAGCTGTCCGTCGGCGTCGCGACCGTCTTCTACCCGGAGGCGACGGACGAGCGTTGCGAGGTCTGCCTGCTGCTCGAACCGGACCCGGTCAAACTGGCCCGGGAGGCGATGAAACACGGCGGGTCCGGCGGCGGCCCGAACAGCGGCGGCTACGCCGACGCCAAGCCGTACCTCGCCGGGAGCCTGCTGTCGGTGGCGATCGGGCGGTGCTTCAACTCGGCCCTCGGCGGGCGGGCGAAGGACCGGGTCGAACGACTGACCGAGGACTGGCCGCTGACGATCACGCTCCCCGCGCTGGCCTGCCGCGGCGGACCGGAGGCGGTGCGAGCTGCCTGGGAACCGCTGGGCTACGACTGCGACGTCGCCGCCCTCCCGCTGGACCCGGAGCGGCCGACGTGGGGCGACGCGGCCGTCTGCCGCGTCACGCTGACCGGCGCCCAACCGATTCCCGCGGTCCTCAACCACCTCGCCGTGCTGCTCCCGGCGTTGGAGGGCGACCGGCACCACTACGTCGGCGACGCGGAAGTCGAAAAGCTGCTTCGCCGCGGCGGGGAGTGGCTGGCGACGCACCCGCACCGCGACCGGCTCGTCGCCTTCAGCCTGAAGCGACGCGGTTCTCTGGTCGCCGACGCTCTCGAACAGCTGGACGAACTCGCCGAGTCCGCGGCTCCGACAGCCGCAGAGGCGCCCGCGGCCCCACCCGCCGCCGACAGCCCAAGGGGACCCCGGCTTCACGAACAACGCCTCGACGCCATTGTCGGCGTGCTGACCGAATCGGCCCGCGGGATCGCCTCCGTCGCCGACCTCGGCTGCGGAGAAGGAAAACTGCTCCGCCGGTTGATCGACGAACCGCGTTTCGACCGGCTGATCGGGATGGATGTCTCCGCCCCGCTACTGGCCCGCACCGCGGACCGCCTGCACCTGGACCGCAGCGGGTTGCGGGATCGCGTCGCCCTCATACAGGGTTCCCTCACCCTGCGGGACGACCGGCTGAGCGGGTTCGACGCCGCCGTGCTGTGCGAGGTGATCGAACACCTCGACCCGCACCGGCTGGACGCCGTCGCCGCGAGCGTGTTCGGCTGCGCCGCCCCCGGCACGGTCGTGCTCACCACGCCGAATCGGGAGTACAACGCCGCTTGGGAAACCCTGCCCGCGGGCGCCTTCCGACACGGCGACCACCGGTTCGAATGGACCCGGGCGGAGTTCGCCGCCTGGACGGACGCCGTCGCCGCCCGCTACCGCTACGCCGTGGAGCGACGTCCCCTTGGCGAGGACCATCCGGAGCTCGGCCCGCCGTCGCAGCTGGCGATCTTCACCCGCCAGGGCGAGCGGGGGGCGTGAGCACCCTGAGCCTGTTCAACTCCCCCTCCAAACTCACCCCCTCATGGGGCTGACGCCCCACGTTCGCCCTTGGTTGCATGAACATCGAACTGCCCGACCTGTCGCTCGTCTGCCTGGTGGGGGCCAGCGGGGCGGGGAAATCGACGTTCGCCCAGCGCCATTTCCGCCCGACGGAGGTGTTGAGCAGCGACGCCTTCCGCGGCTGGGTGGCGGATGACGAGGCGGATCAGTCCGCGACCGCCGACGCCTTCGCCGCCCTGTTCCACCTCGCCGGCGTTCGCCTGGGACGCGGCCGGCTGACGGTGATCGACGCCACCCACGCCCGCCGGGCGGACCGCGAAAAGGCGATCGTCTTGGCCCGCGAACATCACGCGGTTCCCGTGGCGATCGCGCTGGCCCCGCCGGTGGAGGTCTGCCTTCAGCGGCACGCCGACCGACAGGACCGGGAGTTCGCCGCGCGGGTGATCCGCGACCAGAGCCGCACTGTCGAACGCAGCCTCAAGCATCTGCGGAAGGAAGGCTTTCGCCGCACCTGGGTCCTGCGGGAGCCGGAGCAGATCGACGCCGCGACTGTGGAGCGCGTGCCGCTGGACTGCCGCCGGCACGCAGACGACCGCGGGCCGTTCGACCTGATCGGAGACGTGCACGGCTGCAGGGAGGAACTGATCGAACTGCTCGATGCTCTTGGCTATCAGCCGGCCGGCGACGCCGGGTTCGCCCACCCGGCGCGGCGGAAGGCGGTGTTCCTCGGCGACCTCTGCGACCGCGGGCCGGACAGCGCCGGCGTGTTTCGCACGGCGATGGCGATGTGCGGTGCCGGCCACGCCTACGCCGTGCCGGGCAACCACGACGTGAGACTGCTCCGGGCACTGCGCGGCAGGAACGTGCATCGAACGCACGGCCTGGAAGAGACATTGACTCAATTTGACTCCCTGCCGGACTCCGAGCGGGAGTCCCTGGGGGAGTCAACGGTTCGCTTCATCGACGATCTGCCGTCGCACCTCGTGCTGGACGGGGGAAGGCTAGTCGCGGCGCATGCCGGGTTGCCCGAGGTCATGCACGGCCGGGCCGGCGGGGCGGCGCGCGAGTTCTGCCTCTACGGCCAGACGACCGGGCGGCTGACGGAGGAGGGGTTCCCCGCGCGCCTCGACTGGGCCGCAGACTACGCCGGGGCCGCGGCGGTGGTGCACGGGCACGTCGCCGTCAACGCGGCGGTGTGGCGGAACAACGTGCTGAACCTCGACACCGGCTGCGTGTTCGGCGGCCGACTATCCGCCCTGCGGTGGCCGGAGCGGGAGATCGTCAGCGTCCCGGCGCACCGCACGCACTCCGAACGGTCGTCGCCGCTGCCCTCGCCGTTTCCCGACGACCCCGCCGGCGGCTCCCTGCCGGACGCCGCCGACCTGCTGGGCAAAAGCGGACACGAGACGGGGCTGATGGGCCGCATCACCGTCCGGGCGGAGCAGTCCGCCGCGGCGTTGGAGACGATGGCCCGCCACGGCGTCGACCCGCGGTGGCTGGTGCACCTCCCGCCGACGATGAGCCCCTGCGGGACCGCGAGGCGTGAGGGATTCCTCGAACACCCCGCCGAGGCGTTCGCCGACTATGCCGCCGCCGGGGTGAAAGAGGTCGTGTGCGAGGAGAAGCACATGGGCAGCCGGGCCATGCTGGTCGTCTGCCGCGACGCGGCGACCGCCGCGGAACGCTTTGGCGTGACGGACGGCTCCCTCGGCGAGTGCTGGACCCGCACCGGCCGACGGTTCTTCAACGATCCGGCGGTGCACGAGGCCTTCTTGGCCCGGGTGCGGGACGCGGCGACGGCGGCGGGACTGTGGGAGGAACTGGCGTCTGGCTGGCTCTGCCTCGACGCGGAGTTGCTGCCGTGGAACCTGAAGGCGGACGCCCTGATCCGCGGCGCCTTCGCCCCGACGGCCGCGGCCGGGCTGGCCGCGACCGACGCCGCCGCGGAGGCGCTCGAAAGGGCGACGGCCCGCGGAGTCGACCTCGCCGACGACGCGGCCCGGCTCCGCGGACGGCACGACGACCTGCTCCGCTACCGGGACGCCCTTCGGCAGTACGTCGCGGAGGCGAACGGGCTGGACGGCGTGCGGCTCGCCCCGTTCCACCTGCTCGCCCATGAACGCAGCGTGAACCACACGCGACCGCACCGCTGGCACCTCGAACGGCTGGACCGGCTGTGCGAGGCGGACGCCGGGCTGTTCCTCCGCACGGACCGGCGGTTTCTCGACCCGTCGGACCCGGCCGCGGTCGAGGCGGCGACGGCCTGGTGGGAAGAACGAACCGCCGCGGGCGGGGAGGGGATGGTGGTCAAACCGGCGGACTTCACCGTCCGGGAGGGCCGTAAACTCCTGCAACCCGGCGTGAAGGTGCGGGGCCGGGAGTACCTGCGGCTGATCTACGGACCGCACTACCTTGATCCGGCGAACCTGAAGCGCCTGCGGGACCGCTCGCTGGGCCGCAAGCGGGGGCTGGCCCTGCGAGAGTTCGCCCTCGGCGTGGAGTCGCTGACGCGGTTCGTGAACCGTGAGCCGCTCCGCCGGGTCCATCCGCCGGTCTTCGCCGTGCTGGCGCTGGAAAGCGAGCCGGTCGACCCGCGGCTGTAGGCTCTCGCCGTTCCGCCCCGCCGCGTTCCGTCCTCCCGCCCCGGCCCCATGCGTTCCCCGCTGTTCGATCGTCAGATCCTGCGGGTCGTCATCGGCTCTCGGGCCTACGGACTGGACGACGAGGGCAGCGACACGGACCGCCGCGGCGTCTTCCTGCCCCCCGCGGCGGCCCACTGGTCGCTGGAGGGCGTGCCGGATGTGCTTCGGGACGACGACCAGGAGGAGATGGCCTGGGAACTGGCCCGCTTCCTGCGGCTGGCGCTGAAGGGAAACCCGACCGTGTTGGAGGTCCTGTTCACGCCGTTGGTGGAGTACGCCACGCCGCTGGGGCGGGAACTGCTCGGGCTACGGACGGCGTTCCTCTCGAAACGGCTGCACGGCACCTGCGGGGGATACGCCGATCAGCAGTTCGCCAAGCTGCAACGCCGAGCGGACGCGCACCGGCCGCTGAACTGGAAGCACGCCGCCCACTGCCTGCGACTGCTGGCGACGGGTGCGAAGGCGTTGGCCGGCGATGGGTTCCCGGTCTCTGTCGGCCCCCATCGCGACGTGCTGCTGAGCGTGCGGCGAGGGGAGAAATCATTGGAGGAGGTGGACGACCTTGCGGCGGAGTGGCGGTCCGGCCTCGATCGGGCCCTCCGGAACAGCCCGTTGCCGGACGAGCCGGACGCCGCCGCGGTCGACGCTTTCCTCATTCACGCCCGCCGCCGCGCCGCCGACTCGGACGCCCTGCCGTGACGCCTTACCCCCACGACCCCACGGCGCTCCCCGCGGTGCGAGCCGCGGTCGCGGAACACCCGTACCCGCTGGCGTTCGCGACAGTCAGCGGGGCGCACCTGTACGGCTTCCCGTCGGCCGACAGCGACGTGGACCTCCGCGGCGTCCACCTCCTCCCGCCCGGCGAACGCGTCCCCCGCCGTCGCGGCAAACCGCGGGACACGATCGACACGACCCGGGTCGTGGGCGGGCTGGAGATCGACCTCGTCACACACGACGCCGCCAAGTTCTTCGCCCTGATGCTGCGGCCGAACGGGTACGTGCTGGAACAGGTCCTCTCGCCGCTGATCGTGCAGGGCGGGCCGGCGCTGGACGAACTGCGGGAACTGGCCGCCGGGTGCGTCACCCGCGGCCACGCCCGGCACTACCTCGGTTTCGCCCGCACCCAGCGGGAACTGCTCGCCAAGCACGACCCGCCGCGGCTCAAGCCGGCGCTGTACCTGTACCGTGTGCTGCTCACAGGGATCCATCTGATGGAAACCGGCGAGGTCGAGGCGAACCTGCCCACGCTACTGGCCACCCGTCAGCAGGCCGGGGTGGCGGAGTTGATCGAGCGAAAGCGGGCCGGGGCGGAACAGGAACCGCTGTCGGCCGCGGAGGCGGCGGAGCACGTGACGGCGTTCGACCGCCTGCGGGACGAACTCGAAGTCGCCCAGGACCGCTCGACCCTGCCGGAGGAACCGACAGCCGCCGCGGGGCTGGACGATCTGCTCCGGCGCCTGCGGACCGGGGCGATTTGAGACGGTTCGCCGATTTTCGCGCGAACCTCGGTTGCTGACTCGCGTCCGTGAGGTAGGATGGTGACCCGCAGCAAGTTCCCCCCGGAACTCACTGCGGCACCCAATGACGCGGGGTGGAGCAGCCAGGTAGCTCGCGAGGCTCATAACCTCGAGGTCGCAGGTTCGAATCCTGTCCCCGCCATCAATCAGAAACGCCCCCGGAGTTCGCTCCGGGGGCGTTTTTTCATGTACTGAGGCGAGCGAGGGGGCGTCAGCCCCCCGTGCCTTGCACATCGTCTCACGCCCCACGGGGGGCTGACGCCCCCTCGCTCGCCTTGACTCACTTCACCGTAAAGTTCAGTTCCGTCTCGGCGTGGGCGTTGCCCAAGGTGTCCTCGACGGTCAGCTTCAGGACGTGCGGACCGAGGCCGATGCGGGCGGGGATCTTCAGTTCGTAGATCAGGAAGTAGTCCTGACGGTGGTTGTCGCAGAGGTCGACGGTCACCGGCTTGTCCAGCGGCAGGGTGTCGACCAGCTCGGAGCCGCCGGCCCGGAAGATCTCGACCTTGCTCCGCAGCACCGTGCGGTAGCGGCCCTCGAGAGTGCGTTCGCTGGTGAAGTTCTCGACCGCGGCGTAGATCAGCACCGGCTCGTTCGGGGTGAACTCGTCCCGGTCGAACGTCTGCACGTTGCCGAAGCTGTCGACGCGGTGGCAGAAGTTCACGTCCTTCAACGTGAGGTTCGCCTTCTCCGACAGCTTGACCGCCGCGGTGCGGAGGGCGGCGACGGCGTGCGTCGCCCGGTCGGTGGCGTTCGGAATGGATTTCGTGTCCATCTCCGTCGACAGCGCCCAGAAGGTGTGCTGCCAGAACTCCTGCTCTGCGGGGGGCAGGCCGGGAATGGCTTCGAGAGCGCGACCGTAGGCGTCCGGGTCGGAACTGCCGGCGATGAGGTGGAGGAGGCGGAGGTGAATTTCGGCCTCGGCCCGTTCCCGTTCCGCAGTGGCCTTCTGCTCGGTGCCGACGGCGGAGCGGACGGCGGCCGCGGCGAGGTCGGCCCGGCGGCGGGCGGCCTGTTCGAGCGCCTCCAGGCGACCGTCGAAGTCTTCCACGCCGGGGCCGGCGCCGTGCGCCCCGAACCCGTTCGGGCCGGGATCGTACAGCGGGCTGGCGGAGTTGAGGTCCAACGGGGCGGCACCGGGGGCGAGTAGGGCCGCCGGCGGGGGGAGGGCCTCGGCGACGCGGGTCGGCTGGCCGACCGGCTGCGGGGGCGCCGTCAGCGGCGTCGGTTCGGGGACCGGCGCCGGCTCCGGCGACGGCGGCAGACCGGGGAACAGAGAGGAGACCCGGTTGCGGACGGATTCGACCCGATCGGCGGGCGGCGCCGGCGTGATGTACGCCACGGGACGCACCTGGGCATCGCCGGTCATGCCGGTGACGGACGCCTGCGTGTGGGTGTCGGCGGAAATCTCATAGGGTCCGGCGGCGATGACGCGGGCCGGCTCGGCCGGGGGCGTCGCGTACGCCGCCGCGGCGGGAACGACCGGCGAGGCGGCGGCCAGCGCCGGCGCCTTCGCGTCCATCTGGCGAACCATCCGGCGGATGCGAATCACCTGTTCGACCATCGCCTCGTCCAGCTTCGCCCACTCCGCGGCGAGTTCGTTGCGTTCCTGCACCGGGGCCAGGGCCAGTTCCTCCGCGATCAGCACCTGCGTCGCCGGCGACCGTAGGCCCGAGGAGGAGGAACGCCCGGAGGAAGCCGACACGGCGGACGCGGCGACGACCGCCCCCGGCAGCGGCTCCGCCGGAGGGGCGATCGGGGGGACGGGCAGCTCGACGTCGGCGGCGGACGGGTCGTCGGCGGAGTCCGCCTGGACGAGCGCTTCCGTCGCCGGATCGATTGTCCGGGAGGTGATGGACTCCGGCAATACGGCGCATCCGGCGCCCCAAACGATCGACGCCGCCGCGAGCAGCGGGCATAGGGTGGGAAGTCGGGAACTGTGGGCGTGGTGGCGCACGCGGCAGCCTTCGCGTTGCGGGAGGTCGGCCGGTTCTAGACCATGCCCGCCGAACCCGACAAGACGATCCCTCCGCACCCGAATCCGCGACGACGGCCGCCGCGGCGCCGCCCGCCATGATCCGTCCCGCACCGCTCGCCGTCCTCGCCCTCGTCCTGCTGGGCGGGGGGGCGATCGGCTGCGGAGGGAGCGATCCCGCCCCGGCCCCCGCTCCCGAAACCGCCCCCGCCCCCGCCCCGACGGCAATCGACCCGGCCAAAGGCTCCCCTGCGGCTACGGCGGCGGCGGCGGCGACCGAGCCCGGACAGCCGGCGCCCCCGCGGGCAAAAGCGCCGCCTCCGGCGGCCGGGAGACGAGGCGGCGAACCGAGCGGCTACGGGGAGGCAATTCGCCGCGGCCTGCGGGCCGGGCACGCGTCCGTGGTGCGGCAGTCGCTCCCCCCGGGGGCGGTCGCGGCGGTGGGGGCGTTTCGCCGGGCGCTGGTTCGGGCCGAACCGCAGGAACGGGCCGCGGCGCTGCAGGCGGTGAGCACGCTCGCGGACCTGATCGAGCGGCAGGGAACCTTTCTCGCCGCGACGGAGGCCGTGCAACAGGGATCGACGCCGGGGGTCCGTCTGCCGGGGTGGGTGGCGCCGGCGCTGCGGGCGATCGCCGCCGGCCCCGCGGCGTCGGCCGATCCGGCGACGCTCACCGACGCCGAACTGATCGACGGCACCGTCGCCGAACTGCTGAAGGACCCGACCTTCCAACGCGGCCTGGAGCGTTGGACCGTGGCGGAGGACGTCCCCCTGAAACCGCCCGAGTCGAACGCGGACGAACCGGGGCAGGAGACCGTGGACGTCGTCACCCTTCGCAATCCGGAGGGGGAAGAGGCGTCAATCCCGGTGGTGGCCTCGGAGGGGGCGTGGGCGCCGGCGATCCTGGAGGCGACGGCGCCCATCTGGGCGGCGAAGGCGGACTCCGCCGGGGGCACCGGCGCCGCGGCGGTGCTGGCGGCGGCGGGGCCGCATCTGGATGCGGCCCTCGCCGCAAAGACGCAGGCGGCGTTCGATCAGGCGTTGCGGGAGGCGACGGACGCGGCGCTCGCCGCCGCCGCCGACCCGCCGGCGCCGGTGCCGGACGCGCAGCGGGTGACGGTCGAGTTCACCCGTCCCCTCACCGCCCGGCAGGCGGCCGATCTGCTGGCGCTACTGGAATCCGTGACGGACGACCCCGCCCGGGCCGTCAGCCGGGCCGCCCCACGGGCCAACGGGCCGGGGTGGCGGGTGACGGTCGGCCCGGTGGCGGACGTGGCGGCGTGGCTGGCCCGCGTCCCGCCGCTGGCGGGGGCCGCGGTGGAGGGCCGCACCGTCACGATCGCCTACGAACCGCCGCCCGCGGAGCCGGCGCCGGGGGGGGAAGCGGGGGGCGGGGTTGAGTCCGGGGAGCGGGCTGGGGCAGACTGAACGGTTCGCCGCCCGTCGCGGGCGCCGTGGGTTCCCCGCTCGTCCGTTCGTCGCCGGTTCGTCTCGCCCGTGTCCCGCCCGTCCGTCGCCGACATCCTCGCCGCCGCCCGGGCGAATCGCCCCGCCGACGAACCGGCGGCTCCGGCGCCGCCCGCCGCGCCGCCGCCCGTGGCGGAGCGACCGGAACCGGCCTCGCGGCCTGAACCGTCCGGTATATCCGGGGACGGCGCCCGGCCGGCATCGGTCACGGCGATGCTGGCGGCGGTGCGGGGGAACGCGGCCGTCGCCGGGAACGGGCGGCCGGCGCCGCCGTCGACGGGCGCCATGCTGGCGGCCGTCCGCGGGGCGGGGGGCGGGAATCGGCCGGCGTCGGTCGCGGCGATGCTGGAGGCGGTCCGGGGCCCGGCCGGGTCGAACGCTCCGCCCTCGATCGCCGCGATGCTGGCGGCGGTGCGGGGGGATGCGGCGCCCGCGGGAGCCGCCAGTTCGCCCCCGTCCGTCGCGGCGATGCTGGCGGCGGTGGGGCATCAGGTCGCCAAGCCGGCGGTCGCACCCGCGAAAAAGACCTCTTCCACCGAGACGAGCGGGGAGGCCCGGCCGTCGGTGGCGGCGATCCTCGCCGCGGCCCGGGCCGCCGACGGCCCCGGCGGTGGAGCGACCGCCGCCCCCAAGCCGACCCCGGCGAAGGCGGCGCCCGCCCAGGCTGTGAAACCCACCGGCCGCCCCAGCGCTGCGGAGATCGTCGCCCGGGCTCGGGGGAAAGCCGCCCCCGCGGCGAAGAAAGCGGTCGCCAAAACGGCTCCGGGTGGCCCGCCGCCGGTGCCGCTGTCCGTCGGGGAGATGATCGCCGCGATCCGAGCGAAGGAAGTTCCTGCGACGGTCGTTCGCTCACCGCGGCCCCGCGGGGGGTGGTTTGCGCGGCTGTTTGAGTCACGGGCCTGACGGATTTCGGGCCTGACGGGGGCGACTCGCCGGTCGTAGCGGTTCCGCCGGCGGAGTTCGACGCGGGACAGGTGCGGCACTGCGACCGGGTTTCCGTCTCGCATCCACGGATTACCATGTCGGCCGCACTCGAACCTCCGGTCTGCCCTGATGCGTTCCCGCCCCCCCGCCGCCGCCCCGCTCGCCGTGCGTCTGTCGCTGGGCGGGTGGTTGGCCGGGTTCGTTCTCGTAGGAATCACCGGCTGCGAGCCGGCGCCGGAACCGGCGTTCGTCCCGCCACCGAAGTACGCTGGCCTGCTGGAAGAACTGCGGACCGGCACCCGGGCTGAAGTCGAGGACTTCGAGACCGGCGAGCGGGAGGAGCGGGACCTCGTGGGCTTTGACGAAGCCCTGCTCAAGCGATTCGGCACGCCGACCGACCCGGCGGTGTTCACCTCGCTGCCGGTGGAGTTCAGTTCCCAGCGGGCGGAGGTGACGGAGGTGACGGAGGACCCGGAGGCGAAAACCACCACCTTCCTCCTCGCCCCGGTCGCCGGGACGGAAGCCCTGCCGCCGATCGCCGTCGGCGACGTGCTGCACTGGAACGGCGAGATGGGCAAGCCGCACGAGGCCGCGGTGACGGCCGTTGAGGGCGACGCCGTCACGATCCCGCTGATCCCCTTCGAGAACTATCCCGCGGCGTTCCCGCCGGCGTTTGACGAAGCGACCGGCGAGCCCCTGCCGGCGACGCTCGTCGTCG
Organism: Alienimonas californiensis; assembly: GCF_007743815.1. Classification (GTDB taxonomy): domain Bacteria; phylum Planctomycetota; class Planctomycetia; order Planctomycetales; family Planctomycetaceae; genus Alienimonas; species Alienimonas californiensis. The sequence continues at coordinate 4,760,502 of NZ_CP036265.1, forward strand.
GCGACGCCGAACTGCTGGAGCAGGGGCGAGACCTCTACACGGTGCACTGCATGCACTGTCACGGCTCGGCCGGGGGCGGGGACGGGCCGACCGCGAAGTACCTCCATCCGCTGCCGCGGGACTATCGGCTCGGCGTTTACAAGTTCACCTCGACCGGCTCCGGCGTGCCCAGCCGGGAGGACCTGACCCGCGTGCTGCGGGAGGGCATTCCCGGCACCTATATGCCGTCGTTCCACCCGGCGCTGAACGCAGCCCAGACGGCCGCGGTGGTGGAGTACGTTCGCTGGCTGTCGATGCAGGGCCAATACGCCGGGGCGCTGGCGAACGAGGCGGACGTCTTCTACGGGGCGCAGGCGATCGAGGAGCGGTTGTCGTCTGAAGAAGGGCTGACGCGGGAGGACCTCGTCAAGGAACTGACCGACGCCTGGGACTACAACGTCTCCGATCAATTGACGTTCATCACCGCCCCCGTCGCGGAGCCCTGGGCGCTGGCGGAGACCGAGCCGCCCGTCACGCCGGGCGAACCGCGGCCCGTGCTGACGGGCGCAGAGTTGGCGGCGTCCGTGGAGCGGGGCCGGGGGTTGTACCTGCAAAAGAGCACCCAGTGCGCGAGCTGCCACGGCTCGCGGGGGCTGGGCAACGGGCCGCAGACGGTCAGCGTGCTGATCGACGCCGCCACCGGGCAGCCGTACGCCGAGCCCGGCATCCACGACGTCTGGGGCGAGGTGGTGATGCCGCGGAACCTGACCCGCGGGATTTACCGCGGCGGGCGGCGGCCGATCGATCTGTACCGGCGGGTGCACTCCGGCATCGTCGGTTCCAACATGCCCGGCTTCGGCGATAACCTGTCGGACGCGCAGATCTGGGACCTGGTGAACTTCCTGCTCGCGCTGCCGCTCGATCCGTCGCTGCTGGACGGGGCGGAGCCGGAGCCGACGGCTGACCCGACGGCCGAGGAACCCGCAGTCGCCGCCGCTCCCGCCCGCGTTCTCCCGTCGCCCGTCGTCCCGCCCACCGCCTCGCAGAAGAAGGCCGACCGATCGTGAAGTGGGTTTGGGTAGGCTTGTTCGCACTCTGGCCGGTGGCCGCCGTCGCCGTATTGGCGGCGTCGCCGGGGCTGGGCTGGTGGTTCCCGCAGTCTTACGTCGACGAGGCGGGCGCCGGTTCGCTGGAGAGCGTCAACCCGCTGGGGCGGGAGATCGATCACCTGTTCTACGTGATCCTCGTCATCTGCGGGGTCGTGTTCGTGCTGACGCAGATCGGGCTCGCCTGGGCACTGTTCGGCGCCGCGGGGCGGAGCAGGGCCCGCTACCTGCACGGCAATCACGTGCTAGAGGTGGTCTGGACGCTGATCCCCGCGGCGGCGCTGTTCTTCATCGCCTTCTATCAGATGGGGGCGTGGGCGAAGTTTCGGGTGGAAAGCTACTACCCGGAGGGCGTCACGCCGGTCGCGGAGGTGACGGCCCGGATGTACGAGTGGCGGATCCGCTACCCGGCCCCCGGCAAGCCGCTGATGGACACGCCGCAGCCGGACGACCTGTACGCGGTGAACGAACTGCTGATCCCCGCGGGGCAGCCGGTGCTGATCCAGCTTCGCAGCGAGGACGTGCAGCACTCCTTCAGCCTGCCGCAGTTCCGTATCAAGCAGGACGCGCTGCCGGGGCAACGCATCCCGGTCTGGTTCCAGGCGGACGTGCCGGGCGAGTACGTGCTGCTCTGCCAGGAACTGTGCGGCTGGGGGCATTATAAAATGGGCGGCGTCGTGAAGGCGGCGCCGCCGGAGGAGCACGCCGCCGCGATGGCCGCCTTCGCCGCCGAACGCCGCAGCGACGGCGTGACGGTCGAAAACGACGAAGTCACCGCCGCTTTGCCAGATACGGATTCGACCGAGCCGGGGGAACGGAACTGATGGCGACGCTCTCCCCCCCCGCCACCGACGCCTTCCCCGGCGGCGACCCGCACGGCGCCTCGGGCGCCCACGCCGGCCACAAACGGCCCGGGTTCCTGCGGCGGTACGTGTTCAGTACCGATCACAAGGTGATCGGGATGCAGTTTCTGCTGACGACGCTGTTGATGCTGTTCGTCGGCGGGGCCTTCGCGCTGGCGATCCGCTGGCAGCTGGCCTACCCGTGGGAACCGCTGCCGATCCTCGGCAACGCGTTGTTTCCCACCACCGGCGGACGGATTACGCCGGAGTTCTACACCATGCTGTTCACCATGCACGGCACGGTGATGGTGTTCCTGGTGATCATCCCGATCCTGGCCGGGGCGTTCGGTAACTTCTTGATCCCGCTCCAGATCGGGGCGGAGGACATGGCGTTCCCGAAGCTCAATATGGCGAGCTACTGGATCTACTGGCCGGCGGTGTTCTGCTTCGGCTACAGCTATTACGCGGCGGGGAACTTCGCCGCCGGGCCGTCGAGCGGGTGGACGGCGTATCCGCTGCTCAGTGCCTTGCCGGACGCCAACCCCGGCACCGGGCCGGCTCAGAGCTGGTGGTTGTACGGGCTGACGCTGGTCGGCGTGAGCTCGATGATGGGGTCGGTGAATTACCTCACCACGATCATCAACATGCGGGCGCCGGGCATGACGCTGTTCCGCATGCCGATGAGCATCTGGGGGATGTTCATCACCGCGATTCTGCAGGCGTTCGCCCTGCCGGTGCTGACCGCGGCGAGCTTGATGCTGATCGCCGACCGCGAACTGGGCACCTGCTTTTTCATCCCCACAGGCCAACTGCTGCCGGGCGAGGACGCGGCGACGATCGGCGGGGGTCAGCCGTTGCTCTGGCAACACCTGTTCTGGTTCTACTCGCACCCGGCGGTGTACATCATGCTGCTGCCGGCGATGGGCATGGTCAGCGACATGCTGGCCTGCCACTGCCGCAAGCCGCTGTTCGGCTATAAGCCGATGATTTACAGCATGACGGCGATCGCGGGCCTCGGGTTCGTCGTGTGGGGCCACCACATGTTCACCTCGGGGATGAACCCGGCGCTGGGCATGACGTTCATGGTCAGCACCGTGTTGATCGCGTTGCCCAGCGGAATTAAGGTGTTCAACTGGATCGGCACGATCTGGGGTGGGAAGGTGCGGTTTAATACCGTGCTGCTGAACTGCGCCGCCTTCGTGAGCATGTTTATCACCGGCGGGCTCAGCGGCATCTTCATGGCCGCGGTGCCGGTGGACGTGTACTTCCACGACACCTACTTCATCGTCGCCCACTTCCACTATATTTTGTTCGGGGCGACGCTGTTCGGGGTGTTCGCGGCGATCCATCACTGGTTCCCGAAGATGACGGGCCGGTCGATGAGCGAAGGGCTCGGGCAGTTGCACTTCGGAATCACGTTCCTCGCGTTCCACGGCGTGTTCTTCCCGATGCATATGCTCGGGATGGCCGGGATGCCGCGGCGCTACGCCGACCCCTATGTGCATCCGCCGTTCGAGAATCTGCTGGCTTTAAACGAGTTCATGACCTGGTGCGCGATCGTGATGGGCGCCGCCCAATTGCTGCTGGTCGCGAACTTCTTCGGATCGTGGGCGTTCGGGAAGAAGGCCGGCCGCAATCCGTGGCTGGCGAACGGGCTCGAATGGAGCGCCCCCAGCCCGCCCCCGCACGGGAACTTCGATCTGCCGCCGGTCTGCTACCGCGGGCCGTACGAGTACAGCAGCCCGGTCGTCATGCCGGACCGCGACTACCTGCCGCAGGATGAACCGCCGGAAATGCATGCGGTTCGTGGGGCATGATCGCCGCTTCGCCCACAAACGTACGGGGGGCTGACGCCCCCTCGCTCGCCCCGCAATCGCCCTGGCCGCACCGGGTCGCGTGGCTGCTGGTGTTGTGCACGGTAATTGGCACCGTCGGGCTCGGAGCGACGGTGACGACGCTGGGCGCCGGCATGGCGTTTCTCGACTGGCCGACCAGCGGCGGCGAGAACATGCTCGCCTACAACTTCTTTAACGACATTAAACTCGGGCACACGGATAAGGTGCTCGAACACGTTCACCGTTTGGCGGGGGCGACGACGGGCCTGTTGGCGATCGCGTTGGTCGCCTCGCTCTGGTTCCTCGAACCCCGGCGGTGGGTGCGTGGGCTGGGCGTCGCCGTGCTGGGGATGGTGATCGTGCAGGGGCTCGCCGGGGGTCTGCGGGTGACGGAGATCAGCACGGCCCTCGCCATGCTGCACGGGCACTTCGGGGCCTGCGTGGTGGCGGCGATGTTCGTCGCCGTGCTCGTCACCGGCCGCTCCTGGGCGAACAGCCCACGCGGGCGGGAGACGCCGCCGGTGCGGACCGTCCAATGGCTGACTGGGGCGGCGTTGGCCGTGCTGGTTCTGCAATACGCCCTCGGCGGGATGGTGCGGCACTTCGGCGGGGCGCTGTTCGAGCACCTCGGCGGGGCCGTGCTGGTGGGGCTACTCGCCGCCGCGGCCGGCGGGGCGGGGCTGGCCACTGGCGAACGCTTCCTGCGGTGGAACGCCGCGGCCGTGCTGGGCGTCTTGGGCGGGCAGCTCGTGTTGGGCATGCTGGCGTGGGCGACGCGGTTCGGCGTCGCCGCGGTCGGCACGGTGGCCGTGCAGCACAGCCCGCTGCAGATCATTTCCCGGGGCGGGCACACGGTGTTCGCCATGTTGCTGCTCTCGGCGCTGGTTTGTCAGTGGTTGCGAGCGCGGCGACTGGCGACCGGCGTCGATTCGTCCGAGACTCCGCCGCCGCCCGCCGCTCGCTCCGTCGCTTCGTCCGTGTCCGTCAATCGTCTCCCGACCGCCGCGGGGGTTGCCTCTTGAACGCCGCATCCGCCCCCCTGTCGTCCGTGCGCTCCGCCTCCGCGGACGACCGCTCCTTCGCAGGTCGCCTCGCCGATTACCGTGCGTTGGCGAAGCCGAAGATCGCCGCGATGGCGCTGGTGACGGTGGCCCTGGGCTACCTCGCCGCCGGCGGATCGGACGGGCTCACGCTGCTGCACGCCTCGATCGGCATCACGCTGGTCGCCGCGGCCAGCGGGGCGTTGAACCAATACGCCGAGCGCGACACCGACGCCCGCATGACCCGCACCGCCACCCGCCCGCTGCCGGCGGGGCGGACGAGCGAGACGGAGGCGTTGGTCTTCGGCATCGTCTGTGGGGTGGCGGGGGCGGATTACCTCGCCCTCGCGGTGAACCCGCTGATAGCGTTGCTGGCGTTGATCACGCTGGCCCTTTACGTGGGCGTCTACACGCCGCTGAAGCGGTCGAGCGCCTGGTGCGTGGTCGTCGGAGCCGTGCCGGGGGCGCTGCCGCCGGTGCTGGGCTGGGCGGCGGCCGGCGGGGGGACGCAGCCGGGGACCTGGCTGACGGCCGCGGGGCTGTTCGGGATCCTGTTCCTCTGGCAATTCCCGCACTTCATGGCGATCGCCTGGTTGAATCGGGAGCAGTACGCCAAGGCCGGCCTGCACATGCTGCCGGGCCAACTCCCGCCGGCCGGGTGGGCGGGGAAGACGGCCGTCTGGACGGCCGTGGCACTGCTGCCGGTCGGGTTGCTGCCGACGCTCGGCGGCGGGGTCGGCGTCTGGACCGCGGTTGCGGCGACGCTGGCCGGGGCGGTCTACCTGTTCTACTCGCTCCGTTTCGCCCGGGAGGAAACGCGGCCCAACGCCCGGGCAGTGCTGTTCGCCTCGCTGGGCTACCTGCCGATTCTGCTGCTCGCCGCGGCAATCGAACTGTTGGTGATTCGCTGATGAGCGCCGCGACCGCCCACGCCCCGGTTCCCGCCGGGGAGCCGATCCCGTCGGTGCCCTCCCGGATGGGGCTGCCGATTCCCAACGGCAAGTTGGGGATCTGGCTGTTCCTCGGGACGGAGGTGATGTTTTTCACCGCCCTGATCGGCAGCCTGATCGTGCTGCGGGGCGGTGCGGCGGCGTGGCCGTCGCAGGAGACGATGCACGTCAAGCTGTGGGCCGGGGCGGTGAACACGCTGGTGCTGCTCACCAGCAGTTACTTCGTCGTCGTCGCCCTGACCAAGCTCGGGTCGGGGCATGCGTCCGCGGCTCGGGGGTATCTGGCCCTCACGCTGCTGCTGGCCTGCCTGTTCCTCGGCATCAAAGCTTACGAATACAGCGGCAAGTTCGAACACGACCTGCTCCCCGGCCGGGTGGCGGAGACAGCGGAGACCGCCCGCCGGAAGGTCCTCGCCGGCGCCGGCACTGTCTTGCTGGACGTGCCGGTCGCGGACGAGCCGGTCCCGGTCCGCGTCGCGGCGACGGAGCTGTCCGCCTTCGTCCGGGACGAGAACCCGGCCCCCGGGCCGCTCGCCGAGCGGGTGGAGGCCTTCCGCGAGGAGTTCCCCGCACACGCCACGGCGATCCCGGAGGTGCAGGTCATCCCCGGCGCGAACCTGTGGCTGTCGACCTACTTCCTGATCACCGGCCTGCACGCGGTGCACGTGATCGTCGGCATCCTGCTGCTGGCGATCCCGGCGCTGGCCTGGAGTCTGTCGCGGGCGTGGTTCCCGTACCTGGAGAACGCCGCCCTGTACTGGCACTTCGTCGACCTCGTGTGGATCTTTTTGTTCCCCACCGTCTACCTGATCTGAGGGAACATGACGCACGCCCCCAACCCCGCCGCGGCTCCGTCTGAGACCGCGGACGCCCACCCGCACGCGAACTACCTCGCGGTGTTCGGGGCGTTGTGCGCCCTGACGCTGGTGTCGGTCGGCTTTGATCTGCTGCCGAACCCGCCGAAGCTCGTGCTGGCCGCGTTGGTGTTCGGCGTGGCGATTGCGAAGGCGTACTGCGTGATGGCCTGGTTCATGCACCTCAAGTTTGAGGGGGCGTGGAAGTACATTGTGCTAGTGCCGACCTCGCTGCTGGGGCTTGGACTGGTGCTCGCCCTGCTGCCGGACATTGGCATCCACTACTACACCGTCGAGGCCGACCCGACCGACGCCGTCGCCTCCCTCGCGGAGAATGAGGACGGTCCCGGGATGCGGGCCGAGCCGGAGGCGGGCGAATGACCGCTGCCGTCGCTGCTCGCTCGCTGACCTACCGCTACGGCGACCGCGTCGCTTTGAACGACCTCTCGTTCGAAGTCGCGGAAGGAGAACTGTTTGGCTTGCTTGGCCCGAACGGCGGGGGGAAGACGACGCTGTTTCGCGTGCTCTCCACGTTGGTCCCGCCGCAGGGGGGCGAGGCGAGCGTCGGCGGTTTCGACGTGCGGAGCGACCCGGACGGCGTCCGCGGCGTGCTGGGGGTTACTTTCCAGTCGCCCAGCCTCGACGCCAAGCTGACCGTGCGGGAGAACCTCACCCACCACGGCCACCTGTACGGCCTGCGGGGGGCGGCGCTGCGAGAACGGCTGGCCGCGGTGTCGGAGCGGCTGGGCGTGGCGGACCGCCTCGGCGACCTGTGCGGCGGGCTGTCGGGCGGATTGAAGCGGCGGGTTGAGATCGCCAAGGGATTGCTCCACGACCCGCGGGTCCTCCTGCTGGACGAGCCGAGCACCGGTCTGGACCCGACGGCCCGATTCGCCCTCTGGGAGTTGCTCCGCGATCTGCAACGGGAAGACGGCGTGACCACGCTGGTCACCACGCACCTGATGGAAGAAGCCGAACGCTGCGATCGGTTGGCGATCCTCGACGCCGGCCGATTGGTCGCCGAGGGGGAGCCGGACGACCTGCGGGCGGCGGTCGGGGGCGACGTGCTGACGCTTTCCACGGAGCGGCCGGACGAACTGGCGGAGGCGGTCCGCGGCCGATTCGACCTCGCCCCCACCGTGCTGGATGGCCGCGTGCGGATCGAAACCCCCGCTGGCCACGAGGCCCTGCGGGACGTCATGGCCGTCTTTGGAGCGGAGGTGACGCAAGTGACGCTCGGCAAACCCACGCTGGGCGACGTGTTCACCGCCCGCACCGGCAAGCGGTTCGAGACCGGCGCCTGAACCGCGGCGCTGTCCCGCGCGTCGCCGACGCCTAAGCTGGGCGGGAAGGCCCCGACCACCCCGTTCCGAGCTCCCGATGGACGAGACGAACCAGCGCGAGGCGGACGCGTTCATGCGGCACTTCAAGCTGCTGATCGCCGTCTGCATCGTCGTGCCGGGGGCGCTGTTCATGGCCGGCGCGATCTACCTCGACCAGCGGCTGGCGACGGTCGAGGAGGGGCTGGACTATCGCGAACCGACGGGGCAATCGGCGGACGCCGCCGACGCCCCGGACTCCGCCAGCGACGACCGGGCGGCGGTCGTGCCCGTGCACCCCGCGCGGGGGCAAACCGTCTACGTACCCGCCTACTCGCACGTTTATCACGAGAAGGGCGACGCCCACCTGCTGACGGTCACGCTGTCGGCCCGCAACACTGACCCGGACCGCGATCTGGTCGTCACCCGCGTCGCCTATCACGGCACGGACGGGCGGGAGATTCGCTCCTTCCTGAAGCAACCGATCCGGCTGAGGCCGCTCGCCTCGACGGATTTCCTGATCACCCGGGAGGACACTAGCGGCGGCAGCGGGGCGAATTTCCTGGTGGAGTGGGTGTCGGCGGAGCCGGTCAGCGAACCGGCGTTCGAGGCGGTGATGATCGATACCCGGGGCGGGCAGGGGATCGCTTTCGTACGGCCCGGGATCGTGGTGCGGGAGACAATCCGCGGCGTGACGGTGCCGCCGACCGGCCCGCCGGCGGACGCCGGCGATTGATTGGCGGCGAAAAGTGCAGTTCCGCGCGGGAGACGTCATTCTGACGCCCGCTGCGCCCCCGCGACTGCTTACCCTACGTCGCCGCTGCGAGGCGTTCCGTCCCGTCGGCCTCGCCTCCTTGCACCCCTGAATCGCTTCGAGTTTGGCTCCCGCAGAGATCGAACCGTTCTTCTGTCCTGTCGCGTCCGATCCAACGCGGTTGGCGGCGTTGGCCGAGAGCGGGTTGCTGGATTCGCCGCCCGAGGAGGCGTTCGACCGCCTGACCCATTTCGCCGTCCGCCTGTTGGACGTGCCGGCGGCGGTGGTGTCCCTGGTCGATGAGCACCGGCAGTTCTTCAAGAGCGCCGTCGGACTGCCGGAACCCTGGGCGACTCGCCGAGAGACACCGCTGTCGCTTTCGTTTTGCCAGCACGTCGTGGGCGACGGGGAGCCGCTGGTGATCGTGGACGCCCGCGCAGATCCCCGCGTGGCGGAGAACAAGGCGATCGAAGAGTTCGGCGTGATCGCCTACGCCGGCATGCCGCTGCCGGACCCGAACGGCCACGTGCTGGGGGCGTTTTGCGTCATCGACGGAAAACCGCGGGAGTGGTCGGAGGACGACCTGGCGGTGTTGCACAGCCTGGCCGCCCTGGCGGCCGCCGAGCTGAGGTTGCGGGCGATGAACCGCCGCTTGAACGCGGAGAACGACCGCCTCGAGACAGCCGTCGCGGCGCGAACGGCGGATCTGAAGGCGGCGGCCGACGACCTGCGGGCCGCTGCCGAGGCAGTCCAAACCGCGGCGAGCGCGGAGCGCGACCGGCTGGCCCGCGTGCTGCACGATCATCTCCAACAACTACTCGTCGGCGCGAAGATGACCCTCGCCGCCGGCGGACCGCGGGAGGACGCCATCGGCTTCATCGAGGAGGCCATCGCGGAGTCGCGTTCCCTCGCGGCGGAACTCAGTCCGCCGGTGCTGCGGAGCCGGGGGCTGGCGCCGGCCCTGGACTGGCTGGCCGCCCGCACGACGCAGCGGCACGGCCTGCGCGTCTCCACGGACTGCGATTCCGCCCTGTCCAAGGCTCTGCCGCCCGCCGCCGCCGCCGTGCTATTCGAGGCGGCCCGGGAGCTGCTGCTCAACACATTGAAGCATGCGTCGGCCCGAGCAGTCGCCGTCCGCCTGAGGACCGCGGAATTCGACGGGGCGCCCGCGGCGGAACTGACGTTCCGCGACGACGGGTGCGGCTTCCCGGACGGCGAAGGCGACTTGGGCGCCGGGGACGGCTCCGGTCTGGCGAACCTGCGGCTGCGGGTCGCCCAGTGGGGCGGAACCGTCGCGACCGACAATCAGGCCGAGGGCGGGGCGATCGTGAAACTCAGGCTGCCCCTGCCGCGCGACTGACGGCGCCTGACGGACGCCGCGGCGGATCGACCCGGCCGGCGTCGCCCGGGGGCATGGCGCTTCGCGGCGGACGGGCCCTACGATGGGGCGATGAGCGCCGCCCTCGCCGAAGCCCCCGCCGCCGTCGCGGCCCCCGCCGCACGCCGGGCGGCCCCCACGCCCTCCGTGATGCTGGCGGCGTTCAGTCTGGCGCAGCGGGAACTGGTGCGATTCTTTCGGCAGCGCACCCGGGTCGTGGGGGCGCTGGTTCAGCCGGTGCTGTTCTGGGTGGTGCTCGGCGCGGGGATGCGGTCGGCGTTCGACGCCCCGGCGTACGCCGACGGGTTGGAGATGAGCTACCAGGCGTACTTCCTGCCCGGCGTCGCCGCGATGATCGTGCTGTTCACGGCGATCTTCGCTACGATCAGCGTGATCGAGGACCGCCGCGAAGGGTTCCTGCAAGGGGTGCTCGTGGCGCCGGTGCCGCGGGCGGGGATCGTGCTGGGCAAGGTGTTCGGCGGGGCGGCGATCGCCTTCCTGCAGGCCGGCCTGTTCGTGTCCCTCGCCCCGCTGCTGAACCTCGTGGGGCTGGCGCCGGGGGTCGAATATGGCTTCACCGCCTCCTCCGTGCTGCTGACGGCCGGGTGGATCGCGCTGCTGTCGGTGGGGCTGACGGCGCTGGGCTACTGCATGGCCTGGCCGCTGGACAGCACGCAGGGGTTCCACGCCCTGATGAGCGTCGTGCTGCTGCCCATGTGGTTGCTCTCCGGGGCGGCGTTCCCGGCGGACGACGGCTGGCTGAAATGGGTCGTTGCGGCGAACCCGTTGACCTACGGCGTGGCGGGCCTGCGACGGGCGATGACCCCGGCGATCGCGGACGTACCGGCGACGCTCACCCTGCCGGGTGCCGGCGTCGGGGCGCTGGTGTTCGGGGGGTTCACGCTGGTCTGCCTGATCGCCGCCGTGCTGATGACCCGCCGTCGGCACCCCCGTGAGGCCCGCTGAGGCGTCCGGGAGTCCGCTTCCGCGAGGGGCGGTGAGGCGCCGCAGGCGTCGGCCCCAGCGTTCGCCCGGCGAGTTTCGTATCATGGGGCATGGCTGAATCGCTCGCCCCCGCCCAACGTCCCGCCCGTCGACCGCTGCTGTGGATCGGCGCCGTGCTGTGGGGGGCGGTGTTCGTCGCGCTCATCGCCGCGTTCTTCCTGCGGGGGGATCGCTCCGCCCCGCCGGAGCCGGGCGTGGAACTCGTCGCCGCCGACGGCGGGGAGGCCGGTGCCCAACTGCTCCCGAACGGCGAAGCGCCGCCGGCGGAGCCGATCTACGACCCCGAGGGGCTGCCGGCGTTCGCCCTGACGGAGCGGCGGGGGGCGACGGTGACGCACGAAACGCTGGAAGGCTCCCCCTGGATCGCCGGCTTCGTCTTCACCCGCTGCGCGACGGTCTGCCCGCGGGTGACCAAGGCGATGGCGGACCTCCGCAAACCCTTGGAAGGCAGCGGCGTGAAATTGGTCTCCTTGACCGTCGACCCGGAGTACGACACGCCGGAAATCCTCACCAACTATTCGGACTTCTATAACGCCAAGGAGGACGAGGACTGGCTCTTCCTCACCGGCGATCGGGGCGAAATCTACACGCTGATCGGCGACGGATTTAAACAGCCGGTCGGCTACGAAGACGGCCACGTCGACCCCAATCAGGCCATCTTTCACACCAACAACCTGATGCTCGTCGGCCCGGACGGGGTGGTGCGGGGGAAATACAATTCTCAGAACCCGGGAGAGATGGTGAAGCTCCGCCGGGCGGCGCTGGAACTGGCGGGGAACGCCGAAGCGGCGCCGGCTGACGCCGCTCTCGCCGACGACGCTCCCGCCGACGCCCCGGCGGGAGCCGGCGAATGACGCCGGAGATCGCGGAGAAGCTGGCCCGGTTGCCGGAGTGGGCGGCCTGGTTGCCCACGATCAACGCCGTGCTGAACGGCCTCGCCGGCGTGCTGCTGGCCGTTGGGCTGTACTTCCAACGCACCGGGCGGATCGAGTCGCACAAGCGGGCGATGCTGTCGGCCCTGGCGGTCTCGGCCGTCTTTCTGGCCTGCTACCTCCTGTATCACGCGGTCCTGACCGGCAGCACCGGCCTGCGGGGGCGGCCGTTCGAGGGCGAGGGCGTCTGGCGGTGGATTTACTTCACGATCCTGATCACGCACGTTGTGCTGGCGGCGGTGGTGCCGGTGGGTGCCGTCGTCGCCGTCTGGCGGGCTATGAAAGGCCGGTTTGACAAGCACGTGGCCGTCACCCGCTGGCTGTGGCCGGTGTGGATGTACGTCTCCGTGACCGGAGTGGTGATCTACGGGATGCTTTACCACTGGCCGGCCGGGTAGACTGGAACCATGCGAACCGCCGTCGTCGCCGCCGTACTTTTCGCCGCGCTGGTGGCCTGCCCGGCGGCCGCGGAGGCCTGCCCGATGTGCAAGGCCGCCGCGGAGTCGGACGAACGCCTGCCCCGGGCGTTCTTCGCCTCGATCCTGTTCATGATGGGCATGCCGATCGCCCTGGCGACCGGCTTCGGCGTCGCCTTCTGGCGGCTCTCCCGGCAAACCGGGAACGAAAACCTGCAGGACTGGCCGGCGGCGGACGGTTCCGCCGAAGGGTAATTTTTGCAGGGACCGCGTCCCGCTCAGGCCTGCCGGCTCACAGCCGGACCAGCGGGTCCCGCTCCACGTCGCTGGGACGCACTGGCAGATTCGGGAAGTATCCGGCGAGTTCCTTCGCAAGCTCCTCCATGCTGAACCGCTCGCTGGCGTAGTGCCCGACGAGGATCAGCCCCACCCCGGCGGTGCGGGCTTCGAGCGCCGTGTGAAAGCGGGCTTCGCCGGTGACGAAGACGTCGCAGCCGGCGGCGATCGCGTCCGAGAGATACTCCCCGGCACTGCCGCAGGCGACGCCCACGGAACGCACCGGCCGTTCGGTCGGCACGGCGTCCACGCCCGGCAGGTGCATCACCGCCTTCACCCACTGGACGAACTCGGCGAAGGACACCTGCTCCTTCCGCTTGCCGATCCGCCCGGCGCCGCGGGGGACGTCGTCGCCGATCGCCTCGGTCAGGTCCTTCCGCACCCGCAGCGGTCGGGGGTCCGCGAGCCCGAATCCCCGGGCCAGGCGTTCGTTGATGCCCCCGGCCGCATTGTCCCAGCGGGCGTGCGGCGAGAACACGGCGACGCCGGCCCGCACCAGGTCCAGGGCCATCCGGCCCTCGGCAGCGTTCGTCGTGAGCTGCTGCACGGGGCGAAAGAAGATCGGATGGTGGGCCACGATCAGCCCGTCGCCGCGTTCGATCGCCTCGGCGGCGACGTCCGGGGTGAGGGTCAGGCAGGTGGTGATCGAGGCCACCCCCGCCGCGGGATCGCCCAGCAGCAGGCCGGTGTTGTCCCAAGATTCGTGCAGATCCGGCGGAGCGAGCCGATCCAGCAGGGCGACGCAGTCGGCGACGGTGACGGGGGCGACGGACACGGCGACGGGCGGGCGGGGGACGGGAGTTCCAGATTAACGTCGTCTTCGCCGGCGAGAATCTCCGCGCCTGCGAACGTCCCGTGCCGGCCGAGCGGCGTTCAGGGCTCCGCCGCCGTGGCCGCCGGCGGGTCGCCGAGGGTCCAACGGCGGTTCAGCACCCGGACGCCGTTCATCTCCGTACAGCGCAGCCAGACCTCTCCGCCGGCGGCGGCGGCCGGCAGACGGTGGAGGAAGGTGTGTTCGCCCGTCGGGAGGGGACCGGTTTCGAGGCTCACGCGGGCGGCTCCGGGAATCTGCACGTCGCAGCGAAACGCCGGGGAGGAGCCGTCCGGCAGTTCGTTGATCAGCGTCTGCGTGACCTCCCAGGCGCCGTCGGGCAGGCGGCGATCGCTCACGTTCAGCCGCAGGCCGGACAGCCGCACGGTGGCGGTGCGGGGGACGCGGAGCGTTTCGCCGTCGAGGCCCTGCCGGGTCAGTCGCACCACGACCTGGTGATCGCCCAGGGAGACGTCCGGCGGTTGCACGACGGTGAATTCCACCGTCGCCTCCTCATCGGCCTCCGCGGTCACTTCGACCTGGGCCGGCGAGATCGTCCAGCCCTCCGGCAGCTCCGGCGCCACGAGAAACGTGGCCGCCTCGACCTCCGAGTTCAGGAACCGCACCCGCAGCGGCTGGGGTTCCTGAGAACTTTGCAGCACGCCCTCGTTCTCCAGTAGGACGCTGAGCCGCAGGCGGAGCAATCGTTCGCTGACCCCGGTCAGGAACGTCGGCTCCTCGGACCACGACACCCGATGACGAACGTCTTCCACGGGAACGGCGAAGGGGCGGCCGATCGCGTCGCGGCCGACCGGCGTCCCGCCGAGTCGCAGGGTCGCCGTCCCGGCCGCCGCGCCGCGGACCGCGATCACGGGGCCCCGCGGCGTCTGAAACGCCAACGCCTCGGGTTCCTCCCACGCCCGCAGGTCCGGGAAGCGGAGCGTCCCGAGAAAGGTCCCTTCGCGGAGCAGCACGGAGGCGGTGCGGAAGGGCAGGAAGCGGCCGGTGGGAGTGCCGTCGGCCAGGAACAACCCGCTGTCGCCGGACGCGGCGCCCTCCGCGAATGTCGGACCGGCTCCGGCGGCGGAGGCTTCGATCAACTCCCAGAGGAACGGCGACGGATCGCCCTGTGCCGGCACGATCCGCCACGCCCCCGAAGGCCCTCCGACGGCGCCGGCCAGCACGGGTTGATCCGCCCCGGCGTCGATCGGTCCGGCGACCATCACCCCCGGGGCGGCGGCCCGCAGCAGCCCGCCCGCGGTCGGCTTCGTCCGCGGGCCCGCCGCCGGCGGTTCACGATCTTCGCCCAGTTGCCAGTGCCGCACATGGACCGCCAGGGGTTTAGCCAGCTGCTCTACCGTCCCCGCGGGATTCTCGAGGGCGGCGACGGCGTCGGCCGTGGCCGCGCCGGGACGGTCGAAGTTCTCCGCGGTCAACTGCACCACGGGGCGCAGGTGGAGGGCGCGCACCGCGGCGGCGAAGCGTTCGTCCGCCTCCGGATCGCCGGCGCGCCAGCGCACCCAGCCGGCCCCGGCGGCGGCGGCGGCCTCGGCGATCCGACCGGCGGCCGCCTCCGGGGCGAGGTTCAGCGCGACCCCGAAGCGGCCCGCCCCCGCGGCGACGCCCTCCGGCAGATCCAAGGGATCGGCGACGGCGATCCGCAGCGTTCGGGCGTTCTCCGCCGCCCCGGCGGCGGTCGTTGCCGTCACTTCCCATAACCCGGGCGTCAGCGGCCCGATCGTCGGCAGGGCCGTAACCTCCGAGCCGACCCGCACCGGGTCGAGCGGAACCGGAACCGCCGGCGCCCCCGGCTCGTCCACGTTCCGCACGGTCACGGCGAGGCTCGGCGCCGGGCCGTCCACGGGCGCCCCGGAGAGCGACAACCGCAGCCCGACCAACTCTCCGGGCGCGACCAGCGGGGCCGTCCCGATCCGATCCAGCATGAGGAACGGCTCCGAGAACAGCTTGAGGTCGTCGAACCACGCCGCCCCCCCGACGGACACCGCCGAGCCCGGGACCAGATGACACCCGACGACCGCCCACACCGCGCCGGGCACCGGCGGGGCGGGGCCGATGGCGACCGTGCGGCCGCTCGGCGTGGTGGTGCGGCTGACCGGCTCGCTGAGGAACCGCGCCAGCCGCACGTGGTGCACGTCCAACAGCGACAGACTGACCACGGCGGCGCAGCCGTCCAGCCCCTCGGTGCGAATCCGGGCCGTCAGCCGCAGCGCCGGCCGGCCGGTCAGCCGCACCGGCGGGGAGTACGCCGCCGCGGCCCCGCCGTTCGCCGCCACCCACAGGGCCGCCCCGTCGTCGGCGTCGCCGGAGCGGGGGGGAAACCCGCCGGGGTCGATTTCGACCGGCACGAAGTGCGGGAACGCCGCCCCCCGCCGCCGCAGCCAGCCGTCGGGCCAGCGGTCGAAGTCGAGGTCCTCATCGCCGCCGAAGCGCCACTCCGCCAGCGGGGCGGTGGCGTCGACGGCCGCCGGCGCCTCCGTCGCCGCCACGTAACTCGGCGGCGGGGGCACGAGCAGGGCGGCGGCGGCGATGAGCGGGGACACTCCGGTTCCATCGACCCGCCCGGGTCGGAACCGCGACGCCCGTCGTTAGAATCGGCACGGCCCCACCCCCGCGTCGTCATTGCGACGGTTCGCCCCGTTCCCGTTCCGCCCCGTTCCCCGGAGTTCCGGCCCCTTGATTCGCCTCGCCCTGCCGACGTTCCTGGCCCCCGTCCCGCTGCGGGCGGCCCTGGCCCGCGTCGCCGACGCCGGCGCCGACGGCGTGCGGCTGGATTTGCGGACCGAACTGCGGGCCGCGGACTTGTCCGCCACCGCCGCCCGCGAACTTCGGCATCACCTCGGCGAACACGGGCTGAAGGCCGGCCCCGCGGTCTTTCCCACCCGCGGGACGCTCTATGAGGAAGACCGGTTGGAGGAACGAGTGGCCGGCGTGGTCGCGGCACTGAACCTCGCCGCGGACTTGGGCTGCGGCACGCTCTCGTTCCGCCCGTTCCGCCTGCCCGCCGCGGACGCTCCCGCCGCCGCCTTGCTGACCGAGGTGCTGAACGATCTCGCCCGGGCCGGCGCCCATGTCGGCGTGATCCCCTGCCTGACGCCCGCCGGCGACGTGGCCCGCGTCGCGGAGGTGCTGGACCGGGTGACGACCGGCCCGTTCGGCGTGAACTTCGACCCGGCCGCCGTGCTGCTGGGCGGCGGGGAGGTCGTCGCCGCGCTCCGCACGCTGCACGACCGGCTCGAAACCGTGACCGCCCGGGACGCGATCAGCGACGGGGCCGGGGGGAAAGAGGTCCGCGTCGGCCGCGGTGAGGTGGACTGGGAGGAAACGCTCGCCCTGCTGAACGAAGCCGGCTTCAAGGGGTGGGGGACCTGCGATCGCACGACCGGCCCGGACCCGTTCGGCGAGGCGAGCCGGGCGCTCGGCTACCTACGCTCGGTCGCCTCGCCGTGAGTCACGGCGAAGCCCAGATGGAGCCGCTGAGCGTCTCGGACCTGACCGGGGCGATCAAGGAGGTCCTGGAGACGGCCATCCCCGCGGTGCGGGTGGCGGGGGAGCTGTCGAACGTCGTGCTCGCCCGCAGCGGGCACCTGTACGCCACGCTGAAGGACGACGCCGCCCAGATCCGCGTCGTGATGTGGAAGGGCAAAGCCTCCCGCCTGCGGTTCGAACCGCGGGACGGGCTGGCGGTGATCTGCGAAGGAAACGTCGAGGTCTACGCCCCCCGCGGGGCCTACCAGTTGATCCTCGCGGCGATGCAGCCGGAGGGGGTGGGTTCGCTGGAACTGGCGTTTCGGCAGCTTCAGGAAAAGCTCGCCGCGGAGGGGCTGTTCGACCCGGACCGCAAGCGCCCGCTGCCGACCTTCCCCCGCCGGGTGGCGCTCGTCACCAGCCCGACGAGCGCCGCGGTGCGCGATGCCTTGCAGGTGCTCCGCCGGCGCTGGCGCGGGACGGACGCGATCGTCGTGCCCACCGCGGTGCAGGGGGACGGCGCGGCGAAACAGATTGCCGCCGCGCTGCGGACCGCTGGCGGCCTGTCGGGGGTGGACGTCGTGCTGCTGATCCGGGGCGGGGGCAGCCTGGAGGACCTGTGGGCCTTCAACGAGGAGCCGGTCGCCCGGGCCGTCGCGGCCTGCCCGGTTCCCGTCGTCTGCGGGGTGGGGCACGAGATCGACGTGACGATCGCGGACCTCGTCGCCGATCGCCGGGCGCTCACCCCGTCCGAGGCGGCGGAGTTGGCCGTGCCGGACGGGCGGGAAATCGAAGCGTTCGTCGCCGACGCCGCCGAGCGCCTGCCGCTGGCCCTGCGTCGGCGGGTCGCCACGGAGGCCCAGCGGTTGGACGAACTGGACGCCCGCCTCGCCGACGCCGGCCGCCGTCGGGTGGAGCGGGGCACGCACGAACTGGAACGGCTGGGCGGTCGGCTGCACGCGCTCTCCCCGCTGGCGGTGCTGGGGCGGGGGTTCTCGCTGACCCGACAGGAAAAGTCTGTGCTGACGGACGCCGCCGCGGTGGCCGTCGGCGATGAGGTGACGACGCGATTGGCCCGCGGGTCGATCCGCTGTGAGGTTCTGGAACGCACGGAGGATGAGGAATGACTGAGAACGCACACGCCGGCCGCGACGAACCGCCCTTCGAGGAGGCGCTGGACGACCTGCGCGCCGTGATCGCCGACCTGGAGGGCGGCCGGCTGGGCCTGGAGGAGTCGCTGGCCCGGTTCGAGGCCGGCGTCGGTCTGCTGCGGCGCTGCCGGGCGACGCTGGAGCGGGCCGAACGCCGCGTCGAACTGCTGACCGGCGTGGACGCCGACGGCGAGCCCGTCACCGAACCGTTCGACGCCTCCGCGACCGCGGAGCAGGCGGGAGCCGGCCGTCGGGACGCCGGAACCGCGAAGTCCCCGCGAAACCGCAGGCGGGCGGCGGACGAGGACGAACCCGACGGGTTATTCTGAGTCTGCCCCTTCGCCCGTTCACGTCCGTTTGCGCGTCGTCCCCTTGGTCAGTCCCCGCCCCGCCGTCGTTCCCCTCGCCGCTTACGCCCCGGGGGAGCAGCCCCGCGGAGGGGGCTGGGTGAAGCTGAACACCAACGAACTGCCGTTCCCCCCGCCGCCCGCCGCCGTCGAGGCGATCCGGGCCGCCGCGGGCGAACGGCTCAACCGCTACCCGGACCCCACCGGCCTGGCCTTCCGGCAGGCGGCGGCGGACCGGCTCGGGCTGGAGCCGGACTGGATCCTGCCCGGCAACGGCAGCGACGAGATCCTCACGCTGCTGATCCGCACCTTCTGCCGCTCCGCCGACAGCGGGGGCGACGGCGGGGGCGATCTAATCGTCTCCCCGCACCCGACTTACACGCTGTATCGCACGCTGGCGGAGATTCAGAACTGCCCCTTCGAGGCCGTCCCGCTGAACGGCGACTGGTCGTGGAACTGGGAGCGGGTCGAGGCGGTCAAACAGCGGGCGAGGCTGTTCTTCGTGCCGGTGCCGAACTCCCCCAGCGGCACGGTCTGGCCGGCGGAGACGCTCGAACGGCTGATCCCCGACGACGGGCTGCTGATTCTCGACGGCGCCTACGCGGACTTCGAGGACGGCCGGCTGGGGCTCGATCTGCTGAACGGCCCCCACGGCGACCGCATCGTGCTGACGCGGACGCTGTCGAAGTCCTACGGGCTGGCGGGACTGCGGATGGGCTTCGCCGCGGCCCGGCCGGAGGTGATCGCGGCGATGGCGAAGGTGAAGGATTCCTACAACTGCGACACGCTGGCCCTCGCCGGCGGCGCCGCGGCCCTGCGGGATGCGGACTGGCTCGACGAGACCGTGCGGACGGTGTTGGCCGAGCGGGAACGGCTGACGGACGGCCTGACGGCCCTCGGCTTCGACGTGCAGCCCAGCGGCGGGAACTTCGTCTTCTGCACCCACCCCGACGGCCAGCACAGCGCCCGCTTCGACATGCTGAAGGAGCGTCGCATCCTCGTCCGCTACTTCGCCTTCAAAGCGTGGCCGGACGGCACGCCGGACGGCCTGCGGATCACCGTGGGCACGCCGGCAGAAACGGACGCGTTGCTGACGGCCCTCGAATCGTTCGCGGTCTAAGCCGGACGCCTGCGTCCGGCTCGGGTACTGTGATGCGATGCCCGATCCACGCACCGCGACCATCGACCGTGAAACCGGCGAGACGACCGTCTCGCTGACGCTGAACCTTGACGGCTCCGGCGCGCACGACGTCGCCACGGGCGTCGGGTTTCTCGATCACATGCTGGAACTGTTCGCCCGGCACGGGTTGGTCGACCTCACGGTGAAGGCGACCGGCGACGTGCACGTCGACTTCCATCACACCACCGAGGACGTCGGCATCTGCCTGGGCCGCGCGTTGAAGGAGGCGGTCGGGGAGAAGACCGGAATCGTGCGGTACGGCTCAATCGCGCTGCCGATGGAGGACGCTCTGGTCACCGTCGCGCTGGACCTGTCCGGCCGGCCGATGCTGGTGTGGGACGTGGCCTTCCCGGCCGCGAAGGTGGGCGACTTCGATACGGAACTGGTGCGGGAGTTCTGGCAGGCCGTGGCGAACGCGGCGGGGTTGAATCTGCACTGCGTGCTGCATCACGGGATCAACGCGCATCACATCGCCGAGGCGGTGTTCAAAGGCTGCGCCCGCAGTCTGCGGGCGGCGGTCGCCGTCGATCCGCGGCAAACCGGGGTGCCGAGCAGCAAGGGCGTGCTGTGAGGCGCCGTTCCCGTACGGAACACGGACTATTCAGACCCTGTCGACCTGGGATGAAACGGCACGGATCGGCGGTCGCCTGCGGCGGCCTCCGACCTTAGACTGACGAATCCGACACGCCGGAGTTCCCGGCTCGCCCGGACTGCCGGAAGCGCTTTGATGACCGACGCCGCGTTCGTCCGCCGCCCGTTGCCGGGGTTCTGCCGCACCCTGCTGTTCGCGGCGTCCCTGCTGGCCGCCCTCGCGGTCGCGACCTCCGCGCGGGGCCAGGATTTCGGCGGACCCGTCGCCCCGTCGAATCCCGCCGTCGGGGACGCCGCCGCGGCTCCCGGCGCCGACCCGGCCGCCGCGGCTGACGCCGTTCCCGGCGGAGTCATCGATCCGAATCAACTCCCCCCGCACCCCGGCGGCTTCTGGCGGGGAAACGGGCCGGGGCAGCAGGTCGGCTTCTACTTCGCCCTGCCGTTGCTGGCGCTCGTGCTGGGGGCGTTCTTCCTGTGGGTCGCGACGACCGCGTGGGCGGATCAGGACGCGACGAGCCTGAAGGTGCGGCCGGAGTTCTGGTCCACCCTGCTGATGCTCGGGGGGATTTTGGGGATGGGGGCGATCATTTGCCTGCCGAACCTGCTGATGGGCGTGGTCGGCTACCTAGTGTTCGCCGGGGGGCCGTTGACGGCGTACATCGTCGAACGCAACGCCCGGGTGCCGGACAGCGGCAAGGTGATGACCAAGCGGCACCTCTCGAAGGTGCTGAACCAGTGGCTCAACAAGGTCGGCATGGGCCTGCCGACCGGCGGCGGGAAGACCGAACAGACCTTCGGACCGCCGATCACGTTCATGGGCAAAAGCTCCACCGGCAACAAGTACTCCACCGCCAGCGCCCGCAAGGTGGAGAGCAGCAAGGGCTACGTCGCCGCCAAGGAACTGATCTACGACGCCATCCTCCGCCGCAGCACCGACGTGCACCTCGAACCGCAGGAGGAGGAGATGAGCGTCCGCGTGCGGGTCGACGGGGCGATGTACCCCGCCGAGCCGTTCGACCGGCCCACCGGCGAGGGGATCGTCAATATCTTTAAGGTACTCTCCGCGATGGACATCACGGAGAAGCGTCGCCCGCAGGACGGCAGCTTCCGGGCCGATCTGGACGGGCGGATGATCGACTTCCGGATCGCCACCGCCGGCACGCGGCACGGCGAGAAGATGTCCCTGCGCATCCTCGACCAGTCCAACGCCGTCTCCAGCCTGCAACGGCTGGGCATGCGGAAGGGCCTGCGGGAGCGGTTGGAGGAACTGATCAACGAGCCGCACGGCATGGTCCTGTGCAGCGGCCCGACCGGCGCCGGCAAAAGCACCACGCTGTACGCCTCGCTCAACGCGATCGACAAGCTGCAGCGGAACGTGATCACGATCGAGGACCCCGTCGAATACCAGATGGACGGGATCAACCAGATCGAGATCAACACCAAAGCCGGCCAGACGTTCGCCGGCACCCTCCGCAGCGTGCTCCGCCAGGACCCGGACGTCGTCCTGCTGGGCGAAATCCGGGACAAGGAGACCGCGGAGATCGCCTGCCAGGCGGCGAACACCGGGCACATGGTGTTCAGCACCGTGCACGCCAACGACAGCATCACGGCCCTGTTCCGGCTGATCGAACTGGGCGTGGAGCCGTTCATGATCTCGAACAGCCTGACGGCGATCGTCGGGCAGCGGCTCGTCCGCCGCCTGTGCGAGCAGTGCAAGCAGGCCTATCAGCCCAAGCCGGAACTGGTGAAGAAGGCCGGCCTGCCGGTGGACAAGATCGAGGCCTTCTACCGTCCCCCCCGGGCCGAAAGCGGCGCCTGCCCGAAGTGCGGCGGGCTCGGCTACATGGGCCGGGTGGGCGTGTACGAGGTGCTCGAGATCAACGACCGGATCCGCGATCTGATCCGCGACAAAGCCGCCGCCAGTCAGATCCGGGCCGAGGCCCGCAAGAACGGGATGCTCAACATGCGTGAGGAGGGCCTGCGCCTGGTCGTCCGCGGCGTGACCAGCATTGAAGAGCTCCTCAAGGTCGTGAAGTGACGACCGCCGTCGCAGATCCCCTCGCCGGGCTGGAGGAAGTTCCCTGGGCGGACCTCACCCACGCCTACGGCTCGGCCTCCGACGTCCCGGACCTGCTCCGGACCCTGGTGTCCGGGCCGGAGGAGGCCGCGGAGCGGGCGATCCACGACCTGTTCGGCAACGTCTGGCATCAGGGCACGGTCTATCCGGCGACGCCGCACGCGGTGCCGTTCCTGCTTCGTTTGCTGGAGCAGGGCCGGCCGTGGGCGGAGCAGATCGCCGTGCTGCTCGGCGAGATCGCCGACGGCCACGGGTACATGCTGGTGCACGCCGCCGCCCTCCCCTCGCTGCGGCCGACCTACGAAAAGATCGCTGCCGACCGTGGAACGACGCTCGCGGCGGAGATGGCCGCAGAACGGACGGTGATCGCCGCCTGTCGGTCCGCCGTCGCCGCGGGGGCGGAGGCGCTGGCCCCGTTCCTCCGGCACGTCGAGGGCTCCGTCGGGGACGAATACGTCGTCCGCGAAACTGTGTGCCGGGGACTGGCCCGCTGCGTCGAGGACCGGCCGGAGTTGAAGGCGTGGGTTCTCGAAGCCTTGGCCGACGAGACCGACCCGAGAATGCCCGCCGAGTTGGACGGACGAGTGGACGATTTGCCGTGGCTCGCCGCGGCGGTGACATCAAAACGCGCACGCCTCGGCCCGGCCGAGTGGGAGACGACTGATGATTGACCTGATCCTGCTCGCCCTCTGGGGCGGCGTGACCTACTTCGTGGCGAACGAGGGCGCCCTCGGGGCGGTGACCACGTTCTTCTGCGTGGTGCTGTCCGGCCTGTTGGCGATGAACTTCTTCGAGCCGCTGGCCGAGGCGATCGGCGGGTCCGACTTTCTGCGGGAGCGGGCGGACGTGATCTGCCTGCTGGGGCTGTTCGCCGCGTTCGTGACCGGCATGCGGCTGGCGTGCGAACAGATCGCCCCCCGGCTGCTCGAACTGCCCGCCCCCGCCTATCACGGTTTGCGGTGGGTCTTCGGCGCCGCGACCGGGTACGTGACGATGGCGATCCTGCTGACGGCCCTGCACGTCTCCCCGCTGCCGCGGACGTTCCTCGGGTTCGCCCCGGAACGCGGCTTCAGCAAGCCCGGGGGGAACCTGTTCGACGTCGACGCCCCGGACCGCCGCTGGCTGGCGTTCACTCGGTACGTCTCGCTCAACCCGCTGAAAAAGGGCGGGGGGAACCGGTTGGAGGACGGCAACGGGACGTTGCTGAACACCCTCAGCGGGTTCGACAACCGCACCGGCTACGGCTGGGACGCCGTGACCAGCGACGGCTCCCACGCGGCGACGAAGTCGATGCCTTCTTTCGTGATCCGCTACGCCGACCGCCGGGCCAACGGCGCCGGCGCCGCCCCGGCCGCCCCCGCCGCCCCGGCCCCCGGCGCCCAGCGATCGACCGGCCCCGCGTTCTGAGCGCCCCCGGCACAAAGCCGACCTACGAAAACGCCCCGCGTTCCTTCCGGAACGCGGGGCGAATCGTTTCGCCACAGCCGAAGTCGGCGATCAACTGCCCGCCGCGGCGTCCTTCTCGGGGGCGGGCGGCGTGATGAGGTAGGTCGTTCCGCCGATCCGCACCAGCGCCGGCTCGGCCTGACTCAGCAGGGGGGCGAAGCGTTCGCCGGCCTCCTTCGCCAGCTTGAACCAGGCGTCGGTGAACTGCTCCACTTCGACCGGGTCCTTCTGCTGCTCCTCGGTGAGGCCGCTCTGTTCCCAGCGGCCCTTCTTGAAGAACAGCGTCTCCCCGGCGACCCGCTGCACGCGCTGGCGGGGTTCCTCCTGGAGCCCCTCGATCTCATCTCCGGCAACGACGCTGCCGGCCCCGTTCCTCTGGCCCGGCTGAGCCGAGGGCGCCGGGGCTCCCCCGCCGAAGGCGCCGCCGCCGAAGCCGCCGCCGCCGAGCCCGCCCATCCCGCCGCCCATGCGGCCGCTGCGCGAGTAAAAGCCGCGGTCGCTCTGCGGACGGATGGCGCCCGACACGGGCCCGCTCATTCCGAGCGAGGACGAGTTCGCCGGCGACGCCGCCTGCTCGCTCGCCCGGAAGGACTGCTTGGCGGCCCGCTGGTTCACACCGAAGGCGCCGTCCGTCTGGGCGAGGCCGCGCTCCAGGTTCTCCCGAGCCAAGCCGCGGTTCACGGCGACGGCGTTCAGGTCCACGTCTTCTTCCGCCAAGAACGCCGTGTAGGGGGTGAGGATGCCGTACCGCTGCGAAAGCGTGACGAGTTCCTCCACCAGTTCCGGGTTCTCGCCGTCGAGGTCGATCCGGTTCAGCAGTTCGCCGATCCGCCGGGTCGCCCATAGGGCGGGAAGGAAGTCGGCAGCGTCGTCCGAGTCCTTCGGCAACGTGACGGGAAGGGAGAAGCTGAGTTGCTCCCCGTCCCCGGCCGTCGAGGTCCCGGTGAGGGTGAAGGTGCCCTCCAGGTCCTTTTTGTTCGCCCCGTACCGGCCGACGATGGACAGCTGCTGGCCGGAGAACAGGTCCGGCAGGTCGCCGGGCAGCACGCGGTTCAGCAGCGAATCGGCGTCACCGCCCTTCTTTTCGAAATCCAGCGTGAGGCCGGTCAGCACCGGGGCGGCGATCTTGGCGTACAGGTCGGAGACGCTGGCTTCGACGTCCTCCTCCGGGGCGACGTAGGCGCTGACGCCGCGGCCGCCGCCGGAGAGCCGGTCCAGCAGGCGGGCGTTCACGTCGTAGCCCACGCCGAAGGTGAACAGCCGGGCCTTCACGGCGTCGTCGGTCACTTGATTGGCGTCGGCGACGTTCTTGGCGATCTGCTGTTCGTCGGTCACGCCGCTGGTCGGCTGGCCGTCGGTGAGGAACAGCAGGTACGTGGGGCGATCGCCGACGCCCTCCTCGGAGGGCTTGGGGATCATCTCCAGCGCTTTGGTGAGGGCGGCGTTGATGTCCGTGCCGCCGCCGCTGCGAAGGTTGTTCACGAACGCCTGCCCGGCGTTGCGGCCGTCGGCGTCGCCCTTCTCCAGTTCGGGGCGGAAGCTGTTCACCGTGCTGCTGTAGGCGATCACGTTGAAGGTATCCCCCTCCCGCAACCGGCCGACGATGAAGGAGGCCGCGTTGCGGGCCTGCTCCATCTTTTCCCCGGCCATGCTGCCGGAGGTGTCGATGACCAACACGATCGTGCGTTCCGGCGGGGCGGCGTCCGGTTTCGGCACCTCCGGGGCGGCGAGCAGCAGGAAGAAGCCGTCGTCGTCCGTGGACTTCTCTTTATCCTCCTTGGAGGCGTCCGGGTCGCGGAAGGTCAGCACGTTCAGACCGACCAGCCCCTCGGCCGTGCCGAACAGCAGGCGCACGTCCTCACGCCCGCTGACGTTCTCCAGCTTCAATTTTGCGGAGGCCGTTTTGTCCGTCGGCCGGTCCACCTCGACGGCGTGCGTCGGGCTGTAGACGACCTTCAGCGGGGACTCCGTGGTGATGCTGGCCGAGACCTCCACCTTCTTCGCCCCCACGCCGTTGGAGCCGGCGGAGCCGATCGGCAACGTTAGGTCGATCAGCCCCTCGCGCACGCCCAGCAGTTGGGTGTACCGCAGTTGCACGGTGCGGCTGGCGTCCTTAGGGATCGGAAACACGCTGGTGCGGTACAGGCCGTAGCCGGCGTACTCCAGCAGGGCGGGATCGCGGTTGCGGCGGACGATCGCCTCGTAGGTTTCCCGGGCCTCGCCGGCTTTTTGAAGGGTGCCGGTGAGCTCTTTGCCGTCGACGAGCAACGTCAGTTCCCGCACCGCGGCATTGGGCGGGACCGGGAACAGCAACCGGGCCTCCAGCGGTTGCGAGCCGGTGTTCTTGAAGGTCTGCGACAGCCGGACAGAGGCGTTCTGGCCGGTGACGTCCGCGTGGGCCGTCAGTTCCGTCACCTCCCAGGTGGCGGGAAATCCGGGGCGGGGGGCGTCCGTCAGTTCCAGCAGGGCCTGAGCGGGAGCCTGCGGCGCGAGCCAGCCCACGCAGGCCGCGGCGAGCAGGGCGGGCAGCGCTGCCGAGAACCGGGAACGAAGGGGCGGGGGGCGGAACATGAGTTGATCCGGGCGAGTGCGGGGAGAACCGGCGGCGAGCCGCCACCGTACCGGGCGCGGACGTTCCGAAGGCGACGAAAGTTCCGCCCGATCCGCTCCGGGATGCCGATTTCGCTTTCCCCCCGCGGCGGGGATCGGCACCTTGGGCCGCGCCCGCTTCCCGACCCACACCGCCCGCATGGCCGCCGCCGCCGACCGCCCCGACGACGCCCCCGCCGCCCGCCGGAAAGGCAAAAACGTGCTGGGCGGGCCGCTCAGGGACTGCTCGCACGACCCGCTGACCGGCTGGCACCGCGACGGCTGCTGTGCGACCGGCCCCGGCGACGCCGGCGTGCACGTGGTTTGTGCGGTGATGACGGACGAGTTTCTGGCGTTCAGCAAGGCCCGCGGCAACGACCTGTCCACGCCGATGCCGATGCACCAGTTCCCCGGCCTGAAGGCCGGCGATCACTGGTGCCTGTGCGCCCCCCGCTGGAAGGAAGCCTTCGACGCCGGGCAGGCCCCGCAGGTGGTCCTGGAAGCGACCCACATGGCGACGCTGGAGTACGCCTCGCTGGAGGAACTCCAGCAGCACGCCTTCGCGTGACGACGGTTAGTCCCGGCTCCGACGCCGCGAGTCCGCTTGGCGAGAATACGGCGGGCGAGAAATCAGCCGGCGAGCGTGCGGCCGGAGAAGGCGTGAAGGTGGAGGGCCGCTGGGTCGGGATCGCGTTGCTGCTCGCCACGGCGACGCTGTGGAGCCTGGCCGGGGTCGCGGTGAAGGTCGCGGGGGTGGAACCGCTGGCGTTCACCTCCCTCCGCAGCGTCGGGGCGGCCCTCATCATGCTGCCGCTGTTGGGGTTCGGGGCGACCCTGACCGGCTCCGCTCGGCCGGCTGCGCGTCTGATGTGGCCGACGGCGCTCTGCTACACGGTGATGGTGGGGGCGTTCATCGTCGCCTCCGCCGTCGGCACCGCGGCGGAGGCCATCCTGCTGCAATACTCGGCCCCCGCCTGGGCCGCCGTGATGGCCTGGGGGCTGCTGGGGCGCCGTATCACCCGGGTCCAACTGGCGGCCCTGGGCTGCGCCGCGGCGGGGGTCGGCGTGTTGCTGTTCCACCTCTGGAGCGAAGACCGCCCGAGCGGTCCGCTGGCGCCGGCGCTGGCCCTGCTGTCCGGGGTGGGCTACGCGGGGGTGATCGTCGGGCTGGACGCGGTGGACCTCGACGCCCGCCGCCGCACCGGCGGACCGGTGAACGTCGCGGCGGTCGTACTGTGGAATAATGCCCTCGCCGCGGCGGTCCTCCTGCCGTGGGCCGGGCGGCGGGGCGAGTTGTCGCTGTCCGCGGCGACGGTCGCCGGGTTGCTCGCGCTCGGCGTCTTGCAGATGGCGCTGCCGTACGTGCTGTTTCAACTCGGCCTGCGACGGGTCGGGCCGGTCGCGGCGGGGCTCATCCTGCTGATCGAGCCGGTGCTGAACCCGCTGTGGGCCTACCTCGGCGCCGGCGAACGACCGCCCCCGGGGTCCTACCTCGGCGGCGGGCTGATCGTCGCCGCGGTGGCGATCACCGTCCTCGCCGGCCGCCGGCGACGGCTTCCTCCCACCTGAGCGCCGGGTCGTTCAGGGCACCACGCCGTGCTTCTGAAGTCGGCTGTAGAAGGTGCTCCGCGGCAGGCCGAGCCGGCGGGCCGCCCGTGACTTGTTCCCTTCGCAGGCCTCCAGCGCGGAAACCAGCCGCCGTTTCTCCGCCTCTTCCCGGCTGACCGACGCCGGCCGCTCCGGCGGGGCCGGGGTCCGCTCTGCGGGGGCCGCGGGCGGCGCCGGCGTCGCCTCGAACGGCATCCGCTCCGCCGCCGGCGGCGTCCGGGGCCGCGGCGGGGCGGGGGAGGGAACCTCCGCGTCCGGATCGCGGAGCGGGGCGAGTTCCGCCGGCAGATCGGCGAGGGTGACGGTGTCGGACTCCGCCAGGACGACCGCCCGCTCCATCGTGTTGCGCAATTCCCGGACGTTCCCCGGCCAAAGGTGCCGCAGCAGGACGGCCTCGGCGTCCGGGTGAATGCGGGTGACGGCCCGATCCTGTTTGCGGGCCGCCTCGTGCAGGAAGGAATCCGCCAGATCGAGCAGATCCTCCTTCCGCGTCCGCAACGGTGGGAGTTCGATCGGCAGAACGTTCAGGCGATAAAACAGGTCCTCGCGGAACGTGCCCGCCGCGATCATTGCGTTCAGGTCGCGGTGGGTCGCGGCGATGACCCGCACGTCGACCGAGATCGGCTTGTCCCCGCCGACCCGCTCGAACGTGCGTTCCTGCAACGCCCGGAGCAGCTTGACCTGCGTTTCCGCGGGCACCTCGCCGATCTCGTCGAGGAACAGCGTGCCGCCGTCGGCCTGCTCGAACCGCCCCGGACGATCGCGGTCGGCGCCGGTGAAGGCACCTTTGACGTGGCCGAACAGTTCGCTCTCCAGCAGAGCCGGAGAGAGAGCGGCGCAATGCACCGCGACCAGCGGCCCTGCGGCGCGGCGGCCGTTGGCGTGAATCGCCCGGGCCAGCAGTTCCTTACCGGTGCCGCTTTCCCCGCGGAGCAACACCGTCACGTCGCAGCGGGCCGCCTTGGCGGCCGTGGTCAGCGCCCGCCGCATCGCCGGCCCGTCGCCCCGCAGGCCGCCACGGTCGAAGCCGTCCACCGTCGGAGCCTCCGCGGCTCCGCCGAGCGTGCCCGCCAACTCCGCCTCCAGGGAGGCCACCCGCCGTTCCAACCGTTCCCGCCGTTCGTCCCGGCGGCGCACCCGGGTCCGCAAGCTCTCCAACTCTCGACGGACCCGCCCCTCCCGCAGCGCCGCCGCCGCCGTGCGGCTGAGGGCCTCGAGGAACGTGAGGTCTTCCGCCGAGAGGGCGGTGCGATCTTCCTTCGGCCCCAGCAGGATCCACCCGGCCGAGGCGCCTTCGGCGCCTTCCTCGACCGGCAGGGGCACCAGGGTCTCCGCCCCGGTCGCCGCCCGCACCTCGGGGGAGCGAACGGGCCCCGGGCCGGGCGCGGGGCCGTGGGCCGCCTCCTCCCCGTCGGCGAGCACGTCGGGCGCCAGTTCCTCCGGGGAAAGGCGTTCCGGGAAGGAATCCGTCGTCGCCGCGGCCCGGATCAGGCCGTCGCCCTCGCTGTCCGGCAGGTAGACCGCTGCCTGTTCGCAGCCCACCACTTCGCGGCAGGCCGCCACCACGTCCGCCGCCGCCTGTCGAGACGCGTTTTCCCCCCCGCCGAACGACCGCAGCACCCGGTCGAGCCGGTACTTCTCGCGGTAGAAGATGCGGTCCAGCCGTTCGCGGAGCACATGGAACAGAGCGAAGGCCGCGGACCCGGCCAGCACGGCCGCCCCCGCCCGCACCAGGGTGGAGCCGGTGGGCGAGAGCGGCACGTCCATCACCCGATCGACCCGGGCCGCGACCGCCACGAATGCCCCGGCGGCGAGCGCCAACGCGCTGCGGGCCAGCAGCAGACGGGTTCCGCCCCGCAGCACCTCGTTCACCCGCAGCAGTCGGTACCGCACCATCCCGCCCGTGTAGGCGGCGGCGAACAGCAGGCTCACCCACAACACAGGCAGAAAGCCCAACACGTGCAGGAACCCGGGCCGGTCCCAGACCGCCAGATACAGCAGGAACGCCGCCGCGGGCACGCTGCACACCGCCGCCGCCAGAATCAGCCGCAACTGACCGCGCTCGACCCGCAAGGTGGCCCGCCGCCAGTGGGCCCACAGGGCGGCCAGCGTGAGGACGAACCCCGCGAGGGCCAGGCCCATCACCCCGTTCGCCGCCCAGCCCATCGCGTCCAGCAGACGCTCCTTCACCGCGTTGGTCGCGGGGGAGTCGTCCTCCGCCAGCCTGGCCGCCAGCACGGCGACTCCCGCCATCACGGCCGCCGCGATCCCCGCCGGCAGATACAGTGCCAGCCGCACCGCGAACCCGTGATCGCGGAGCACCGGCAACGCTCTCGGGTAGCTGAGGAAGAAGTGCAGCGTCACCGAGGGCAGCAGCGCCGCGGAGATCGTCAGCGGCAGCAACGCCGCGGTGGAGTGAGCCAGCGCCCACCACAGCGACACGCCCGACACTGCCACGACCGTCGTGGCGCTCATCAGAAAGAACAGTCGGGCCGCCCGGTCGAAGGGCCGCAGCCACGAGGCCATCCCCCCGACCACGGTCAGCCCGATCTGGAGGAGGAGCCAGCCGATCAGCAGCCCCATCCGGCCGACCGGCACGCCCTGCACGCGGACGTAGGCCATCCGCGGCGGGTCGCCCGGTTTGTCCTCCGACGGCCGGGAATACAGCACGCGGACGTACTGGCGCTTCGCATTGTCCTGAACGAACGGATGGTCCGCCTGCATCTGAAAACGCCGGATCGGGTCGTTTTCGTTCGCATCCGCAAACTGATCCGGCGATTTTCGATACAGCGGATCGCAGGCGTCGTAGAAGTCGACTGGACTCAGGATCTCCCGATCGCCGATCGCCCGGAGCAGGTCGCCCGGGCGGGGCTCGTCCGCCCCCGGCTCGCCCCAGACCTTCAGTCCGTCGGTGGCGATCAGCGTGGCGCCTTCCGACGCCGGATCGTCCGCCAGTACGATTCGGAGACGCAGATCCGGCGAGACCGCGACGTACGCGATCGACCCGATCGCGGCCAGCAGCGCCAACGTCCCAATGGTGAGCGCGACGTAGCGGCCGCTGAACGTCGGGACGGTCAACTGGACGGCTCGGGGAAGGGTGTCGAAAAGTGTCGAAAAGCTGTCGACAGTGAACTTCGACACCGACGAAGCGTCAAGCACTCGCTGCTCGAGGAAATATTTCCTGACAACTTCCGTGAACCGTTAAGCTAAGGGGCGTAAGACATTTACGTCGCCTCTCCGGGTGTCGACAAACTGTCGGATCCAGCTGTCGAAAGACTGTTTGGCGCCCGTATTGCAACGAGTCCTTCCCTTACGCGGCCCCCGTGGGCCGGAGCGGTGGGAATGAAGTCGTTGGGGGTAATCGCAGAGCGCGCAGCCTGACTTGCTGGCACGCCGCGATTGAACGCCGGACCTCGTTCCCGTCCCACCCGCTCCGGTTCCGGGGGTTGTTTTCGTTTCAGGGCCGCCGTTCGTCGGCGCTCTCGCTCAGTGCCGCGGTCACGGCATTCAGGAACAGGGCCGCGGCCCGCTCCTGCCGCTTGCGGCGCCCGCCGGAGGTGAGAGGGAGGCGGAACTCGACCACCGCGGCCCCGCCGACCGGCGTCCGGAGCCCCACGACCAGCCGTCCGTTTTCAGCGGGCGGGGCGTCCGGACCGAGGTGCCCGGTGATCGCCGCCGCCACGGCGGCGTGGGGCGTCCGCACCGCGGCGCCGGCGGCCATCGCCGCGGCGACCTGGGGGCTGACCGCTCCGTATTGCGTCAGCATCGCCCGTGACACGCCCAGCCACGCGGCTTTGCTTTCCGTTTGATAGGTGACGAACGACCCGGCCAGCAGGTCGGACGCCCCCGGCAGCCCGACCAGGGCCGCCGCCGCCAGCCCGCCGGTGCAGCTCTCCGCCAGCACGAGCGATTCGCACCGCGACCGCAGCAGGTCCGAGAGGGCGACGGCGGCTTCTTCGAGCGACGGCATCGCGGGCGACCGACAGGGCTGGGGCGAGTTTATCGGCCGCGGCGCCCTTTCCGCCCGTGCGGGCAGCGCCGGACGTCCGGGCAATAACGGCGGTGACGGCTGTACCGCGAACGGACGGTTCATGCCGGTTCGCGGGGTGGGGCCGGTCGATCCTTGCGGGGCCGGGAGCCCTCGCTCGCGGCTCTCTTTTCCCACCGCGGGCGTTTCCATGTCAAACCGCTTCGTCTTCCGCCCGTTCGGCGTCATGTCCGGACGGTCGCTGATCGCCGCGGCGGCCCTGTGCGTGGCGGCCTCGGCGCCCGCCGCGAGCCCGGAGGCGGAGCAGCTTGAGTCCGAAGCGCGGGCCCGGATCGTCACGGTGCAGGCGGGAAGCGGCACGATCCTCGCCCGTCGGCGTGCGGAGAAGGCGTTGCCGCTGGCCGCTCTCGACCCCGCCGCCCGGGCTCGGGCGGTGCAGGTGTTGGAGGACCAGACGCTGTTCCGCACGCTGCCGGTGCTGCGGTTCCCGATCCACGAGGACGGGCTAACCTACTTCGTCCAACACCCGGACGTGGCCGTCGCTCTGTGGCGGGTGCTGGGGGTCAGCCAGTGCGACATGTGGCAGACCGGCCCGAACAGCTATGAGGGCGACGCCGGCGACGGCTCGGTCGGGTTGTTCGACGTGCTGCTGCGGGGGAAAACGGATCAGCTCGTGCTGGTCGAGGGGCAGTTCAAATCGCCGGTCCTGAACGACCCGATTCAGGCGACCTGCCTGTTCCACCTGCACACGGAGACCGCCTTCGACGCCGCCGGCGAGCCCGTCGCCGTGGGACAGGCGAGCCTGTTCGTCTCCTTCCCCAGCCGGGCCGTCGGGGCCGCGGCGAAACTGATCTCCCCAGTCACGAACGTGGTGCTGGACCGGAACTTCGAAGAGGTCTGCCTGTTCGCCCACCTGATGGACCGCTCGATGCAGACCCGCCCGGTATGGGTCGAGGGGCTGGCGTCCAATCTGGACGGCGTCCTGCCGCGGCGGAAGGTGGAACTGAGCGAGCTGTCGGAACGCGTCTACGCCTCCGCCCGCTACCGGGAACGCCTGCGGGACCGGGACCCCGGCCTGCGGACCGCGGCGCCGACGATCGACGGCTACGGCGGGGTCCGGCGATAAGCCGGCGGGGTCAGCGTTCGGTCGGCAGCCGGGTCGGCGGCACGGCCTTCAGCCAGCGCCAGAACCACCAGCCGGCCAACAGCGGCAGCCCAATCTGCGGCGCGCGGAACGACAACAGGGCGCACAGCAGCACGAAGCCGACGGCTTTCCAGTCCCAGGCGGCCCACGCCGCCGGGCGATCGCGGGAGGGCAGGGCGAGCCAGAGCGCGCCCATCACGATGCCCACCCGCATCGCCCCCGCCCACCACAGTTCCAGCTCCGGGCGTATGGCGTAGACGGTCGCCGCCCCGATCAGGCACCCCGCCGCGGCGAGCCCCACGCCCCAGCGTCCGGGCAGGGCGGAACTGTCGCGACGGGACGAAGCCGGGACGTCGGCCGGGGCGCCGGCTGCCGGCCCTATGGTCGGAACTTCCGCCGGGGCGGGCGGAACGTCCGACGGGGGCGAAGGTTGGGACACGGGGGGAGTATAGGGCAGACCGGGCGACGCCCGCCCCAAACGACCGGGGTTCCCCCGGGGGCCTCGACGACGTATCCTCCGCGCCCCAGGGATCGGGACCGACGCGCGCCCATTGCGGAGCGACGCCTGCCCGGCCCCGCCCCCCGGACGCCGACGGACGGATCCGCTCGCCATGCCGCCGCAACAGGCCCGCCGCAATTCCCGCCCCGCCCCCGGCGGTTCGACGACCGGCGCCAACTCGACCGGCGCCAGTCCGGCGGAACCTCTTCGCACCGGCCCGCCGCGGATTCTGTGCGCCGCCGAAGTGCGGCTCGGCGGAATCCCCGCAGGATTGCCGCCGCTATCAGGCGAGGCGGCGGAGATCGCCGCCGGGGCCTCGCGGCGTCAGTGGGACGCCCTGGTGAACGCCGCCGCGGAGGCGGACGCCTTCGTTCTGATCGGCCGGCTGCTTGATCCCGCCGCCGACCTGCGGGCCGAACGGGCCCTGCGGGACGGTCTGGAACGCCTCGCCGCGGCGGAGGTAGCCACGTTCGCCCTCACTGACGAACCGCTGCCGGACGACCTGCCGCTCACCCTGCTCGCCCCGGACGAGCCGAGCGAAATCGAACTGTCCCGCGGGGGCGAAGGGCTCGCCGTGCTGCGGACCCTCGCCGGCGCCGCGACCTTCCCGATGCCGGACGGCTTGCCGGTCCTCGGGATCACCAGCGAGCCGGAGGCCGACGCCGAGGGCTGCGACGCCCTGTTCACCCTCTCATCCGCGGCCTCCGAGGCCGCCCCCGGCACGTGGTTCGTGCTCCCCGAGACGGCCGGCGCCGCCGGCGGCAGGACGGAGCCGCGGGGCGAACGGGCCGTGCGGTTCTTCGCCCCGGTCCTGGAACTGCCCGAGGAACCGCACGACCTGCCGGCCCGGCTCCGCAACGCGGCGCCGCGGCGGGACGACGGCGAACGCCTGCGGATCGTGGACTGGACGCTGCACGTCGGTCCGTGGGGCGATCGCCTGACGGACGAGGACGCCCGCGCCCTCGCCGGAGCGCTGTCCGACACGTGGGCGCTGCACTCCGTGACCGTGCTGCCCCACCCGGGCCGCTTCGTCGACGGCGACGAGGACGAACCGGGCGAGGCGGCCGCGTTCCTCGAAGCCCTCGCCCACTTCGATCCGCTCGGCGACGCCCCGGCTCTGCCCGGCGTCGCCCCGGACCCGGACCGCGTGCGGACTTTGGCGACCCGCTTCGCCGCTCCGTTGCTGTCCGCCGGCTGATCTGCGTTCGATCTGCCGTCCGGCCCGGTCGTTTCTCCCTGATTTACACCCTGACCCACCGCCTGCGGAAGGACCCGCCGTGCAGATCACCGACATTGAGATCGCCCGGTACGGCGTGTGGCGGGACCTGACCCTGCCGCTGGCCGGGCCGGGACTGAACCTGCTCTACGGCCCCAACGAGGCCGGCAAGACCACGCTGATGCGGTTCATCCGCGGCGTGCTGTACGGCTTTGAACCGTTCAGCGCCCACGGCTTCCGCCCGCGATCGGCCGGCCGGAACGGCGGGCGGGACGTCGAAACGACCGAGGGTTGGGACGGCACCCTCCACGCCGAGATCGACGGCGCCCCCCACGTCCTCCGCCGGTTCCGCGAACCCGGCGGCGCCCCCCGCGGCCGGCTGACCGTCACCGATCCGTTCGGCGAGGTGCACGGCGAGGAGTGGCTGCACGAACGGCTCGGCGGATTGTCCGAGGCGATGTACCGCAACGTCTACGCGCTGGGGATCTACGAGCTCCAGGAGCTGGCCACGCTGGAGCACGCGGACGTCGCCGCCCATGTGCACGGGGTGTCGCTGGGTCCGGCGGGCCGCCGGTTCCTCGCCGCCGCCGACGCCGCCGAGGCCACGGCGTCCGGCCTGCTGACGCTCGACGCCCACGACGCCCCGGTCGGCGGCCGCATCGCCGAACTGATGCGGCGCCGCGATCGGCTGGACGCCCAACTCGCCGCCCTGCCAGACGGACGCGCCGCCGCGGGCGAGCTGCGGGCGGATCTGGACCAGCTCGACCGCACCTTCACCCGGTTGGAGCGGAAGAAGAAGCGGCTCCGCCGCGAACTGCGGGGGGCGCGGTACGCCGACAAGGTGCACGGCCCGTGGCGGCAGGTCCGCGACCTGCGGACCGAACTGGGGAAGCTCGGCGGGACCGCCGGGGTGCCCGCGGACGGCCTCACGCGGCTGATCGCCGCCGAGGCGAACCGGGACGCCGCCGCCAAACGGGCCGCCGAGGCCCGCCGCCGGGCTGACGAGGCCCGCAAACACGCCGAAGCGGTGCAGTTCGACGAAGGTCTGGTCGAGCACGCCGGGGCCATCCGCGCACTGGCGCCGCTGACGGAGTGGGCCGAGGAGGCGATCCGCCGCCGCGACGCCGCCTCCGAAGCCGCCGCGACCTTCGCCCGCCGGGCTGACCGGACGGAGGAACTGCTCGGCGACGACGCCGACGCGGACTTCGACGCGGAGGAGATGACCGACGACCAGCTCAAGGCATTCGTCGCCCGCTTCGCCGCCGGCAACGACGCGGGGTCGAAGCGCTTCGCCCGCCTCGCCGCAGCGGCGGGGGCTGATCCGAAACTCGCCCTCGGTTCGCATGAGGACCGCGTGCGAGAGGTCGTCTTCTCGGATGAGGACGACGACGAGGACCGTCCGGAACCGGCCGACTTCGACCTGACCCGCTCCCCGAACGGCGTGGACGTCTCGCCGGAGGCGGAGGAACTGCTGACAGAGGCCGCCGCCTCCTACCGGGCCGCCGGCCTGAAGAATCGGCGGCTCAAGCGGACCTACAAACGCAAGGACCGCCTGTTCCGCAAACGGGAGGCCCGGCGGTCGGAACTGCTGGCCTCCGTCGGCGTGGACGATCCAGCGCTGGCGCTGGCCGCCGCGGACGAGCGGGCGGCCCAGCTGACCCGGCTGTGCGATCTGGTCCGTGAAGAAAACGTGCTGTCCGGCGGTCGCACCGCCGGCGGGCTGCGGCCGGACGAGTGGGCTGCCCGGCTGGAGGTCCCGCCCTGGGTCGGCCTCTGCTTCGGCGTGTTCATGTTCGGCGGAGCGGCGTTCGGGCTGCTCGGGCTGATTCAGGGACTGACCGCCGGCTGGCTCTCCGGGCTGATCTTCCTGCTGATCGGCATGTGCTGCTCCGCCTTTGCGTGGCGGATGCGGGAGCACATGGAAACGGTGCTGACCGACGCCGCCGCCGAAGCCGAAGCCCGCGTGCGGGCGTCGGAGGGCGATCTGGTCCGCACCCGCGAGGAGATCCGCACGCTGCTGATCACCGCGGAGCTGGACCCGGCGAAGTTCCGGGCCCGCAAGGCCGGCCCGGGCGTGGGCGAGTGGAGCCATAAGGCCGCCGCCGCCGCCCTACTGACGATCGAACGCCGCCGCACGAGCCTGGAGAAGGTCGCCGAGACCGCCGACGCCCACGCCAAGCAGCGGCGGGCGCTCTCGGCGCTGCGGGACCGCATTCGGCGCTCGCAGGGCGATCTGACCGCCGGCCGGCAGATGTGGTACGAGGCCCTCGAGGCCGTCGGCCTGCCGGAGGGGGTGAAAACCGCCGAGGCCCTGACGGCGTGGCGGGAGGAACACCGCGAGGCGTTGAAGCTCGCCGCGGACGCGGCCGGCCGGCTTTCCGGCCGGGGCGCGACGCGGGTCGTGGAGAAGCGGATCGCCGTGCCCGTCCCGGTGCCGACCGCCGGCGGGGCGCCGGGCGCTGCGGAGGTTCACGCCGTCCGCGACGCCGCCGCCCAGGCCGCCGCCCGCCAGGACGATCTCACCGCGGCTCTGGCGGCGCTGTCCGCCCGGGTGACGGACCTCGGCCGGGCGCTGAAGCGGCCGGTGGAGGGCAGCGCCGTTAAGGTTCTCGCCCGCTGGGCGGAGGAGCTGGACCGCCTGCAGGACCGCCGTGACGAGCGCACCCGCCGCGTCGCCGAGGCCGATCGTTTGAAGGCCGAGGCCGAGGAACTGACCGCCGCCGAGCGGCGCCACGACGGCGAGGCGACCGCTCTGCTGAAGGCCGCGGGCGTCACCGACCGGGCCGCGTATGAACGGCTCGCCGGGGGCTCCGCGAAGCGGCAGGAGGTCGCGGCGCTTTTGGAAATGGCCGAGGCCGACCTCGCTGCCGCCGCGGCGGAGTCGTCGGAGTTCGCCGTGCAGGAAGAGGACCTCGCCGCCTTCGACGCGGCCGAAAACCGGGCGTCGATCGCCCGGACCGAAGCCCAGTTGGAAGAGATCGAGGACGAACTGCGGGCCGCCCGGGAACGCCGCGGCGGCGTGGCCCGGGAGTTGGAGGGCCTCTCCGCCGACGATGCCCGCGACGCCGTGCGGCTGGAACTGTCCGCCGTGAACCGCGAGTTGCAGGACGCCTCGGAACGCTGGAACGCCGCGAAGCTGGCCGGTCGGGCCTTCGCCTCGATGCGGGCGGACGTCGAACGCACCCGCCAGCCGGCGGTGCTGGCCGCGGCGGGGCGGTATCTGGACCAGCTCACCGGCGGCCGCTACCGCCGGGTCTGGAGCCCGCTGGGCGAGCGTACCCTGATGGTCGAGGACCGGCACGGCGCCGCCCTGACCCCGGATGCCCTCTCCGGCGGCACCCGCGAGCAGCTTTACCTCGCCGTGCGGCTGGGCCTGATGGACCACGTCGCCGAGGCGGATCAAACCGCCACCGGGGCGGAGATCGACGGCAACGGCCTCGACCTGCGTCCGCCGGTCGTGCTGGACGACGTGCTGGTCAACTTCGACCAGTTGCGCACCGAGGCGGCGCTGGACACGTTGCGAACCTTCTGTGCCGAGGAACGTCGGGCCGACGGCTCCATCCGCCCGGCCCGGCAGGTGCTGTTCTTCACCTGTCACCTGCACCTCGCGCACCTGTTCGAGTCGGGCGGGGTGGAGCCGGTCTGGCTGCCGCGGAACGACGCCGCGGATCGGTTCGAGCCGATCCCGCAGGTGCTCGAACCGCGGTCCCGCGTGCTCCGGGCGGCGTAACCCGGTCCACCGGCGAAGGCGAGGCGGGTAGGATGCGGCGACCGGCCGCATCCTCCGAAGCCCGCCCGTTTCGCATGTCGCTCCGCCTGACCCTCGTCGCGGCGACCGCCGCGGCGACCCTGTGTTTCGTCCCCTCCGCCGACGCCGCCCCCCCGTCCATCCACCGCCGAGCGGTGGATCGCCTGACGGTCGCGCTACCCGACGGCGGGGAGGCTGAGTTGCACGGCGTGTTCGCCGGCACGGTCGAGGCCGCCGCGGGCGGCGAGGCGGTGAAGAACCCGGCGGACGCGGTGCGATTTGCCGTGCGGCGAGACGACGTGGACCTCGATCACCCGGGGCTCGTCGCGAAGTGGGAGCAGGCCCCGGCCGCTCCCGCCGCCGAGAAGCCGAAGCAGGCGCCGGCGAGCGACGATCCCGTGGCAATTGCGGAGCAACTCCGCGATCGGCTGGTGCCGTGGATGGAACGGCGTGTCGGCGAGCCGTCGCTGTCGCTGTTCCTGGAAGGGGAGTTTGAGCGGGTCTCCGACCTGCTGGCCGATGCGGACGAGGGGCGGCCGATCGCGGACGGCGACGCGGAGCCGGAACCGGCCGAACCGGCGAGCGAGCCGTCCGTTCGCCGGCCGCGGGGGCCTTGGGCGGTGCTGGCGGTGCCGCGATCGGCCGTGCAGGAGATGCACCGCACGGCCCCGCACCGCCGCCGGCTGGCCCTGCACGCCTGGGACGCCGGGTTGCGGAACGTCGCCCTCCGCGAGACCAACGAGTTGGAGGGGGAACTCCGCGAACGGGGCGGCGACGTTCGCTCCGTCCCCGCCGCCCCGTGGACCGGCGACCGCCCGGTGACGGCGGAACCGGCGGAGACGCCCTTCGTCGCCAAGCTCCAGTCGGAGCACGAATGGGCCGCCCGGGTGGCGATCGTGGAGAGCGCGATGCGGGACGAGTTCTCCTTTCAGGGCACCGGCTCCACGTTGATGAAGACGCCGCAGGCCGGCGAGGCGGTCAACGGACAGGCCCTGATGATGCAGATGGCCGGCGGGCAGTACCGCGACCTGATCGACGAGCTGACCCAGCCCAACGCTTTCTCCCAGCGGGCCCAGCGGGAACGGCAACAGAACCGGAATCAGACGGCGATCGAAGCGGCGGAGCGGGCCGGCCGCTCTGGGGTGCGGGTGACGCGGGTGGCAATGGACGCCGCCGCCCAACGCGCGACCGTCGAAAGCGAGTTCCTCGCCAAAGACGCCGACGGCAACTGGGGTCCGATCTGGTCCGCCCGTGAGGTCCGCGGCTTTGAGGAGGCCGACGCCGACACGGTCGACCGCATCCGGCAGGACCCGCAGGTCGAAGGCCTGTTGAACGGCGGCGGGGCGCTGGGCGGCCTCGGCGGGTTGCTGGGCGGCGGCCTCGGGGGCGGCGGCCTGGGGGGAGCCGGCGGCAGGGGGCTGCTGGAGATGG
Source organism: Alienimonas californiensis (assembly GCF_007743815.1). Taxonomy (GTDB): domain Bacteria; phylum Planctomycetota; class Planctomycetia; order Planctomycetales; family Planctomycetaceae; genus Alienimonas; species Alienimonas californiensis. The sequence goes on from NZ_CP036265.1 coordinate 4,800,560, forward strand.
CGGTGCAGGGCGGGGCGGCGACGAAGTCCGCCCTCGACGCGGTGAACGTCCGCTGGGAGCGGTTCCGTACGCCCTACCTGGAGCGCCTCGACGGCCCGCCGCTCCCGCTGCCCGGGGGATGAAGCACGCCCAATTGCGCCTTACGTTCGTCACGCGACCGTGAGGTGCATCTCCTCCAAGGAATGGGCGCAGAAGGTCGCGGTCCGGGAGTGGGCGGAGGCGAGCAGGTCGGCCACGGTCGTCTCCGCGAGGCAACTCACCCCGTCGGTCGCCCCGTAATAGACCCGGACGTTCGCGCCGAATGGCAGCACGCCGTCCGGACCGGGCGGCTCGTGCGTGACGCCGTTGGCGAACACGACGTCCGGGAAGAACCCGGAGCGTTCGTACTCTTCCTCGGGCACGAGCAGCGGTTCGGCGCCGCGGGCGAGCACGATCGACGGGTCCTCGCGGTCCAGCAGGGCGACGAACAGGGCGTAGGCGCCGGCGGCGGATTTGCCGTGGTAGATCTGCACCCAGCCCTCCTCGGTCAGCAGGCAGGGCGGGCCGCCGCCGATCTTCGCCCCCTCGAACGGCACGTCCGCCCGCGGCCGCAGGATGCAGCGGTGATCGCCCCAGCTGATGAGGTCCGGGGAGGAGGCGGACCAGATGCTCGCCTTGCCGAAGCCGTCGTTGTTCGGCCGGTGCAGGGCCCGCCAGAGGCCGCCGCAGCGGGCGGGGAACAGGCTGACGTCCTTATTGGACGGCGGGAAGATCACGCCGTGCCGGGTGACGGTGCGGAAGTCCCGGGTGCTGGCGAGCGCCGTGCACCAGCCGTCGCCGGAGACGGCCGTGTAGTTGATCCACCAGGTGTCCGCGATCCGGGTGATGCGGGCGTCCTCCACGCCGAACCGCTCCGCCGGGTTCGCGGGGAAAAGGAAAGGTTCGTCCTCGACCGTGAAGTTCACGCCGTCCGTCGAGCGGGCCAGCCGCAGGTGGGACAGCGTGCTGAGGTATTCGACGCCGTCCACCGCCACGCCGCGGGTGTCGCGGGGGATCACGCCGGGGTCGGTCAGCCCGACGTTCAGGACGTCCGGCACGCCGCGACCGTTCTCGAACCGCACCATCGGGACGGCGATCCGCCCCGGCTCGGCGGGAGCGTCCTCGGCGACGCGGAGGAGGAGCAGCGTTTCGTCCCCGAAGGTCGTCGCCGCCGGATTGAACGCCCCGCGGACGCGGAACGCAGGGTTGGACGGCCGCACGTCCACGGGGGAGACGAGCGGATTGGCAGGGTGGCGACGGATCAACGTGGGCAACTCGGAAGCGACGGGCCGACCGGGCGGTCGGCAGGGGCGAGACGCATCACGCTAACGCATCGCAGCGTACCGATGTCCCAACGAGAATCCTCCTCAAACGGTCCGCTTTTCCCTCATGCCGGGTTGCGCTCGAGCGTTTCCAGCAGGTCGTCGAGCGGCACCGTGGCGAAGCCGCTGGCGTGATCGCTCATGGCGTAAGGGATGATCAGTTCGTTGTCGAAGATCTGACCGCCGCAGGAGTAGACGACGTTCGGCACGTAGCCCTCGCGCTCGTTGCCGGCGGGGGTCAGCAGCGGTTCGGGGAGCCGGCCGAGCACCTTCATGGGGTCGTCCTTATCCAGCAGGAACGCTCCGATGCAGTACTTCCGCATCGGGCCGACGCCGTGCGAGAGCACCAGCCACCCGGCCTCGGTCTCGATGGGGGAACCGCAGTTGCCCAACTGCACGAACTCCCACGGCTGCGTGGGGCGCTGAAGGATCTCCTTCTTGTACCAGAAGCCCGGATTGTCGCTGAACATCAGATAAATGTTCTCGCCGTCCTGCCGCCCCACGCAGGCGTAGCGGCCGCCGATCTTGCGGGGGAACAGGCCGAGCCCCTTGTTGGCGACTGCGGGGCCGTTGAGCGTATGGGCCTTGAACGCCAGGAAGTCGGGCGTTTCCAGCAGTTGGGGGAAGGCGGTGCGGCCGTCGTAGGCGGTGTAGGTCGCGTAGTAAGTGATCGTGCCGTCGTCGTCGGTGAACTCGACGAAGCGTGCGTCCTCGATCCCCTTCACCTCGCTGGGGGTGGAGGGGAAGATGATCCGCTCGCACAACGGCAGATCGTCGTCGAACCGGATCTCGTAGTTGCTCTCGGCAAGCCCGACGACGGCGTCGGCCGCCTCCTGGGCCACCCGGGGCGGCAGCGGTTCGGTGCGGCGGGCCTCCTCGACCACGTCCCGCAGTTCCGAGAAGGTGAATCGCTCCGCGAGCCGGCCCATCACCGCCCGGACGAAATCGTACTTCACCCCCAGTTCGAGCAGCTTTTTGCCGAATAGCGACCGTTCGAAGGAGCGGTCCAGCGTGCGTTCCGGCGTGGTGACGTAGGCGGTGACGGGGTCGAGTTCGATCCGGGGCGAACGGCCGCGGCGGCCGGTCGCGTCGCCGCCCGGCGGGCTGATCACGCCGCTGCGGAACTGCAAACTGGAGATGTGCCCCTCGCCGGTCGCCCGCAAACTGAGGATAAACCGCTTGGCACCGGCTTTCAGACCCGACTGGTCCGGGTGCCAGATCATCGAGGGGTTGAAGAGCGCCGCCGCTTCGAGGCTGTATTCGTTGGTGAAATAGGCGCCGATGAGCAGTTCGCGCTCCCGGGAGAGCGGGGCGTCGGTCAGCCGAAGGTGGCCGACCTCGCCGAACCGGCGGGCGAAGAACTTCAGCAGGTTGCGGTGCCGATCGCCGAACTCCTCCGTCACCCAGTCCAGCTCGGACTGCACCTCCGCGTCGGAGAGGGTCATGATCCGGGCGATGATCGTGCGGGCGCGCTCGGGGCCCCCGGGGAAGAACGGCCGGAACAGCACCCGGCGGGGGTCCGGCGTGATGGAAACGCCAGGAACGCGGCGGGCCTGCATGGGCAAGGACGGGCGTGCGAGAGAGTGACGGACGGGAGAGGGAACCTCGAGGCGCGCGGATTGTAACGACCCTGCGGAAACCGGCACCGGAGTTCCCCGGGTTTGCGGCGGCCCGGGGCCGGCCCGCGGCGAACTGCCGCGCGGCCGGGTTTTGCGACCTACGCTCGCCGGACGGCCGCCCCCCGGCCGCCGAACTTCCCGACTCCTCCCGCTCCCGCAAGTTTCCCATGTCCGCCGCTCTGCCTGACGGCCCGCTGCTGGATCTGCCCGCCGACTACCGCACGCCGGACGCGTTCGAGAACGGTCTGTTCACCGCGACGCACCGCCTCGCGGAGACGGGACTGTTCACGGAGGAGAACGTGCTCCGCATGCTGGAGACGCACCCGCGGGACCTGGCGAACGTCTCCCGCATGGGCCACGACCCGACCGTGCTGGAGTGGAGCGAAGGCCTGACGGAAGGGCTGAGCCCCGAAGACGTGCTTGCCGCCCTGAAGAAGGGCCGGCTGTGGCTGAACATCCGCAAGGTGCTGGACCACCAGCCCGAGGCCGCCGCGGCGATCAATCGGCTCTACGACGACTTGGAAGCCGCCTGCCCCGGCTTCACGGCGACCCGCCGCAGCGCCAACGTGCTCGTGAGCAGCCCGGGGGCGATGGTCTACTACCACATCGACGTGCCGCAGAACATTCTCTGGCACGTCAGCGGGGAGAAGCGCGTCTGGGCCTACCCGCAGCGCCTGGCCGACACCCCGCGGGACGAGTTGGAAGCGATCGTTGCAGTGAAGAAGGCGGAGGACGCCGGCTACCACCCGGAGTGGGACGACGCGGCCTTCGCCGTCGATCTGAAGCCGGGCGAGTGGATCACCTGGCCGCAGCACACCCCGCACCGCGTGCAGAACACCGTCGGTCTGAACATCTCCGTCAGCACGGAGCACTACAGCCCGCGGGCGTTCCGCTACGTCCGGGCCCACCGGGCGAACCGCATGCTGCGGGACCGGTTCGGCCTGTCGCTGTCGAGCACGAAGACCTCCGGCCTGGGCTATCAGGCCAAGGCCGCCGCGTACCTCGCGGGTCGGGCGGTGCAGGAGTACGTGACGAAGAAGCGCGGTCTGTACCACTACCCGAAGACGTTCCGCGTCGACCCGAAGGCCCCGCACGCCACGGTCGAACTGAACGGCGGCCCCACGCCGGCGGCGTTCCTGCCGCGGGCGGCCGCCGAGCCGAAGGCTGAATCCGCCGCCGAGCCCGAGCGAGCCCGCGAGCCGGAACTGGCGCTGGCGTAACGCCAATCAGCCGCGATCACGCCGCGGCGTGCTCGCGGCAGCGTCGTACGCCGCAGTCGCTGGGACGAGTCTGCGAGAGCGACGGTCGCCCGGAGGCGAAAATTCCGAGTCGAACGGCTGGGGCAAGTTTGCTGGCGGACTGGGTTTTTTGGATGCTGCGGCGACCTTGCCCCGCGTCGTCGCCTGCCCATGTCGCGCACTCTCCTCTCGGTCGCCGTCGCCTGGTTCGGAGCCAGCGTCGCCTCCGGGGACCTCATCGTCGCCTTCCAGTCTAAAACTTCCTCGGGCACAGTCCCGGCGGGGCTGACGGGCGCCGGCGTCATCGATACCCCGCTGGAACGCGGCGGCGGCCTGAAGGCGGACTCCGGCGGGACGTTCAGCTCCACCGGCTGGACGGTCGAAGGCGACGTGGCGACCGCGATCGCCGCGGGCGATTTTCTGACGTGGGGGTTCACGTCAGACGCCGCCTACGATCTGACGGACCTGGGAATCCGATATGATCGCACCTTCTCGGGGCCGGGATCGCTCGCGATCGACCTCTCCGTGAACGGCGGCAACTTCGAACGCGTGTTCTCGGACGACGACGTCGACGCGACGGGCGAAACGCTGTCCGGTATCGATCTGTCCCGGTTCTCGGGCGTCACCTCCGCCACGTTTCGCCTCGCGGGATGGGACGCGCTGCTGTCGACCGGTCTGTTCGAGATTGAAAACGACTTCACGATCGGCGGAGCGAGTTATGGGATCGTGGTGAACGGCGACGTCGCCGGGCCGGCGGCGGTGCCGGAGCCGGGCGCGGCGCTCCTGCTGGGCCTCGCTGGGGCGGGGGGCTGGCTGCTCCGCCGGCGGACCGCGTCGCCCCGCGGCCGCCGACCGCTCAACGCCGACCACTAATCGACTAGGGATTCCGCCCGGTGCGCCTCGGGCGACTCCGGCTACGCTGGTCGCCATGACGACCGACGCCGAGGAACCCGGGGAATCCGCCGCAGCCGCCGCGAATTCGCCCGTCGGGGTCGCGGATCCCGCAGAGGGTCGCGCTGACGGGGGGAAGCTCGACCTGGGGCCGGTCCAGCAAACCCTGCTGGTTCCGCTGTGGGCCCGGGCCGCGGAGACCCGCAGCCGGTTGTCGATCCTGTCGGACCCGCGGGCGGTCGAGATCGTCGACGCCCTCGGCGATCGATTCGGGCATTTCAATCGCTTCGCACTCCGCAGTCGCATCGGCATCGCCCTGCGGACGTTGCAGTTCGACGACTGGCTGCGGGCGTTCCTCGTCGCTCATCCCGGCGGCACGGTGGCGGACGTCGGCGTGGGGCTGAACACCCGGTTCGAGCGCTGCGACGACGGCGTCTCGCACTGGCTGGAGGTCGACCTGCCGGACAGCATGGCCGTCCGCCGCCGGTACTTCGCGGAGACGGACCGGCGGACGATGCTGGCCGGCTCCGTGCTGGAACCGGACTGGATCGATCGGCTGCTGGAGTTGCCGCCGCCGTACTTCGTCTGCATCGAGGGGGTGCTGATGTACCTGCCGGAAGCGGGGGTCCGCCGCCTGATCGACATGCTGGGCGAACGCCTGCCGGGCGCGACGCTGACCTTCGACGCCCTCACGCCCGACGGCGTCGCCACCCAGTCCCAACACGACACGCTGAAGCACTTCGAGGCCCGCTTCGACTGGGGCGTGGAAGACGTACGCTCGCTGGAGAGTTGGCGGAGCGACCTGACCTGCGAAGACGCGGTCACGCTGAAGGAGATCGCCGTGCGGAACGTCGCCCGGATGCCCTGGATGCTCAAGCTGATCGGTTTGGGCATGAGCACCGTCAAACGGCGGGCGGTGAAGGCCTACTGGTTGGCGAAATACCGGGTGGGTTGAGCTTTGCGGAGGATCGCACCCGAAGGGGGGGACTGCATCACGCCCTGCGCATCCGGCGCCACCGGCCGGGGATTTCGCGGGCTGGCGGCGCCTCCGCCGCGAGGGCCGACGGCGTGACGTAGGGTTCGGAGCCGCCCGCTCTCGGACGGCGACTCCGAATCGACCCGATGCTCCGCCCGTCCCGCACCGCAGGCGCCTCCCGGCAGATCGAGCGGAAACGCTTGCGCCGGCGCATCGACCGTCGGGTCGAGCTGATGACGGCCCGGCTGGCCCGGCGGATCGACCGGCCCTTCGCCACGCTGATGCCGCTCCAGTGGCTCGCCTGCGTGGTCATCGCGGTCTGGATCTGCCCGCACCCCTACCAGGACACGCCGGCGGAGATCGCAGCGGCGGGGCCGAACCCGCAGTTGTTCGCCGCGGCCCTCGGCGGTGGGTTGATCGCCCTGATCCCGATGGTGCTGATCGCCACGCGGCCGGGGAAACCGATCACCCGCCACGTCATCGGCGTGGCTCAGGTGTGCTTCAGCGCCCTGCTGATCTACGAGACCGGCGGTCGGATCGAGACGCATTTCCACATCTACCTCTCGCTGGCGTTCCTCGCCGCGTACCGCGACTGGCGGGCGCTGGCCCTGCCGACCGCCCTAGTGCTGGCCAATCACTACGTCGCCGGGCGGCTGTGGCCGGAAGTGCTCTACGGCACCCCGAACCCCAGCCCCTGGACCTGGGCCGAACACGCCTTCTGGCTGCTGTTCACGGACGCGGTGCTGGTGATCGGCTGCCTGCGTGGCACCGCGGAAACCCGCCGGATCGCCGCCGCCGTCGCCCGGGAGAAGGCCGCCCTGCGGGTGGCCGCCGCCGAGCGCGACGCCGCCACCGCCGCGGACCAGGCGAAAAGCGCCTTTCTGGCCAATATGAGCCACGAGATTCGCACGCCGCTGAACGCGATCCTCGGCTTCACCGACATCCTCCGCGCCGGCGAATGCCCCCCCGCGGAGCGCGACGAGCACCTCGACACGATTCGCGGCAGCGGCGACCACCTGCTGTCGCTCATCAACGATATTCTCGACCTGTCCAAGGTGGAGAGCGGTCGGATGACGTTCGAGCACGTCGAGTGCGATCCGAACGCGATCCTCGCCGGGGTGCTCAGCGGGATGCGGGTCGTGGCGGCGGAGAAGGGGCTGTCGCTGGAATCCCGCTGGCGGGGGCCGGTTCCGCGGACAATCGTCTCCGATCCGGCCCGCCTGCGTCAGGTTCTGCTGAATCTGGTGGGGAACGCGGTCAAGTTCACGTCGGAGGGCGGCGTGCGGCTGGCGGCGGAGGTCGTGCCGGCCCGCGACGGCCGCGGCTACCTGCTGGGGGTCGACGTCTTCGACACCGGTGAGGGCATCGCCCCGGAGAAGCTCGACTGCATCTTCGACCCGTTCACGCAGGCCGACGTCAGCGTGACCCGCCGACACGGCGGCACCGGACTGGGGCTGTCGATCAGCCGACAGATCGCCGAGCACCTGGGCGGCGGCATCGTCGCGGCCAGCCGTTGCGGCGCGGGCAGCCTGTTCCGGGTGACCGTCGCCGCCGGCGACCTGGAGGGGGTCGAGTGGATCGACTGCGCCCAAAGCGGCACCCCCGCCGAAGCCGTCGGCAGCGATGCGGGACCCTCCTGTCCGCTGCCGCAACCGATCCAGCCGGACGCCCGCATCCTGCTGGTGGACGACGGCGACGTGAACCGCCGCCTGATCCGAGTGGTGCTCGGCCGCGCCGGCCTCGTGCCGGACGAGGCGACGAACGGACGGGCCGCGCTGGACCGGGCCCTCGCCGCCCGTCGCGCCGGCCGTGGTTACGACCTGATCCTCATGGACATGCAGATGCCCGTGATGGACGGCTACGCGGCCGCCACCCGCATGCGTGAGGAAGGTCTGACGGCGCCGATCGTCGCCCTCACCGCCCACGCGATGTCCGGCGACCGGGCGAAATGCGTCGCCGCCGGGTGCACGGAATATCTATCCAAGCCGGTCCGCCCCACGGATCTGCTGGTGCTGCTCGGCGAGTTGATCCCGGCAGCCACGCCCGCCGACGCCGCCCCCCCGACTCTCCAGGCGCCCGTCGCAACGCTGGCCGCGCCGGTCGCCGCCGAATCGTCGGTCGCTCTGTCGCCCGTCGCCCCGGCGCCGACCGCCCCGGTTCTTGGTCCAATCCATGAGGACGAGGACGCCGCGGACGAGGTGCGTCCGCCCGGCTGCGAGTTGGACGAGGATGACAGCGATTTGTGGCCGATCGCCGCGGAGTTCCTCGCCTCCCTGCCGCACCGATTGCAGGAGTGCCGCTCGCTGCTCGACGCCGGCGACGCCGCGGGGCTGTGTGACGCCGCCCACAAGCTGGCCGGCACCGCGGGCACGCTCGGCTACCCGCGGTTCACCGCCCCCGCCGCCGCGCTGGAGGCCGCCGCGGAGGCCCGTCGGGACGAAGCGGAGTTGCTGCGGCTCGTCGCGGACCTGAACGACCTGTCCGCCGCCCTCCAAATCTCCGCCCCGCACGTCGCGGCCCCCGCCCCCGCAGCCGCCGGCGCGTGAGGGCAGGGGACCGTGGAAGCAGCGCGCCCGGGAGGATTCGAACCTCCGACCGCCGGATTAGAAGTCCGATGCTCTATCCAACTGAGCTACGGGCGCTGAGAGTCGCACTCTAACCGTCCGCAAGGCGGCCGGCACGGGAACCGCCGGTGCGTCCTCCGGACCCGCCCCCTTCGCTCCCGGTTCGCGGCGGCTGGGTTTGCCGGAGGGCCGCATCGGGAATTGTCGGATGCGCCTGCAAGATGTTCCACGAGCCCCCCGGCGCCCGTTCGACGGAAGCGCCGCCGAGGCGGACTTGAGGATGAAAGTCGTTTCTCCAGCGTCACTTACGGGATTCCCCGAGGGAATCCCGAGGCCGCGGCACGGGAATCGCGTGGTCGTCGGATCGGCCGCAGGAAGCGGCCCGCACGACTCCCGACCGCCCGATCGAGAACCCCGGCATGGATGCCTGGATCCGCCCCGCGCTGCTGTGCGCGACGTTGCTGTCGGTCTCCGCCTCGCCGGACCCGGCCCCGGACGCCAAGGCGGCGGCCGCCGTTCCCCCGAGCGAAGCCCCCGTGGCGGCCGAGCCGGGACTCTCCGACGCCCGCACCGCCGGTTTCGACGGCGCCTTCCGCGTCTCCGACCCGGCGGAAACCGAGACCGCGGCCGAGCGGACCGCCGCCCGCAACGGACAGGCCCGGCACCGCACGAAGAACTTTATCTGCTACGCCAAGGACTCCCGCCTCGCCCGGGAGGTCTGCATGGAGGCCGAACGGCAGCGGGAAGTGCTGGCGATGAAGTGGCTCGGCGCGACGATCCCGGACTGGCCGGAGCCCTGTCCCATCACCGTGACCGCCTGCTGGCCCGGCAAAGGCGCCGGCGGGGCGACAACCTTCGGCTTTCACACCGTGAACCGGAACGGCCGCGAGGAACCGGCCGTCGGCGGGTTCCGCATGCAGGTGGAGGGCAGCCGCGAACGCCTGCTCGACTCCGTCATCCCCCACGAGGTGAACCACACGATCTTCGCCTCGCACTTCCGCAAGCCGCTGCCCCGCTGGGCCGACGAGGGCGCCGCCACGCTGACGGAGTTCAAAAGCGAACGCATGCGGCAGCGGCACACGCTGGTCCGCCAGTGGAAGACCCACCGCTACCGCGTCTCCCACCTCATCACCCAGACCGAATACCCCGGCGACCCCCGCAACCCCTCGCCCGGCGACGCCGACAAGGTGATGCAGGTTTACGCCCAGGGCTACTCCCTTGCCGACTTCCTCGTGCAACGCGGCGGCAAAGCGGCGTTCCTGCGGGCCCTGGAGGACGCCTCCCGCCGCATCCCCGGCGGCGGTCGCGGGGGGATCGACTGGGAATACCCGCTGGACCGCTGGAACGCGGCCCTGGAAAAGCACTTCGACCTGACCGTGCAGGACCTGGAACAGGAGTGGCACGGCTGGGTGATGGCCGGCTGCCAGCCGCTGAACCTGCCGGACGGCGTACAGCTTGCGGAGAACCGCCGGGACGGGGACGCCCCGGTGCGGACCGCGGCCGCCTCCCGCCCGGCCGGGGACGACCCCGCCGTCCGCGCCCAGAGCCCGGACGCCCGGGCCGCCGACGACCGGCGGATCGCCGCCGCCGAGACGTCCGCCGCCTCGACCGCCCGCTCCGCGTCCTCCGGCGGTTCCTTCGCCGACTCCCGCCCCGACGCCGGCCCCGCGGCCCGTCCGGCACCGTTGAACTCCTTCGTTCCTTACGAACGCCTCGCCGGTCGCAACGACTGACTCGAGCGGCGGCAATCCCTCCGGGCCGCAGGCGCGTCGATCGGCGAAGCGTTGTCGGAAGCGCCGCACGGCTTACCATACCGGCGTTCCCTACTTCGCGGATTCGCCCTGATGGACCCCGGCCACTATGCCCTCCTGCTGTTGGCGGTGGGGCTGGCCGTGCTGGTCGTCGAGGTGTTCGTCCCGAGCGGCGGCCTGCTGGCGGCGCTGTCGATGTGCTGCCTGGCGGGCAGCCTGTTCTGTGCGGTCTGGGAGTGGTGGGGCGAAAACATGCTCGCCTTCTGGGCCTACATCGGCTGCACCGCGGTGCTGATCCCCGCGACGCTGGGGGGCTCATTCTACATGCTGCCGAGGACGGAGTTCGGCCGCCGCCTGCTGCAGGAAGCGCCGACGCCGGAGGAAACCGCCTCCTTCACCGAGGAACGGGCGGCCCTCGCCGCGGCGGTCGGCCGCCGCGGCAAGACGCTCACCCTGCACAACCCCGGGGGGCTGGTGGAGGTCGACGGTGCCCGCTTCCACGCGGAGGCCCGCGGCCCGATGCTCGACGCCGGCGAGCCGATCGAGGTCGTCGGGACCCGCGGCAACCGCCTGCTGGTCCGGTACGCAAAGGACGACGTCCCGCCGATCCTGCAAGAGATCGACGACGCCCCCCCCGCGGGCACGCCGCCGGGCGAACCGCGGCGGGCGGAGAACCCCGTCCCCCCGGTGATCGACCCGGACCCGGACCGACCCGGCGGGCATATCGACGCCCACGCCCCGGTCGGCTACGCCCACGAATCGCCCCCGGAGAAGTCGCCGCCGACCGATCTGGAGGAGGTCTCCTCCCCGGACGACATGACCTCCGGAGACGCGAAGCGGCCGGGGACCGCGGCGACGAAAGATCAGGCGGTCAGCAACCGCAACGACGAGGTCGCCGACCCGTTCGCCGCCGACGCGGAGCGGGAAGGGATCAAGTGAAGGGGTTCGAGATGAACCGTTCTCCCGCTCGCGACGTTGACGCGGCGGGGCCGGTGCGTTGTCGCCGGTTCTCCGCCGCGACTACGCTGCTCCCAGACTGAGAGCGCCGCCGCATCCCGGCCCGCGCCGCCCGCTACTCCCCGCCGCCCCCGATGACCGCATCCGCGTTCCCCGCCGTCTCCGTCGCGGTCGTTCCCAGCGCAGCCGTCCCCGCCCCGGGTCTCCTACCGCCGCTGGCGCAGGACGGGGACGGTTGGCAGCTCCTCGTCATCGGGGGGTTGCTCGTACTGCTGCTGGTGGGGCTCGTCGCCTTCGCCGTGCTGGCCCGCTACCTCGGCCTGTGGGTGCAGTGCAAGCTGACCGGCACCCGCATCGGCCTGTGGGATCTGGTAATGATGAGCGTGCGGAAGGTGAACCCCACGGTCATCACCCGCTCCCTGATCATGGCCACCCAGGCCGGGCTGCTACGGGACTACAGCCTGACCCGCAAGCAACTGGAGGCCCACTACCTGGCGAACGGCAACGTGCCGAACGTCATTAAGAGCCTGATCGCCGCCCAGCGGGCGAACCTGTCGATGGACTGGAACATCGCCGCCGCGATCGACCTCGCCGGCCGCGACGTGCTGGACGCCGTGCGGACCAGCGTTTACCCCAAGGTCATCGACTGCCCGGACCCCAAAAAGAAGGCCGGTACCCTCGACGCCGTCGCCGCGGACGGCATTCAGCTCAAGGCCCGGGCCCGGGTGACGGTCCGGACGAACATCGCCCAGCTCATCGGCGGGGCGACGGAGGAGACGATCATCGCCCGCGTGGGGCAGGGCATCGTGCAGGCGATCGGCTCCAGCGCCTCCTACGAAAACGTGCTGGAGAACCCGGACGGCATCAGCCGGATCGTGCTGAACCAGGGGCTCGAAGCGAACACGGCCTACGAGATCGTCTCGATCGACATCGCCGACATCGACGTCGGCGAGAACATCGGCGCCCGCCTCGCCGCCGACCAGGCGGAGGCGGATATGCGGGTCGCCCAGGCCAAGGCCGAGGAACGCCGGGCCGAGGCCAGCGCCGTCGAGCAGGAACACGTCGCCAGCGTGCAGGAGAACCGGGCCAAGGTCGTGCTGGCCGAGGCCGAGGTGCCCAAGGCGATCAGCGAGGCGTTCCGCGCCGGCCGGCTCGGGCTGATGGACTATTACGAACTGAAAAACGTCCAGGCGGACACCAAGATGCGGTCCGCGATCGCCGGCGAGGGCGCCAAGCCCAACGCCATCATGCAGCCATAACCGCCGCCCGTCCCCCCGTTTCCGGCCTCCCGTCCCCGCCGGCTCCGCCCGATGATCGTCCCGCCCGCCGCCGCCGTCCTTCCCGCCGCGGACGCTCTGCCGCCGCTGGGGGCGGTCGGCGTGGAGACGCTGATCTCCATCGCCGTGCTGCTGATGGGCGTGGTCGGCTGGATTGTCCAGATGGCCCAGCAGGGAAAGGCCGCCCAGGCGGCCCGCCGGCCGAATCCGAACGCCCCGGCCAACCGCCCCGCCGGCGGGGCCGACGAAAAGCTGCGTGACGAGATCGATTCCTTCTTGCAGGAGGTCGCCGGCCGCCGCGGACAGAACCGCGAGGCCAATCGCCCGCAACAACCCCAGCAACCTCCGAAGCGCCGCGGCCCCGTCGATCCGTTCGAGGAGCCCCCGCGCCGTACCGTTGCGAACCGACCGCGGGACGAACGGGAGTCCGACGGCGACGCCCGCCCCGGCCGCGGCGAGGTGCCGGACTTCCTCCGCCCTGCGGCCCGCCGCACCGAAGAACCCGCCCGCCGTCCGCTCGCCCCCCCGCAGCCGCAGCCGACGCCCCCGCCGCAGGCGACTCCCCCGGCCAAACGTCAGAGCCTCCGCGATCGCAAACTGAAGCGGCTGGGGAAGAATCTCGGCGGCGAACTGCGGGAGCACGTCGAACGGTACATGGCCGTCGACCAGGGCGATCTCGCCCGCCAACACGTGCAGGTTAAGGATCGGCTCTCGGCGACGGAGCGGGAACTGTCCGATCTGAAGCGGCGCCTCGCCGACCCCAACGACCCGACGCGCCTCGCCGGTCCCGCGTCAGCGGACGACGGCTCGCTCGGTCCCGCCCGGTTGCTGGCGCTGCTGTCCGACCCCGGCGGCGTGCGGGAGGCGATCGTCGTCAACGAGTTGCTCGCCAAGCCGCTGTCCCTGCGCCCCCGAACCGCCGCGGGCATTCGGCCGGCCGATCCGGGCCGCGTCGATCCGGCGTTGGTCGGCGGCGCCTCGGACGCCGCCTGAGCGGTGCCCGACGCCCCCCTGCCGCGCGTGCTGCTGCTGGCCGGCCGCTTGGAAGTCCGGGCGCGCAGCGCCTACACCCTCCGACTGGCCCGCGGCCTGCCGGGGGAGGGCTACGAGCCGCTGATCGTTTGCGCCGACGCCTCCCGCCTGTCTTCGTCGGTGCGGGACGCCATGGACGTGCGGGTCTATAAGGAACTGGACCGCCCGGCCTGGGGACTGGTCGTGCGGGCCGGGTTGCTCCGCGACCTGCGGGAGGAGCCGCCGGACGTGGTGCACGTCCAAAGCCCGGAGATGCTCGGCTGTGGGACCTACCTCGCCAAGCGGCTGGGCGTGCCGGTGGTCGTCACGTTCCCCGCGGCGCCGTACGGCATCGACCGATTCACCCGCACGGACCCGATCGTGCGGCGGGCGATCGCGATCTCCAAGAGCGTCGCCGCGGACCTGCTCGGCGTGAGCCGCTTCCCGGCGGACCGCCTGCGGATCATCCACAGCGGCGTGGACGTTGACGAGCAGCCCACCCACGTGCTGCCGCCCGGCCGGGTGCCGGTCGTCGGCTCGGCGGGTCCGCTGGAGGCGCCGAAGGGGCTGCCCTACTTCCTCGGGGCGGCGGCCCGGGTGAAACGGCGGTTCCCGGAGTGCCGGTTCCTCCTCTCCGGCGCCGGCCCGGAGGAGGAGAATCTTCGCCGCGTCGCCCGGGAACTGGGCTTGGAGAACGCGGTCACCTTCGCCCCGAACCTGCTCGATTTCTCCGCGGGCTTGGCGGCGACGGACATCTTCTGTCTGCCCAGCCTGTCGCAGGGATTGGGGGCCACGATGCTGGAGGCGATGGCCCGCGGCCGGCCGGTGGTGGCCAGCGGCGTCGGCGGGGTCGACAGCGTGATCGAGGACGGCGTGACCGGCCTGATCGTCCCGCCGGCCCGGGGGGCGGCGATGGCCGAGAGGATCTGCGAACTGCTGGCCGACCCGGAACTTGCCCGCCGCATCGGCGCCGCGGGCCGGGAGGTGGTGCTCGAACGCTTCGGCGTCGCCCAGATGGTCGCCGAAACGGCCGCCCTCTACGGCGAGGCCCTCGCGGAGTGGAGCGACCTCGCCGGCAAAGCCGTCCCCGCCGCCTGATCCGCCGCCGCTGCGGTCCCGCGGCGCCCGCCCCCGCCTTCGCCTTCGCCTTCCCGCTTTCCCGTCCCCTGGTCCGCTCGTCGGTTCGCCCCCGCCCGTCCTCATGCACGCGGAGATCTTCGCCCTCGGTTCGGAACTGACGACCGGCGCCAAGCTGGACACGAACAGCCAATGGCTGAGCGTGGAGCTGGCGGCGCTGGGGATCGAGACCCGCTTCCACCACACCGTCGCCGACGACCTGCCGGCGATGTTGGACGAGCTGCGGGCCGCCGCCTTTCGCAGCGAACTGGCGATCCTCACCGGCGGGCTCGGCCCGACCGCGGACGACCTCACCCGCGACGCTCTCGCCCAACTGGCCGGCGTGCCGCTGGAGGAGGACGCCGCCAGCCTCGCCCACGTGCTGGCCTGCTACCGCCGATTCGGACGGCCGATGCCCCCGAAGAACCGCGTGCAGGCGCTCGTCCCCGCCGGGGCCGAGGTCGTGCCCAATCCCCGCGGCACCGCGCCCGGCCTGTGGATGACGCTGCCGCCCGGCGCCGGCCCGGACGCCCCCGGCGGACCGGGCGGCTGCACGCTGGTCGCCCTGCCCGGGGTGCCGGCGGAGATGAAGCCGATGTTCCGCGAATCCGTCGCCCCACGGCTGCCGCGGGGGACGAATCTGATCCGCGTCGCCCGGGTGAACCTGTTCGGGGCGGGGGAGAGCTCCGTGGAGGAGCGGCTGGGCGACCTCACCGCCCGCGGGCGCGTGCCGGAGGTCGGCATCACCGCCCACGAGGCGACGATCACCCTCCGCATCGTTGCTCGGGGGACGGACGAGACGGAGATCGAACGCCAATTCGCCGAGGTGCGCCGCCTCGCCGCGGAGCGGGTCGGCGATCTGATCTTCGGCGAGGAGGACGACACCCTCGCCGGCCGCCTGCTGGCGACCTTGCGGGCCCGCGGCGAAACGCTGGCCGTCGCCGAGGTCGGCACCGGCGGGCGGTTAGCGGACTGGCTCTCCGAGGAGGACGACCCCGCCGCGCCCGCGTTCCTCGGAGGCGTCACGGAGAACCGCGACGACTACTGCCTGGGCGAACCCGTCGCCCCCGGCGACGCCGCAGAGCGGGTGCGGCGGCAGTGGGGGGCAACCTACGCCCTGTTCACGCCCACCCTCTCGGCTGAGGGCGACGGCCCTGGCCTGACGCTGGCCACGCCAGACGGCCCGGTGCGGGAGCCGTATCGCCGCGTCGGCGACTCCACGATCGCCCGCAGTCGGCTGGGGAAGGCCGCGCTCGACCTGCTCCGCCGGCATCTCGTTGGACTTGCAACCTGATCGCCCAACGACCAGACCCGTCCGACGCCGGAGCGGTGGAGAGGATCGAGCAGGTCACGCTGCTCGCGATGCGACCACGGGAGCAATCAGGCTCCGGCTGGCACCGCCTTTGCTTGGCAGTGGCTGGAGTCGACTGACAACGCTCGGCCGGCCACGTTCCACAGCCCAAACGCACTCTCCAGCTATGCTCAAGATCGCCCTCATCCTGTTCGTCGTGGCCATCGTCGCCGCCCTGCTCGGCCTCGGAGGGATCGCCGACTTCGCCCTCTGGGTCGCGGGAGTCATCGCGGTCGTCGCCGTGGTGCTGCTGATCATCCACGCCCTGACCGGCCGCACCCCCACGGTCTAACACGGTCTCACGTTCCCGCAGCGGGCCTCCCGCGTCACGGACGTCCCCATTTTCTCGCGACTGGATACGCACGATGAGAGCCCTTGCCGCCGCGGCCGTGGTTCTCCTGATCCTCGGCCTGCTCGGCTGGTTTACCCTCTATTCAGACGGGGGTCGCTTCGGGGTGGACGTGGATCAGGGCCGGATTTCCGAGGACGTCGACAAAGCGGCGGACGCCGTGGAGGCCGGCGCCGCCAACGTGAAGGAAGAAGCGGATAAGGTCTCGGTCGACGTGGACGTCGACCGAGAATAACCGCCCGCGGGGCGTCGGTTTACAGCCGGCGCCCCGCGTTCGCTTTCGCCGCCCCGAACACGTCGTCCGCGTTCGCCTTCGGCCCCTGCCGAACGGCGGGAGCGGGCGGCCCGGTTGAGCCCTCCGGCCGAACCGGGGCTGCAACCGCCCGACGCTCCCGCGTTCGCGGGGTCGCAACCACTTCGTTTGCCGCTTTCCACGGGAGTGCCCACTGCCAGCGGCGGCCGGCGATCTCCCAGAGCAGCAGGCCGACGCCCGCCGCCGCGAACCATGGCCATAGGGCCGTGGGCGCCGGGCGGGGCGGAGGATCGTTGAATACGGTCGCCACGTCGGCCCGTCGCACGCCGCCGGAGAGGGCGGCGATCTCTTCCAGCGTCGCGGCGCCCGGCGGCCGGTCGTCCCGCGGCAGGAACTCCGGCGAATAGGGCAAACTGACCGGCGGCCCCCGCGTGACCAAGCCGCCCGGGCGACGCAGCAGCGTCCGGTAGGTGCCGACGAGTTCCAGTTCGAACCGGCCGCTCAGCGTCGCCGGGCCGTCCCAGCGTAGGTCGACGGGGAACGGCGTCGCGGGGGGACCGGCGTCGGGGTCGTCCGCGGGGGGGACGACCAGCAGCTCCAGTTCGTCGCCGGCGTCGTCATCGGCACGCTCAGGATCGAGTTCCACCGTGACGGCGGCGGTCCGCCCCTCTCGCTCCGCCGTCAGATACGCCCCCCCGCCGTCCCCGCCGGACATAAGCCAGCGAACGTGCGTGAGGAGAAAGTCGTTCAGCCCGACCCAGTCGCCGACCGGCCCCGGCGCCCCGCCGTCGTCCGCGGCATGAAGGGGAAACGTCAGCGACGCGACTCGTCCCAGCCCGCGATACCACGCCGCGGCGAGCGGTGCCGCGTACTGGTCGCGGGTGCGGACGGTCAGCGAGGCGTCGTCCCGCAGTTCGGTGAGGTTGTAGCCGCCCACGCCGGGGAATGCCCCGGCGCCCAGTTCCCCCACCAGGGCGACGCCGGGGGCGAACTCGCCCGGGATGCCGGCGGGCGTCTCCGCGGTGACGAAGGTGTCCGTGACGACCGCCAGTGCGTCTTGGGCGAACAGCCGGGGGAGTTCGCGGGGGTCGTCCGTGAACAGCACGTTCCCCCCGCCGGCCGCGGCGACCGCCTCCAACAGCGGGGCGTCCGAATCCAGCCGAGAGCCGAGGCCGATCACGCTGACGGTCGCCCCCATCTGCCGCAGCCGTTCAAGCGGGCGAACGTAGTTCGTAGGGCTCTCTGCATCCGCGGCGTCGGCGAAGACGATGACGTGCTTGGTTGCCGCGTCGGGGGCCTGATCCAGTTGATCCGCCGCGGCGTCGAGGGCGGCGTCCACGTAGATCCCCCCGCCGGAGGAGACGATCCCCCGGGCCGCCGCCGCGACCCGGCCGGCGCCGGCGTCGATCTCCGTCAGCGGCACGATTGCCTCGGCGGCGGTGTCCACGGCCAGCACCGCGGCCCGGTCGCCGCGGGACAGCACCGCGACCGCTGCTGCGGCGCCTTCGTTCGCCAGGTCCATCTTCGTCCGCCCGCCGCCGCCGGCGTCGCCGACGGGAACGGCCATGCTGCCGCTGCGGTCAAGGGCGACCACGATCGCCGACCGCTCCTTCTGGGCGTCCTCCCGCAGGTCCATGGAGACGGGCAACGCCGGGTCGAGCGGGCTCTCAAAGTACCCGCCGAGCGCGTAGCCGTTCCGGCCGCCGGTCGTCAGCAGCCCGCCGCCGAGATCTTCGACGAACCGCACCAGCGCCGTCATCTTCCGCCGGCCCAGCGAGGAGGCCGGCACGTCGTCGAGGATCACCGCCCCGTACGGGTCCAGCGAATCCTGCGTGAGCGGCCGCTCCCCCGGCGCCGCCACGTCGACCTCGATCCCCGCCGCGGCGAGTGCCCGGCCAATCCGTCCGCCGCCCGTCGCGCCGTCCGCCCCGCCGCCCGCGGCCGGTTCGCGGAGCAGCAGGACTCGGCGGGGGGCGTCGATCCGCAGGCCGGCTTCGCCCCGGTCGTTCTCCGAGCGGGGGTCGCCCGGGACCTCCAGCGTCGCCGTGTACAGGTGGAAGCCGTCGGCGGGCGCCAGATCGCGGAACCGCACCCGCCCCCGGCCCGCGGGGAGGTCCACCTCCCGGGAGGCGAGCGCGGTCGCCGGCCCCCCCGGTTCCCGCCGGGCGAGCGACACTCGGCCGCGGGCGGCGACGAGGCTGACGAACTCCACTCCCACCGCGATCGGCTCTCCCGGGGCGGCGGAGGCGGGCAGGGTGAGGGCGGTGATCGCCGCGTCGCCGGAGCGGACCGCGGGGAACGGCCGCACGTCGATCGGCGTGCCCGCGGCCCGAGCCCGGCGGGCCGCATCGCGGGGATCCGGGCCGTTCGCCTCGCCGTCTGACAGCGTCAGCAACCGGGCCGGCCGGCGGGGGTCGGTCAGATCGAGGGCGAGGTGCAGGGCGGCGTTGAGGTCCGTGCCGTCGGCGTCGATCGGGTACAGGAACTCCCCCGTCGCGGCCGCCGCGGACAGCGGCCGCTCCGCCGCCGGCCGGCCGCCGAACGTCACCACCCCCAGTCGATCGCCGGGGCCGCGGGCAGCGTCCACGTTTCGCACCAGTTCGGCCAGCGCGGCGTCGTCGGCGGGCATCGACCGGCTGCGGTCCAGCAGGAGCACCACGTCCGTCCCCTCGCCGGACAGATCCGCCACCGGCCCGGCCGCCGCAGCGATCAGCAGTGCCGCCAACGCCCCCCGCAGGCCGTCCGTCCGCCAGTCGCCGGTGCGGCCGAACCGTTGCCACGCCCACCCGACCGGCAGGGCCAACAGCAACAGGGCGGGGCGGACGAAGGGGAGCACGCCGCAAGGGTAGCGGCCGCCGCCCGGATCGTCGGGCCTGGGGCCCCGCGGTTCAGGGTCAGACCGGCCGGGTCACCCACCAGTCGCCGACGACCGCCCCCAGTGCCGCGAGTGCCAGCAGGGCAATCGGCCAGGGGGCCGGGTCGTCGACGGTCGTCCCCGCCGCGTCGCCCTCGGGTTCGACCGTCCCGGCGCCCAGCCCGGTCAGGTCCGCCTCCCGGGCGTCCGCCAGCCAGACGGAGAATCGCCCCAGTTCCGGCCCGTCCGCACCGTCCTGCACCGCCCACAGACCGATCGCCGGCGGGGCGACCGTCACCGTCGCCTCGCGGGGCAGGTCGATCCGTTCGTCATCTTCCAGCGATTGAAGAACCAACGGTCCCGTCGCCGCCCGCTGGGTGGCGGTCAGCGTCAGCCGGGCCGGTTCGCCGATCCGCAGGTTCGCCCGGTCCGGCCCCGGCAGGGCGGCCCGGCGAGCCTCGACGAGATTCGAAATGAGGATCGGCCAGTCCGGGGTGCGGGCCAGCGTGCCCCGTGCCGGATCGACGTTCAGCAGGAACGACCTGTCCTGCCCCCCGTCCCGCCTCACCACCCGCCCCAGCAACACCCGATCGCCCGCCGAGATCACCGGCGAGAGGGGGGAGGCGGCACCGTCCGGTCCTGTCACGGACGTGCCCCCGCCGGCGCCGCCCCATACGGTTCCCGCCAGCGACACGCCCGCCGCCAGCGGGTCCGCCTGATCGATCAGGAACGGGCCGGCGACGGCGCCTGCAGCGTCCCCGCCGGGCAGCGACCCGACGCCGACGGTCCAATGTCCGTCGTCATTCGGCTCGAACAGCGCTTCGACCGGAACGAACCGCAGGTCCGCGGCATCGCCTTCGGTCCACACCACATCCGGCAGGGCGTCGACGGCCCGCTCCACCGCCGTGCGCGTCGGGCCGGGCGGCAGGGCGACGGCGACCCGCACCGGCCGCCGGGGCTCCGGCAGGAGCGTGGCGAGCGAGTCGGCGGCGAGGGCGTCCTCCTCCGCGTTGAGTCGAACGGTCACCGCCTGCCCACGGAGGTCCGCGGGCAGCGGCAGCATCGCGGTGACGCCGCCGCCGGGCGGGGCGTCGAGCGGGCGGGCGGCGCGCTCGTTCCCCGCCGCGTCGAAAACCGACACTGTCAGCGGGCCGGTCGCACCGTAGGACCGCGTGCGGAGGAACAACTCCTCGCCGGCTCCGTCGGCGGTGGGTTGTCGATGCACGGCCAGCAGCGCCGCGTTCGCCCGCGGGGCGCCGACGGCCTCCGCCGCGACGCCCTCCGGCAGGTCCAGCAGCACCGGGTCGCGGTCGGTGAGCAGCAGCACGCTCCCTCCGTCCGCAGCGAGGCGGGCGGCGAGGTCCAGAGCGGGGGTGAACTCGTGCCGCGGCCGGGCGGGGGCGGGACGGTCCCGCAGGTTCGCCAGCACGTCCCGCCACGGACGACGCGGACCGCCGACCACCCGGGGGCGGTCGCCGGTTTCGATCACCGTCAGCAGCGTGCGGGAGCCGAGGTCGCCCGCCCGGCCCGCGAGTCGGTCGAGGGCGGCGTCGCGGAAGGTCGGCGCCGGCTGGCCCCCGACGGCGGGCACCGTCGTCGCGGCCATGGAGGCGGAGCCGTCGAGCACGGCCACGAGATGCGGGGCGGTCGTCTCCCAACTCACCCGCGGCCCGCCCAGCAACAGGCCGAGGGCCAACGCGGCGAGCAGTTCCAACCATAGGCTCGCCGTCGGCCGTAGCCGATCGCGGGTGCGGCCGCCGGCGGGGCGCCGGATCGCGTCGTCCCACAGGAACAGCCCGCCCACGGCCAGCGGGGGGAACCGCACCCGGTAGAGGTGCAGCCACAGCACCGCCGGGACCGCCAGCAGGCCCAGCAGTCCCCAGGGGTTGGCGAACGAGATCACCGTCGCCCCCCCAACGCCCCGGCGGGGGCCAGCACGGCCCGGCAGAGGTCGCCCAGCGACGGCCCGACGGTCAGCGTGACGAACGTCGCCCCCTGCGATCGGCAGGCGCGCGCCAGGCCGTCGATCAGCCCCCGCAGCCGGGTCCGGTAGGCGGCGACGGCGGGGCGATCGAGCGTCACCTCCGCGGCTTCGTGCGCCTCCGGGTCCGTCAGCCGCCGCCCGCCCAACTCCGGGGGGTCGGCTTCGAAGGGACTGAGAATTTGGATCAGCGTCGCGGCGTCCGACCCGCGGCAGAGCCGCCGGACCAGCGGACCCGGATCGTGGGGGAACAGGAAGTCACTGAGGACCACCCGCACGCCGCGGCCGGTCGCCGGCAGGCCGCCTCGAACCGCGAGTTCGGCGAGGGAGGTGCGACCTCTAAACGGTGTGCCGTCCAGCGTGACCAGCGGCCGGCCGCGGGGGTCGGGGCGGTCGGTCTCGCTGAGCAGGTGCAGGGTGGGGCGGTCGCCGTCGTTCGCGGCCATCCGCCAGCAGGCCGCGGCGAGGGTGCGGGCCAGTCGGCTCTTCGCCGCGTCGCAGCCCATCGAGGCGGAGCCGTCCAGCCAGACGGCGGTTTCCCGGGCGACCTCCTCGCGGAACACCTGCACGATCGGCACGTCGGTGCGGGCGAAGGCGGCCCAGTCCAGGTGCCGCACGTCGTCGCCGGGCAGGTAGGGGCGGTGCTCGCGGAACTCCAATCCGCTGCCGGCGGTGCGGCCGACGCGTTCGCCGACCGCCCCCGCGGCCCGCGGCGGTCGGCCGGAGAGCGTGTACCGGGCGGCCGCCGCGAGCACGGCGGGATCGGTCGTCACCGGGTCGGTCGGGCCCGCATCGGCCGACGCCGCGTCGGGGGTCCTGAGGTTCATGCCCGCGGCGCAGCGGGCGGGGTCGTCGCGTCGCCCGCCGTCGCCTGCGGCCGTGGGCGGAGCAGATCGCGGAGCTGCCCCACCACAAACGGCAGATTGGCCGCGACCGCCAGCGCCGCGAGCCCGCCCAACAACGCCAGATGCCCCGGCGTGGCTCCGCGGGTCACCAGCGCCGGCCCCAGCAGCATCGGGGTGAGGGCGTCCAGGGCTGTGGGTTCGTCCGCACTGACGAGCTTGAACATCCGGGCGGCGGTCGGGGGGATGAGGCCCATCGAACCGACGATGACCACCACCAGCCGGGCCGCCGTCGGCGGGCAGTTGCGGAGCAGCGCCGAGCCCAGCCGCATCGCCACGCCGCACAAACCCACGTACAGCAGCACGAAGCCGATCCCGCAGGCGACGATCTGCGTCCACGGATCGCCCGCCAGCAACGCCCGCGGCAGGTCGGACCAGACGTCCACCTCCGTCCCCGCCCGGCCGACCCGGCCCGAAAACACGGGGGCCTTCGCCACCCGCACCCAAGCGGCCAAGCCGGTCAGCACGGCGAGGTGAATCCAGACCAGCAGCACGCCCCGCGAACCGCCGGGCAGCCACGGCGCCGCCAGGAGACGGAGAACGGCGGGGCGAGGGATGCCGCGGCGGACGCGGCGGCTCAACTCGTCCGGCTCCGCCGCGAACACCACCCCCCAGAACAACCAGTGGGCCAGCGAGAGCCCCGCGATGACGGACAGCGCCGGCGCCCGCAGCAGGTCCGGCCGGGCGACGTACACGCCCGCGGCGGCAGCGATCAGCAGCCAGAACTGGGCGGTCACAGTCAGTCGCACCGCGGTGGAGCGATTGTCCGCCTCGAAGGTCAGCCCCGCCGCCGCGGCGTTCACGAACAGCACCACATAACTGCCGCTGGCCGCCAGCAGCGCCGCGATCGACCATTGGAAGGCGGGCTCACCGAAGGGCAGCGGTTGCACCAGCGCCCCGCTGAACGCGCTGCCGACGTAGACCCATACGCCGCCGAACAACGCCGACCCCAGCGCCCCGGCCAGCAACCCTTGCCAGACCTTCTGCCGGACCACGGCGGCCAGCATCACGGCGAAGCTGCTGGCGACGATCGCCCCCCAGGCCGTCGCCGCGAGGAAGAACGCCGCCGTTTTCGGATCGAACCCCTGTAACAACGCGCAGAACGCCACGAACGGCGCCACGGCGCTGTAGTAGACGAGCATCTGCATCGCCGCGCAGGCGATTTTGCCCAGCACGATCTGCCGGGGGGAGAGCGAGGTGATGCTGAGCACCTCCCAGGTATTTTCCAGCCGTTCGTTCAGCACGCTGCGGTAAGCGCCGTAGGGCACCAGCAACAGCACCGCGAAGGCCAGCACGCTGTAGAACAGGGTAAAGAACGCCCCGCCGACCGCCCCGAACTCCACCGCGTCGCCGGCGAACAGCAGCCCGCAACTGCCGATCAGCCAGCAGATGCCCAGCAGGGCCCAGAAGGAGCCGAGAAACTGCTTCGACTTGAAGCTCTGCCGGACCTCCTTGATGAGGATCGGGTTGAGTAGATCGCCGCCGCGATCGAGCCCCTCGTCCAACCGCCCGGACCCGCCGGGCGCGGGGCGGACGTGCGCGGTGGGGGCGGCGAAGTCGGCAATCGGGGCGGCGCTCACTGCGTGATCCCCTCGGTGAGGGCCATGAAAGCGTCCTCGAGGCTTTCCGTTTCCGCGGCGAACTCCGTCACCTCGAAGCCCGCGGCGAGCATGTTCCGCAGCAGGGCGGCCCGTTCGGCGTCTTCGCCGTCGAACGTGAAGCCGACGGCCCAGCCGGCCTCCGAGGCGTCGGTCACGCCGGGCTGTTCGAGCAACCACCGCACCGCCGCCGTCGGATCGCCCAGCGTCCGCACGGCCAGCGCCGCCCCCATGCCGACGCCGCCGGCCGCCTTCTCCGCCGCCCGCGTCCGGCGGGCGGCCCGAATCTCGTCCACCGTGCCGGAGACGATGATTTTGCCCGCCTCGATGATCGCCGCCGCGTCGCAGATCTCGCCCAACTCCGTGAGGATATGCGACGAAATCAGCACCGTCTTGTTCAGATCGCGGGCCAGCAGGGCGATCAGTTCCCGCAGTTCGACCCGCGCCCGCGGGTCCAGCCCGGCGGCCGGTTCGTCGAGAATCAGCACCTCCGGGTCGTGCACCAGCGTGCGGCCCAGTCCCAGTCGCTGGCCCATCCCCTTACTCAGTTCCGTCACGCTCTTGTGGGCGATGCGGCGGAGTTCCGTGAACACCAGCACCCGTTCGACGGCGTCCCGCCGGGCGGCGCCGGTCAGGCCGTAGGCCCGGGCGAAAAAGTCGAGGTACTCGACCACGGACATGTTCGGGTACTTGCCGAACCCGTCCGGCATGAAGCCGAGCTTGTCGCGGACGGCGTCGGCGTCGTCGATCACGCTGTGCCCGCAGACGAAGGCGTCGCCCTCGGTGGGGGTGTCCAGGGTGGCGAGAATCCGCATCGTCGTCGTTTTGCCGGCCCCGTTCGGCCCGATGAAGCCGATCACCTGCCCCGGCCGGGCGAGGAAGCTGACCTCGTCGACCGCCTTGAGCTTGCCGAACCGCCGCGTCAGCGAACGCACCTCCAGCGAGGGCGGGGGACCGCCGGCCGCATTGGCACCAAGGACCGCCGTATTCATCGCCCGCCCCCCGGCCGCCGCACGCCGATCGCCCCGCCGGCGGTCGCCCGGTCGGCAGTCGCGGGAGCCGCCGTCGGGGCCTCGCCGTCCGCCGAGACCGGGCGCCCGATCAGCAGGTGGGTCCCGCCGCGGGCGTCGACCGACTGGCCGCCGAACTCCGTCAGCGCCGGCTCCGCCAGCAGCGCGACGAACGTGCCCCGGGCGGCGGGCGCCAGCGGGGCCTCTTCGAACGCGTCGATCGGCTCAGAGTGCTCGTTCAGACCGCGAACGCTGGCCGCGGTGCGGTAAGCCAACGAGGCCTTGAAGCTGGCGTTCGTGTCCGGGTCGGAGTGCAGCATCGGGAATTCGCTCAGCAGATCGTCCTGGTCCTTCTCCATGCCCGGCGGCGCCTGGGGCAGGCGCTCGTCGAGGGTTTCCCGCCAGAGGAACAGGTCGTCCCCGGTGATCGGCCGCAGCCTGAGCGCCCCGCCCGCGGGGAGGTCCGCGCCGTGGTACACGCGGCCCTTCTCGTCCGAGAGCGCAATCAAGGCGAAGTCCCGCTCGTAACCGTTCACCGCCGTCGGACGTCCGTTCGCCCACTCGATCGTCAGCCGGCCGCGTTCCGGACGGGGGGAGACGGTGACGAATTGCGTGCGGGTCCGGCTGCGGAAGGCGTCCCCGGACCAGGCCTGTCCCGAGGTCCAGTCGACCCGGCCGCCGCCGACGCTTGGGCCCGGCGGGGCGAGCGGCAGCACGGCGGTTTCGGCGGGGAAGATCAGCCCGCCGTCCGGCGACTGCGAGGCGAACACGGCCGTGCGGGCCCACTCCACCGCCCGGTCCTGGTCGGCGTCATGCACCGTCACCGCGAACTGCCGGGCCTTGGCACCGAAGCCGTGCATCAGCGTCGAATAGGCCAGCAGGGTTCCCGCGGTCGCGGCGGCGATCAGGGGCACCGTCAGCGCCAGCCGCCCGACCTGGTGCCGCCGCCGCAGGACCAGATAGTTGACCGGCCCGATGACGACGACGAACAGCGTGATCAGGGCCACCAGCGTGCCCACCGGAACGCCGCGGACGCCGGGGATCAGAAACTCGATGAACTCCGCGTTCGGCCCGCGGGCGCCGACGCCGAAGCGGTCCGCCACGTTCAGCCGATCCGGCCCCAGATCTTGAAAGACGGCGTACCAGTCGCTCACGCCGTCCGCGCCCGCCGCGAAGGCGTACACCCGGCCGCCGGCGACGTTCAACCGCCGCGGCGCCAGCCCGACAGGGGGCCCGGGCCTTCTCCACGCTTCGCGACCGCTCTCCTCGGCTTCCTGCTCGAAACGCCGGCGGGACTGACGCCCATCCCCGTCGAACGGCCGAACATCCCCGTCAAACGCCCGAAACTCCGGGGAGCGAAACGGCGAGGGGTCGAACTCCGGCTCCGACCGCGTGCCGTCGCCGTCCGCCGCCGTCGCCGTCCAGCCTTGCAGGTCGTCGTCCAGCCCCAGCGCCCCTAACGCCGCCGCCGGAAGCGGGTCGGCGGGATTAGTCATTGCGTCCATCACCGTCAGCGTCCCGCCGGCGGCGACCCAATCCCGCACCGCCTGTCGGGCGCCGTCCGACAGCGCCGCCAGTCGCGGGGCGTCCGCCACGATGACGTCGACCGTGGTGAACCCGAGCCACGTCTCCGGCAGAGCCTCCGGGGGGAGTGTCAGGCTTTCGCCCCGCCCGCCGCCGGAGGTGCGCCGCTCCCTGGCACGGCTGGAGTCCGCCTCGATCGCCGCGGTCGTCGCCCAGGAAACCCGCCGGAACGCCCGTTCGTCGGCCGTCGCCCCCGCGATCACCAGCGTCGCCGGGGGATGGATCGCGTTGAGGTCCGAACGGGGCGGGTGCACCTCATGGATCAATCCGGGCACGGCGGCGTCCAGCAGGTCGTCGGGGTCGCGGGGATCGGCGGAGACGGCGCCGTCCTCCGGCAGCGGGTCCGCGAGGACCACCACCTCCCCGTCGCCGCGGGCCGCGGTCAGCGGCACCGGCAGGGTGAACCGGGTCGCGGCGCCGGCCGGCAGGGCGAGGGTCCGGGTGACGGTCATCGCACGCCCGCCGCCCCGCCGGGACTCGTACGGCAGAAACGCGACCGTGATCGCCCGGGCGGCGCCGCGGTTCGTCACCCGCACCCGCACCGGCCAGTAGCCGCCCCGCGTCCCGCCGACCCAGCGGTCGTCGAACTCGCATTCCAGGTCGTCGGAACTCGATCGGGATTCACTCCCCGACTGCGCAGGCGCCGGCGCCGCCCGGCAGAGGGTCAAGGCGGCGATCAGCAGGAGGGCGAACCCACGGGAGGTCATCGCAGCGAACCTTTGTCGACTTCGGAGACCTGTTCCAACACCGCCGCCGCCAGCTTCGGACCGTCCCAACCGTCCAGTCGGGCCGCGTAATCCGGCAAAATCCGGTGTCCCAGCACCGCCGGGGCCACGGACCGCACCTCGTCGAACCCCACGTTCGGTTTGCCCGCCAGCAGCGCGGCGGCCCGGGCCGCCGCGGCGAGGCCCAGCGCCGCCCGCGGACTCGCCCCGAACCGGGCGTGCGTCCGCACCGGCTCCGGCGCCCGCGAGTCGCGGGGGTGCGTCGCCGCCACCACGCGGCTGAGATACGCCAGCACCGCCGAGGGCAGGTGCACCCGGTCCGCCGCGGCGAACAGCGAGTTCAACTCCCCGGCGTCCAGAACCTGCGTCGGCTCCGGGGAACGCTGGGCGGAGCGGGCCGTCACAATGCGTTCCAGCACCTCCGGCCCGACGCCGCCGACGTCGATCTTGAACAGGAACCGGTCGAGCTGGGCCTCCGGCAGCGGATAGGTGCCCTCCAGCTCGATCGGATTTTGCGTCGCCAGCACGAAGAACGGGTCGGGCAGCGGCCGCGTTTCGCCGGCGGCCGTCACCCGCCGCTCCTGCATCGCTTCGAGCAAGGCGGACTGCGTCTTCGGCGTCGCCCGGTTGATCTCGTCGGCAAGCAGCAGGTTCGTGAACACCGGCCCGGGGCGGAACTCCAGCCGGCGCCCGCGGCCGTCTTCGTTCTCCTGCAGGATCGCCGAGCCGACGATGTCGCCCGGCAGCAGGTCCGGCGTGAACTGGACGCGGCGATGTTCCAGCCCCAGCAGCGCCGCGAGGGCCTTCACCAACTCCGTTTTTCCCAGCCCCGGCAGGCCCTCCAACAGCAGATGTCCGCGGGCGACCAGCCCGACGGTCACGAGATCCAGCAGGGTCTCCTGGCCGAAGATCACCCCCGCCAGACCGTCGCGGAGGCGGAGCAGCCCGGCGCGGGCGCTCTCCACCTCCTCGGGCGTCAGCAGGGCCGACGCGGGCGCGGCGTCAGACACGGGCGGGGGAATCTCGCGAAGGGAAACGGAGGCGGAGCGAGGGACGAACGTCACTCGGCGACGGGCGGAGGAGTCTGCGCGGAAAAGTAACGCCGCACCACTCCCCGCAACCGCGGCGGCACCGGCCGGCCCGCCGTCAGCCGCTGCGACGGCGGGGCGGGGCCGGCCGTGGTTTCCGCTGGGGTCTCTGTCGCGACAGACGAGGATTCGACAGGTCGAGAAGGAGTGAACGGGCTGGACGCCGCCCCGGCGGCGGGAGGACGGGCAGACCACAACCCGCCGGCCAAACCACTGACGGCGGAGAGCCCCGGAGCGAACGTCCGGGCCGCCAGTCGTCCGGCGTCCGCTGCCCCGTCGGGCAGGGGCAGGGAGAGTGCGGGCACACTCAATCCGCGGTCGGGGGAATGGGGAGTCGTTGGGGGAGTCTCGCCAGCGGCGGGTCGCGGCCCCGGCCGGTCGGCCCCCGCGCGAACCTGAGCGACCACATCGGGCGGCAGGGCGGCGAGGAGTCCCGCCGGATCGCCCCCCGCGAGCAGATCGGCCCCCGCGGCGGCGAGGGCGGACCGTTGCTCATCCGTCAGGCCGGCAGCCAACTCGGCGAGCGCCTCTCGGTTCTCCCCCGCCGCGGCGAGCAGGTCCCGAAGCCTCGCCGGATCGTCCAGCCCCGCCGCGGCCGCCGCGTCCCTCACGGCGTCGGATTCGAGCAAGCCGGAGCCGGCCAGCAGGTCGGCGCCGTTCGCCAACGTGTCCGCGAGGCGCCCCACGGTCGCCCCGTCCGTCGCCCCCGCCGCGGCGACGGCACCCAGCATCCGCTCACGCAGGGCGTCGGCGGCTTCCAGCTGCGATCCGGTCGGCCCCTCCTCGCCGATCTCCGCGGTCAGTCGCCGCAAATCCTCTCCCGCCCGGGCCAGCGCCGCCGGATCGGCGGCGCCGGCGTCGGCGAGGGCCGCCAGCGTTTGGGCCAGTTCCCCAGTCAGCCGGTCGCCGGCGACGGTGCGATCGACCGCCGTCTCCTGCCCGGTCATCGATTCCACCGGCGCCGCCCAAGCCAGCAGGGCAAAGGCGGCCGGGACGGCCAGCGTCTTCGCCAGGCGACCCAGCGGCAGCGGCGGACGGGCGTCCCGCCAGCGGTCGCGACGCGGTTCCAACCGGGCGAGCCAGGCCGGGGAACGCTCCGCGGCGGGGCGGTCGGTAAGGGTCATTAGCAAACCGCCCGACCGCAGGGCGGTGTCGACCGCGGCGGCGGCGTCCCGGTGGGAGGGAAGGTCGCGGCGGGTTCTCTGCAGAGCAATTAGGCCGGTCATCGACGTGCCGAGGGCCAGCGCCCACAGGGCGGGCGTCGGTTCGTCGCCCCGCAGCCGCAGGGCCAATGCGATCCCCCCGGCAATCAGCAGGGCGGCGGCCAGCGGGGCCGCGAGGTGACGGAGGAACCGGACGACCGCCACGCCCCGCCGATGGGCGGCGAGGCGGCGGTCGAGGTCCGCGGCCGTCAGCGCCGCCGCACCGGGTCGGGCGTCAGCGGTTGGGGACGGGGGGAACACGCAGTCACGGTAGGCGGGCGGGGGGCGGCCTGCCACGGGGCGGGCCGCGAAGGGGCGTTGCCTCGGGCCGGTCGCGGGCGGACGATGACGCGGTTCGCTCCCCCGCTCGTCTCCCCCCCGCTCGTCTCCCCCCGCCGGTCGCCTGATGGACGCCGCCACCTTCGCCGCGACACGTGCCGACCTGCCGGACGGCGGCCGCTGGACCGAGTTGATCGCCGGGGAGCCAGTCGCCTTCGCCCCGCCGGAGCCCCTGCACGGCACCTTCGTGCTGAACCTGTCGAAGGCGTTCGCCGCCGCCGTCGGGCAGGGGGCCGTGACCCAGCAGTTCGGAGTCGGGGCGGTGTTCGAAACCGGCCTGCAAACCGCCGCCGACCCGGACACCGTGCGGTTCCCCGCCGCCAGCCTGTTCGCCCGCGGCGTGTTCGAGCAGATGGACCGGGAGATCGCCAACGCCGTGCCGGCCCTCGTCGTCGAGGTCCCCGGCACCCCGGACCGCCGCCGGGAGGTGGGCCGCCGGATCGAGGAGTACCACGCTGCCGGCGTCGCCGCGGTCTGGATCGCGGACCTGTTGGAGACGACCGTGAACGTCGTCCTCCCGCACGCCGCCCCGCGGACGCTGGGCGGTTCGGACCGCCTCACCACCGACCTGCTCCCGGCGTTCGGCCCGACGGTGGAGGAACTGTTCGCCGAGCCGGAGTGGTGGACCCGCGGTGTCCGACGCCCCGCGTAGACGGGCGGAACCACTGTCACTGGCTGGCGGCGAACAGGAAGAACCGCCAGAGCAGAAAGGTGCCGCCGCCGGTGCAGAGAAACCCGCTCGCCGCAGCGACCGCGACGGCACTCCGTTTCTCCGCCCGCCACCGGCCGACGAGCCAGCCCGGCAGGAGGCCGAAGGGAGCCACAGTCAGCAGATTGCTCAACGTCAAACAGACCCACCCGCCGAGATCCAGGAAGGGCGCCAACCCGGGCGCGTCCGTCAGGACGTAATCGCGGGACGCCGTCAAAGAAGCCAGCGCCGCCCCGCACGGCGTCGCCGCCAAGCTGCCGGCGAAACCGCCCCAGAGGGCCGGTCGATTGCGGGGCGGGTCGGGCTCGGAAGGCGTCATCTCCGCGAGGAGCCCATGAGTTCCCGGATGAACCGCACCAACACGGACACGGAGGGCTGACGCCCACCGCTCGCCTACGCGAGAGCAATCAGTTAATCACGCTCATGTAGACCACGAAAAGGGTGGGCACGGCTGCGGTGACCACGCCGGAGAGCAGCCCGACCGCGAACGCAATGCCGCCCCCACGGCTGTCATCGCGTCCTGTCCGCAGCATCCATCGATTGACGGTCCAGCAGAGCGGTGCCGACACGCACAGAGCCCAGAGCAACGACCAGATTCCCGCGACCGCCAGCGCCGCCAATCCGTCGGCGGGATCGACCCGCCCCTCCCAGGCCGCGGGCAGTAACGGGGCGAGCCAAACCGGGCAGCACCCCGCGTAGACGCCCCAGAACGAGCCGAGTTCCCGCGGCGTCATCCCCGGTTCGTGATCGTAGCGGCGACTCACGGCATCAGGATCGCCGCAGGCGATGCGGCGGCTGACTGTTCCACCCGCCGGGCTTTGATCCGCACGTAGGGCGGCAGGAACCTTGCCCGGTGGCCGGCGCTGCCGGCGGGGGCGTTTGGGTCGGCGTGGTGGGGTTCGGTCAGGTCTTCGATCACGAAGCCGGCGGCGCACAGGTCGCCGATCAGTTGGCGCCAGGTGTGCAGATACTCGGCGCAACCGGCCTCCCGCAGGCCGGCGGCGGCGGTGTGCGGGTCCGGGTCCGGCAGACGACGGTTCCCGGTTCCCCCGGTCGGGCCCTCGCCGCGGTGGTATTCGGCGCCGAGGCGGTAGCCGCCGTCAGGCAGGGGGCCGAAGCACTGCAGGCTCGCCGGCTGTTTGTGCTGGACGATGTAGAGCCCGCCGGGCTTCAGCAGGCGGGCCACGCCGGCGTAGACGGCGGACAGGTCCGGCACATAGCAGGCGCTGACGGGTTGGTGCACGACGTCGAACGGCGCCCCCGGCAGGTCCGCGGGCAGGGCGCTCATGTCCGCCCGCACCGGCGTGATGAGGGAGGCGAACCCCCGGCGGGCGGCTTCGCGGCGGTCGAGGTCCAGCATCGCCTCGGACAGGTCCACCACCGTCGTCCGGCAGCCGAGGGCCGCGTACAGCACGCTCTGCCAGCCGCCGCCGGCGCCGAGGCAGAGCGCGCGTTTCCCCTCCAACTCCGCCGGCAGCCAGCCGCGGGAGTCCAGCGTCCCCCGCGGATCGGCAATCTGCTCGTCCGTGGCGACGCGGGCGAACCCACTGCCCTCCCGGGCCAGCCGATCCCACGCGGCGGCGTTGCGGGGCAGGTGCACGACGAAGGCGGAGGGCAGAGGGGGGATGGCGGAAGGAACTGGGGGACGCGGCCGGGATCAGGCCCCGTCGCCTTCCGCCTTCCGCCTTCCGTCCTCCGCCTTCACGAAGAGCGCCGCGGCGTAGCGGACCGGGTCGTCGGCCTCTTTGGCGGCGTCGGCGAGGGCGTCCAGGCGGTCCACGTCCCGGCAGAGGTCGGCGAAGCTGAACAGGGCGTCCTCCCGGTCCCTCAACTCTTTGCGAGCCAAGGCGACTGCCCGGTCGACTTCGCCGCAGCGCTTCAGCAGGTGGACCAGTTCGATCGCCGCGGCCGGGCGGTCGTGGTCGTCCGCGGCGTCGATGCGGCCCTCGAAGTACCGGAACGCCTCCTCGCGACCCCGGCCGCTGATCGCGGCGAGGTAGCGGAGGTGCGACGGGTAGAACTCCGTGAACGGCGCGCGGCCGGGGTATTGCAGCGTCGGATCGAGTTTCGCGCCGTACTCCGCCAGTTCGACGATCTTTTCGAAGGACGGGTGCTCCGGCGGCAGTTCGCGGCCGTTGCGGACGACCGCCTGCAGGTGGGAGACGTCCGTGTGGTAGGCGGTGTCCGCCATCAGCCACGGCCGGCCGGCCAGCAGGGGGCGGAGGGAGGTCGGGTTCTCCGGCAGCTTGCCGCCGGAGGGATGGGCGGCGATCTCCGCGGCGACGTTCGCCAGCAGTTCGCCGTGCAGATGGTCGGCCAGCACCGCGGCGACGGCGGTGCGTTCCTCCGGCTTGAACCGCGGCCACAGCGAGTCCACCGCCGTCACGGTGTTGCACGTCCCCCGGGCGGCCAGCATCAGCCGGGCCCCGAGTTCCGGGTGCACGCCCTCCTCCAAAGCGATGCTGGCCAGCAGTTCGAACCGCTCCTCGTCCGCGTCCGGGCCGACGAAGGATTGCGGGTCGACGTCTTCCAGATACGGCCGGAGCAACGGCGGCTCGCCGATGGTACGGGCGTAGTCAAAGGCCCGGTCCAGCCGGCCGGCGTCCGCGTGGCGGCGGGCGGCTTCGCGGGCGGCGGCGAGGTAAGCCTTCTCGAAGGCCTCGGCCTGCTCCTCCGGCACGCCGTCGAACGTCGAGGGACGCACGCCCGGGGCGCCGAGGTCCCGCTTGGCCTTCAACAGCAGGGCGTCGAACAGCAGGTCCGGCTCGTCGGCGGCGCGGAGCCGCTCCACCAACTCGTCCAGAACCCGGTCGGGCGGAGCGTCGGCGAGGGCGGCGAACAGGGCGGCGTGATCTGACATGGCTCCGATCTTATCCGGAACGCCGCTCTCCCGCCGGGTCGCCCGCCGCAGCGATTCCTCAGACACCCAGCGTCAGACTCGCAGCAGCGGGGAGACCTCCCCCTTGCGGGAGAACCGAGCGATCAGCGTTTCCCACGAGTGGTGATGCCCCAGCGCCGCCCGGGGGGCGGGCGAGTCGTCGGTGCGGCGATAGAGGAAAAGGTGGTGTTTCCGGCCGATCCGCAGCCGGTGGGCGCCGGCGTGGGCGGCGCCGAGGCGGCGGCGGTTCTCGGTGACGGTCAGCGTCCGCCACTCGGCCGGGGCCTCCTCCCGCCAACGATTCCAGTCGATCGCCACCGGAGAGACCAGCCCGCCGAGCGAACGGTGCCGCACCGTTAGCGTTGCGTCCGTCGTCTCGATTGAACCGGGCTCCAGGTCGCCGGGGTACTGCGGGACGGCGAGGGGGAACAGGCGGCCGCGTTGCCAGTTCTTCCGGCCGCCGAACAAGCGGGCCTCGCGAGTTTCCGGCGCCACGCCCGCCGAGAGCCCCGCGGCGACCGGCAGCGTCATCGCGTGCTCGACGGTTGCGTCGGGGGCCGCATCGGGTCCGGTCAGCCGGACGGCGTCCGACAGCGTCGCGAACCCGCCCTCCCGGGAGAGGAACGCCTGCCGTTCGACCCGCACCGGCCCGGCGCCGCAGGTCCCCGACCACTGCAACTCAAAGAACCCCCCGTCGTCGTCGGCGTGATGGCAGACGCAGGACCACCCGGCCGAGAGGTCCAGCGTCTCGCCCGCGATCGACACGGTCACTCCCCAATCGCCGCTGAACAGTCGGCGGCCCTTCGCCCGCAGCTCGATCGACATCTGCCCGTCCGGCCACGCCAACGCGACCGCGTCCGCGGTCCGCTCCCAGCCCGTTCGCAGCAGGCCGACCGCGGCGGGATCGGAAAGGAACCCCGGAGCGTCGTCCACCGTCCACTGGGGGAAGTTCAGCCGCCGCGTCCGATCCGGAGGCAGGGCGGCAAGGAGCTGGGCGAACGGACCGTGCGGGGCGGCGTCCGCGAGTTGGCGCAGCGGCTCCGTGATTCCGTTCTCCCTCGCGGAGGGGGCGAATGCGGGCACGCCGCGACGGTCGCAGAGGGCCGCCAGTCGCCTGACCAGCGGAGCGAGGTTCTCCTCGTCAGACCGGGGGGCGAGTCCCGGCATCCACTGCGGCGCATCGATCAAACGGGCGGCAAGCGGCGTCCCGTCCGGGGCGACGTCGTGGTCCCAGTCGAAGTCGGCGGCGGTTCGAATCGTGGCGGCTCCCATCGTGCGGGATCGTACCGTCGGCGTCCGGCGTTAGAATGCCGGCTCGTCCGTCCCGCCGCGTTCGCCCCCCGACCACTCATGCGAATCGTTGCCGGGAAGTTCAAACGGCGGAGCCTGCTCCCGCCCGCGGGGGAGCAGACCCGTCCGATCACCGACCGGGCCAAGGAACAGCTGTTCGAGAACCTCGGCGGCGACTTGTCCGGCCGCCGCGTGCTGGATGCCTTCGCCGGAACCGGCACGATCGGGCTGGAAGCCCTCTCCCGCGGGGCGGCGGGGTGCGTGTTCCTCGAGGCGGACAAGCGGACCCACGGCCTGCTGAAACAGAACGTGGAGCGGCTGGGCGTGACGGACGTCAGTGTGACCTGGCGGGTGGACATCCTGCGGACCAGCTTCCGCCCCCGCCCGGCTCCGGAGCACACGCTCGATCTGCTGCCGTACGACCTGCTGTTCTTCGACCCGCCGTACAAGATGGCCTCCGGCATCGTGGAGGGCCGGCCGCTGTACAAGAGCCTGCAGCGCGTCGCCAAGCCGGAACTATGCGCGGCGAACGCGGAGATGATCCTGCGGGTGCCGACGGAACTCGACATCGTGCCCCCGCCGGAGTGGACGCAATACCGCGAACTGCGGGTGGGCGGGATGAAGTTCCTGATGTGCGACCGGGCGCCGTTCGACGCCGACGCGGTTGGCGACGACGCCGAGGCGGACGACGAATCCGACGGGGCGGCGGGCGAGGAGGAGTGACCGGCCGCTCCGGTCGTGCGGGTCGTTCCCGCAGAGCCTGATTCTCCCCGGCGACTCGACGCGGGCGGGGGGCTGCGGACAATGGTAGGGTGCCGCGTCCGCCCCACGTGCGGGGGCGGAGGTTTCCCCGGTTCCGTTCCCCGTCGTTCCCGCCTGCCGTCATGCCGGTCCCGGTCGTCTGCCCGGAGTGCGCCAAGAAGTTGAAGGCCCCGGACAAGGCCCGCGGCAAGGCGTTGAAGTGCCCGAGTTGCGGCGGTCGCGTGCCGGTACCGGCCGAGGAAGGCGCCGTGGCGGCCCCCGCCGCCCAGCGGAAGAAGACCCGCCGCCGGGAACCGGTCGCCGCCGGGCCGCCGCAGAGCGGCGAGTTCATCGCCGGGCTGGATCTATCGCGGGTCGAAGACCGGGAGACGGAGGTCTGCCCCCGCTGCGGCACGGTGATCGAGCATCCGGAGGAGGGCGCCGAACTCTCGGAGTGTCCCAAGTGCGGAGCCGACCTCCTGACCGGCGGGAAGGGCGCCACGGCGAAGCGTAAGCAGAAATTCAAATCCCGCGGGGAAGATCCCCGGGTCTACTACTCGACGGCGCCGGGCGACGCCTGGGCGTTCCTCAAAAAGAACGCGGACGTCGTCGTACGGCTGGGAATCCTCACCCTGGTGTCCTCCCTGGTGGCGTGCGTCTGCTGGGTGATCGTGCGGTACTGCGCCTTCACCCCGCCGAAGCTGTTCTGGGGCCTCCCGGCGGTGGTGGGCACGCTGTTTATCCCGGGGTGCCTGTGGGTCCTGCAGGAGGCGGTCACCTCTTTGACCTTCGAGAACAAGCAGAAGTTCAAGCGCTTCCGGTTCGACATGCTGGACTGCGTCTCCAAGGCCCCGCGGATCGCGGTCTGGGCGGCGGTCGTCGTCTGGCCGATGACGGTGCTGGACCTGATCGCCTTCGCGGGGTGGATGGTCATGGACACCGGCCCGATGATCTTCCTGGGCGCCCTGGGCCTGCACGCGCTGGCGGCGTTTCTGTTCTGGCCCGCGGGACTGGGGCACATGGCGATGCCGGTCTCGGGGCCGGGTTGGAACTTCTTCACGGTGGCCTCCGGCACGGCGAAGAACCCCGGCCCGGTGCTGTTCTGGGCCGCGCTGACGTTCGCCGCGTTTCTGCCGTTCCTGGGCCTGCTCGGCGGGGCCGCGGCGCTCGCCGGCCCGGGCGTCGTCGAGGCCCTGGACACGATGGAGGCGAACAACGTGGTCTACCGGGCCGCCGCGGCGGAAGCCGCAGAGGCCAAACGGGACGACGTGAAGGTCGACGAAGCCAAACTGACGACGGTCAACTGGAACGCCTTCCTGATCCCCGGCGTGGCCCTGATCCCGCTGTCGTTCCTGTTCGGCTTCGGGGCGGTCTACGCCTCACGCCCCGCGGGACTGCTGGCGAAGATGTTCCGGCCCAGCCTGGGGCTGATCACGCTCGCCAGGGAGAGGAAGTACGTCCCCAAGATGAAGCGGAAGGACGAACTGGGCGATCTGATGGACGAGGAGAAGGAGGAGTTCGGCCCGAAGCAGATCCTGGCGGTCCTGGGTGTGTGTGCGCTGCTCGGGGTGGTCGGCGGGTTCGCCTACTCCATGATGAACGACAACACGAACGCCGTCGCCAGCATCGGCAGCGGCCTGTTCGTCGCGGGGCTGATCCCCGGGCTGATCTCCGGATTCATGCTGCTCGCCGCCGCGTTCAAGGAGAGCACGATGTGGGGCCTGATCTATCTGTTCCTCGGCCCGCCGGGACAACTCGCCTTCGTCGTGATGAATTGGAGCCGGGCCAAGAACGGCTTCTTCCTCGCCGTCGGCGCGAACGTCATCATTTTCGTGGGGGTCGTCCTCATGATCGTCGGGGGCGGCGGCCTGATCGCCCCGTCCGCCTAAGCCGTCCCTCATCGCCCGAAGCCCTCGGCACTCGAACTCCATGGCCGTCCCGGACCTTTTCGCCGACAGCACGATGTCCTTCGGGGAGCACCTCGAAGCGCTGCGGGGGCACCTGTTCCGGTGCGTGATCTACCTGCTGGTCGCCTGCATTCCGGCGGCGTACCTCGCCGAGGACGTGCTGGACCTCGCCACCGCCCCCATCAATGCGGCCCTGCAGGAGTACGTCCCCGGTGAGGAGAAGCTCGCCACCGGCGACGAGATCGTCGGCGGCGGGTTCTGGGACAACCTCATGAACGCCTTCTCCGGCGACGTCGCCGAGAAGACGGTCGAGCAGGCGACCGGCGAAGAGCCGATCGAAGAAGTCCCGGCGGCCAGCGACGGCCTCGTCATCCGGATGACCCGCGGGGCGTTGCGGAAGCTGCTCCAGGGGCCGGACGACGAGACGGTCTCCCTGTTCGTGGAACTCACCCCCCAGCAGGAGGCGGTCCTCAGCGGCCGCTCGAACCTCTCCAACGGCCTCGTCTCCAACGAGCTGATGGGGCCGTTCATGATCTACATCAAGGCGATCCTGGTCACCGCCTTCACCTTCGCCAGCCCGCTGATCTTCTGGGAGATGTGGATGTTCGTCGGGGCGGGGCTGTACCCGCACGAGCGAAAGTACGTCTACCTGTACCTGCCGATCAGCCTGGGACTGTTCTTCTCCGGGGCGGCGTTCTGCTTCACGGTCGTGTTCCAGTTCGTGCTCCCGTTCCTGCTGAGCTTCAACGATCTGGTGGAGACCGTCCCGCTGATCGACGCCAACAAGTGGTTCAGCTTCGCCCTGATGCTGCCGGCGATGTTCGGCCTGAGCTTCCAACTCCCGCTGGTGATGCTCGCCCTGAACCGGCTGGGCATCGTCGAGGCCCAGTTTTACCGAACGAACATTCGCATGGCGATCCTCGTCATCGCCGGGCTGAGCGTGGTCCTGACGCCGTCGGACCCGGGGTCGATGCTGGCGATGATGATCCCGCTGGTGGGGCTGTACTTCGTGGGTATCTGGATGTGCGAGCACTTTCCCACCCCCGGCGGCGTCGAGAGCCCCTTCGGCGAAGAGGCCGAGGAACCGGCGAAACTCGAGGCGTGATCCGTTCCCAGCCCGATTCGGACTCACGCGTCCGGCTTGGGCGGGGGAAGGGATTCAGGTGACCGAGGCCACCCGTTTCAGCAGGACCGCGGGGACGAGCAGGAGCACGGTCGCCAGCGTCAGCGCCGCGTCGGCGGTCGCGGCCATCACGTGCACGCCGCCGAGAGTGATGATGCTCATCACCGCCACTCCCACCGCCGGGCCGACGACCTCCGGCCGGGGATCCGACAGCCCGGCCGCCATCCGGCGGATCACGGAGATCGCCACGGTCGCCAGCACCGCGATTGGCAGGAGCGGGGAGGCGGTGACCCATTTCTGCGTGTAATAGGCGTAAGCCAGCGTGGCGAAGCCCAGAGAGACGGCCGCGAGGCCGGCGGAGAGCAGGTGCGTGTCGCTGACGCTCGCTTCGCGGCGGGCGTACAGGGTCACCCCGCCGACGTAGCAGCCCATTCCCAGGGCGACCGTCCACACGCCGCCGTGATGCAGGAAGGGCAGGGCGCTGGCCCCAAGCAGCAGGTTCGTCGCCCGGCAGGCGCCCATCGTCGGGCAGGCCAGCAGGGTGCGTTTCAGCGGTCCGTCGTAGAGGATTACCAGCGCCGCGACGGCGAGGGCGACCAGTCCGCTACGGAGCGCGTTCCCGGCGAGGGCCCCGCCGAGGAACCCCAGCGCCACCCCGACCGCCAGCAGGCCGAAGCCCAGTAGCGCCGCGGCCTTCGGGCTGACCTCGCCGGAGGGCAGGGGGCGGTCGGAGCGTTCTGCGGCGTCGCGGTTCCGGTCGAACCAGTCGTTCAACACCATCCCGCCGCCGTACAGGCAGACGCCGGCGCCGACTAGCGCGACCAACGGCTGCCAGGGCGTCCAGCCGCCGTGCATGATGGCGAAGCCGGCCAGCACGTCCGCCGGGGCGGTAAACAGAGCCGGCAGGCGGACCAGCCGCAACCAGGGCCGCAGGTTGGAGGGCGCTTTCGGGTCCGTTTTCGTCACGGGATTGCGTAGGGTCCGCTGTGCGGACCGTTCAGAGTGACTCGGCGGGATGGTGCAGGGGATCGCGTCGGCCGGGGATCGTCCAGCCGAACCGACGAGTCGCCCCGGCCGCGGCGGTCCGCGGAGCGGACCCTACGACAGCTCGTCCAGCTGCGCCGCGACCCAGGCCGACAGGTCGCCCTGCACCTTGGCGAGGGTCGCGTCCGTGGCGGCTTTCACGTTCGGCAGGGCGCCGGCGTCGGAGACCGGGGCGGTGGCGAAGGTGTAAAATTTGATCTTCGGCTCCGTGCCGCTGGGCCGCACAGCGACCCGCACCGCCGTGCCGGAGCCGGCGTCGCTCTGGAAGATCAGCAGGTTCCCGTCCGGCTCCGGCAGGGCATCGATGCGTTCGTTGCCAGGCAGGGAGCGCACTTCGTGGTCGGCATAGTCGAGGACCTTCGCCAGTTCGACGCCACCCAACGCCGTGGGCGGAGCGCTGCGGAAGGCCTTCATCAACTTGGCGGTGATCTCCTTGCCCCCGCTGCCGGGCAGCTTCTCGCTGAACTGGCCCTCGGTGTGATAGCCGTGGGCGACGAACAACTCGTCCAGCCGATCGTGCAGCGTTTTGCCGCCGGACTTCAGGCTGGCGGCGAGTTCCATCACGTACAGGGCCGCGACGGCCGCGTCCTTATCCCGGGCGTACTGCCCGGCGAGGTAGCCCAGCGATTCCTCCGCCCCGAACAGGAAGGCGTCCGGCCCCTCCTGATCCATCGTCTGCCCGATGTATTTGAAGCCGACCAACAGGTCGTCGATGACCCGCACCTTCTGGGCCTGGGCGATCCGACCGATCAGCCGGGTGGTCACCAGCGTTTCGACCACGTAGCCGTTCGCCGGCAGCGTGCCCTGCTGAGAGCGTTTCCGCAGTACGTGATCGCAGATCAGCGCCCCGACGCGGTTCCCGCTGAGGTGGCGGAACTCCCCGCCGGTCCCCTTCGCGCACACGCCGAGGCGGTCGCTGTCCGGGTCGGTGGCGAGGACGAGGTCGGCGTCGATCTCCTTCGCCCGGGCGATCGCCGGTTCGTAGACCTCCAGCCGTTCCGGGTTCGGGAAGTTGGCGTCGACGGTGGGGAAGCCGCCGTCCGGGTCCCGCTGGGAGTCGAGCAGTTCCACCCCGCGGAAGCCGGCCCGGTCGAGGACGTTAAAGACGTTCGTTTCGCCCACTCCGTGCAGGGACGTGTAGACGGCCGCGACGTCCCGATTGCTGGAGAGACTGAGGTCGGCGACGGCGGAGATGTAGGCGGAATCGATCTCCTCGCCGATCACCTCGATCAGGCCGTCGTCCACGGCTTCGTCGAAGCCGATCGTCGGGACCGCGGCGCTGGCGTAGACCGCGTCGATGATGCCGCGGTCGTGCGGGGGGAGGACCTGCCCGCCGGTGTTCCAGTAAGCCTTGAAGCCGTTGTCCGAGGGCGGATTGTGGCTGGCGGTGAGCATCACGCCGGCGTCGCAGCCGAGGTGACGGACGGCGAACGACAGCTCCGGCGTGCTGCGGAAGCCACGGAACACGAAGGTCCGCACGCCCCGAGCCGCCAGCGTGGTGGCGGTCAGCCGGGCGAACTCTTCACTGCGATGACGGGTGTCGTGAGCGACGACGGCCGACAGCCCCCCCCGCTTGGCCGCCTTTTCCGGGAACTGATCGGCGAGGTAGCGGGCCAGCCCGTCGGCGCTTTCGGCGACCGTGCGGGGGTTCATCGTCGCCGTGCCGTGGTCGCTCATCCGGCCGCGGCGCCCGCCGGTGCCGAAGGGAATCACCTCGAAGTAGAGAGCGTCCAGCTCCGCCCAGTCGCCGGCGTCGATCAACTCGCGGATCGCCGCGTGACTGCCGGAGCGGTGGGCGTCGGCGAGGGCCCGGGCGATGTTCTCCGAGGCGCCGGCGGACAGGTCCCCGCGCTCCACGGCGGCGGCGACTTCGGGCGGGGCGGGGGGGGGCGGTGCGGCGTCTGGCACGGATCGAACCTTCAGGGCGGGCTGGCGCGGCGGGGAGTGTAACGACTGTCCCCCACAGGCGTCCCGCCTCCGCGCCGCAAACCGGCGCCGGTCCGCCGACGCATGCGGCGCCGGCCCCGCGTTCCTTACGATGCCCCGGCTCGCCCCGCAGGACCCCGCCGATGATCCGTTCGCTCGCCCTCGCCCTGCTGCTCGCCGCCGGTCCGGCGGCGGCGGAGGACTTTCGCTCGATCCCGGCGAACCGGCCGAACGTCCTGCTGATCCTCACGGACGATCAGGGCTGGGGAGACATCCACTCCCACGGCAACGAACAGCTCGACACGCCGAATCTGGACCGCCTCGCCGCGGAGGGCGCCCGGTTCGAGCGGTTCTTCGTCAGCCCGGTCTGCGCCCCGACGCGGGCGGCGATGCTGACCGGCCGCTACAGCCTGCGGTGCGGCGTCCACGGCGTGACCCGCGGCCACGAAACGATGCGGTCGGGGGAGGTCACGATCGCCGAACTGCTGAAGGACGTCGGCTATCGCACCGGCTGTTTCGGGAAGTGGCACAACGGCGCCCACCCCGGCGTCGACCCGCTCGGGCAGGGCTTCGAGGAGTTCGCCGGCTTCACCGCCGGGCACTGGAACAACTACTTCGACCCCCTCCTGCCGCACCCGCCGAAGTTCGCCGCGACCCGCGTCGAGCCTGCAAATCCCGACGGCCCGCGGCGGGTCGAGGGCTATATCGCGGACATCTTCACCGACGCCGCAATCCGGTTCATCTCAGAGCGCTCCGGAACAGGGGAAGACGCGAAGTCCGGCGAGCCGAGCGGCGACCCGTGGTTCTGCTACGTCCCCTACAACACCCCGCACTGGCCGCCGCAGGCGCCGGAGGAACTGTTCGCGAAATACGTGGACCGCGGCGTCAGCGTCGAGGACGCTGCCGCCTACGCGATGGTGGAAAACATCGACCGCAACGTCGGCCGTCTGCTGTCGGCGCTGGATCAGTGGGGGATGGCGGAGAACACGATCGTGCTGTTCCTCACGGACAACGGCCCGAACGGCAACCGCTACAACGGCGACCTCCGCGGCCGGAAAGGCTCCGTCCACGAGGGCGGCGTGCGGGTGCCGCTGTTCGTCCGCTGGCCGGACCGAATCGAGCCGGGCACGGTCGTGGAGCGGAACGCGGCCCACGTCGATCTGCTGCCCACGCTCTGCGACCTGATCGGCGTCGAACCGCCCGCCGACCGCCCGCTGGACGGGGTGAGCCTCAAACCCCTGTTGATGAAGGGGATGGACGCCGCCTGGCCGGATCGGCGGCTGTTCACCTTCAAAGACTGGCGGGGCACGCCGAACGGTCGGCAGGGCGCCGTCCGCACCGACCGCTGGCGCTGCGTGCGGGAGGGTAAGGATTGGCAACTGTTCGATATGCTTGCCGATCCCGGCGAGACCACCGACGTCGGCGGGCAGTTCCCCGAAGTTCGCGACGAACTGGGCGCGGCGTTCGCGGCCAAGTGGGAGGAGGTGACCGCCGACGGGTTCGACCCCGTGCCGACGATCATCAGCACCGACGATGAGAGGGGCGTGGAACTGCCGGCCCACGAAGCCGAGCTTCATCCCGGCAAGGGCGAGGGCATCCGGTACACCGGGCCGAACGGGTGGGCGAACGACTGGATCACCGGTTGGACCGACGTCGACGCGAGCGCGTCCTGGCCGGTGCGGTTCGAGCAATACGCCGATTACGAGATCGGTCTGCTATACGCCGCGACCCCCGATCAAGCGGGCGCCGAGATCGCAATCGACTTCGAGCTCGCGGACCGGCCGGACGCGAAGCATCAGGCCCGCATTGGCCGGGTCGAGTACGACCTCAACCAGCCGCACCTCGCGCAGCCGTACCCCTCGCCGGATCGCTTCCCCCGCCCGGAGGCCTACGAGCGGCCATGGAGAGAGGTGCGGCTCGGCAGCCTCACGATCGGTCCGGGGGAGGGAACACTGCGACTGTTCGGCAAAAAGAAGGCCGGCGAGAGCTTTCCCGAAATCAAAGCGGTCCGCGTTCGGCCGATTCGTCGCTGAGCGATCCGCCCGCCCTGACCGCGCGACAGGGAAAGCCCCCGGGTTCGCGTCCTGCGGGGCCGGATAGAGTGTGTGAACGGCCGAACACGCGACCCGCCGCCGGGGTCGGCCGTGATTGCCGGGTTCCGAACGACTCGGGCTCGGTCCCACAAAACACGGCGGGTTCGGAAGTCCCTTCCCTATGCGTATCGGCTTCGTTTCGACCTACCCGCCGGCGGAATGCGGGATCGCCACGTACACCCAGTACCTTCGGGAGTCGTTCAACCCGTCGCAGCACGAATCGTTCGTCATCTGTCAGGCCGGCGGCGCCGGCGAGGGCGTCTTTCCGCTGTGGCACCCCGGCCAACGGTTCAGTGAGAACGTGTTCGGCACCGCGACGCGGATGACGCCGGACGTGGTGCATATTCAGCACGAGTACGGCCTGTTCGGCTCCCAGCACGGGGCCGAGGTGGTCGACCTGCTCCTCCGCCTCCGATTGGCGGAGGTGCCCGCGGTCGTCACGTTGCACACGGTTTACGAGACGATCACAGACGCCCAGCGGATGGTCCTGCGG
The DNA here is from genome assembly GCF_007743815.1 of Alienimonas californiensis. Classification (GTDB taxonomy): domain Bacteria; phylum Planctomycetota; class Planctomycetia; order Planctomycetales; family Planctomycetaceae; genus Alienimonas; species Alienimonas californiensis. The sequence goes on from NZ_CP036265.1 coordinate 4,844,740, forward strand.
CACATCGTCGAGGACTCCTCCGCGGTGATCGTCCATGAGAGCTACCAGAAGGAGACGCTGGTTCGGGAGTTCGGTCGCCCGGAGAAGGTGCACGTGATCGAGCACGGCATCCGCGAGGCGGACCCGGTGCCGGACGCCAAGCGGCGGCTGGGCCTGGAGGGAAAGAAGGTCGTGCTGATGTGCGGCTACTTCCGCAAATCGAAGGGCTTCGACGAGGCTCTCCGGTTCTTCCCGGAAGTCGCCGAGAACTGCGACGACGCCGTGCTGGTGATGGCCGGCAAGATCCGCGGGATCGAAGCCAAGGACGTGCAGGCGGAGCTGTACTCGGCGCTGGATGAGATGCCCTTCGCCGATCGCGTGCGGTACTTCCGCGGCCAGTTCCCCCAGTACACCCTCGACGCCCTGCTGAGCGCCGCGGACTGCGTCGTGCTGCCGTACCGCGCCGGCGCCCAGAGCGGGATGCTTAGCCAGTGCCTCGCCTTCGGCGCCCCGGTGGTGTCCAGCGGGCTGCGGGCCTTCCGCGACGTCCTGGAACGCACCGGCGGCGGATTGGTCTGCGATCATCCGGAGGAATACGGCTCCGCGATCACTCGCGTGCTGACGGAACCGGACCTCGCCGAGGACCTGCGCCGCAGCGCCCGCCGGTACATCCGCGAAACCGGCGGCTGGAGCCGCATCGCCGAGCGTCACCTGGACGTCTACGAGCCGCTGGTGAACCCGCCCGGTTCCCGCGGGCAGTACGCCTTCCTCCCCGAGCCGGCCGTCGAGGCGATGAGAACGCCGAAGGCGCCGGCGCTCGATCGGCCGACCCGTCGGCCGGCGCTCAGCCGGGCCGCCGATCGCGGGACCTTCCGCTATCGGGACGGCCACACCGCGTTGGCGGCGGCCGAGTAATCCCCGTTCGCTCGCCGCCTGCGAGCGTGCGGTTCAAGACGAAGCGTACGCCGCCGCGGGCTTCCGCGGCGGCGTTCAGCAGTTATCAGGACTGTCTTCCCCGCGGAGCACGCGAATCAGTTCTTCCGGCGGGCCGCCCTTCGGCACGTAGGCGGCGGCGCCGGCCTGACACATCGCCTCAGCCATGTCGTCCCGGTCGTGCATCGACAACCCGATCACGCGGACGTTCGGCATGAGATCGCGGACGCGGCGGGTCGCCTCGATCCCGTCCATCCGGGGCATGGTCACGTCCATCACCACAGTATCGGGCAGCAACTCCGCCACGCGCTCGAGCGCTTCGCAACCGTCCGCGGCTTCGCCGACCACCACGATGCCTTCCGTGCTGGACAGCAGCCCGGCCAGCGCGGTGCGCACGATCCGGTGGTCGTCGACGATCATCACGCGGACCGGAGCGGGCGAGGGGGGCGCGACGTCGGGATCGGGCATGGCGCGGGGCGTGAGGGAGAGATGCGGAGCAGGGAGGGTCATCGTGGCTATGAAGGCAGCATCGTCGCGCGAGATCGACAAGTCTCCCCCGGCAAGGCCAGCCTGCTCCGCAAGGCTGAATAGGCCGAAACATTCGTCCGCAGAACGGTGCGAATCGAACCGTTCCGGTCGCTGCGCAGCCATCACGTCCGCGGGAAGTGGATTCGAAACGACCAGTTGCAGTCCGCCCCCCCACACCCGCTCCAGCGTCAGCCGGACGGGCAGGTGAGGAGCATGCTTGGCGGCGTTGAAAAGCAGTTCTCGTGCCGCATGGAACAGGAGCGGTCCCCGGGGGTCGGCTCGATCGACCAGATTCGCCGGGGGCGGCTCGTCCCCCCCGGCGGCGGCGAATCGGATCGGCTGCTGGCCGCGCTCCTCGCTCCGGCGACACAGTGCCGCGAGCGCCGGCACGAGACCGCGGTCGTACAACAACGTCGGCACCAACTCCTGCGTCAGCGCTCGGGCGCGGTTCATCGCCTCATCCAACAGATCGACCGTGATCGCCGCCGGTCCGGGCACCGCGTGCGCGTCCTCTGCGGGGTTGTCCCCGCTCCCGGCGGACAAGCCGTCGCCGGGGGCGGCCTGATCCGCGGCGGCCAGTTCGCGGGCCAGCAGGCCGGACGCCGACATCTTCGCCGCGGCGATGATCTGCTGGAGATCGTCGTGGACGGCATGGGCCAGACGACGCCGCTCCCGGGTTTCCGTTTCCGCCAGGCCCCGGGCGAGCCGTTCCAACTTCGACTTCTGCCGCCGGATGCGGTTGGTCCGAGAGGCCACCTGCAGTTCGAGGGTCGCGTTCATTTCCTGCAGCGCCTCTTCGGCCCGCACCTTCTCCGAGATGTCCTCCACCACGGAGATCGCGTACTCCGCCTCGCCCGCCGCGTCGCGCTGCAAAGCCACGGTCAGTTGGATCCAGACCGCCCCCCCCGGCTTGCGGAGATAGCGTTTCCGCAACGAATAGGACGGGATCTCGCCGCTCAGCAGGCGACCAAACAGCTCCAGATCGTTGACGAGGTCGTCCGGGTGGGTCAGATCCTGGAACGTCAGGGTCCGCAGTTCCTCTTCGGGATAGTCGACGATCTCGCAGAGCCGCCGGTTCACCCGTAGCCAGGTGCCGTCGAGGCCGACGTGGGCCACGCCCACGCCGACGTTCTCGAACGTCCCCCGGAAGCGACGTTCGCTGCGTCTGAGGTCGTCGTTGAGGCGGGCGGCAAGGGCGTCCGCGGCGGCGCGTTCGACCGCCACCGCCGCGGTGTGCGCCAGCGGATCGACGACGCCGAGATCGGCGGGCGTGGGGCGGCGGGGGATGGAATGATAGACGGCGAACGTGCCCAGCAGCGTGCCGTCCGCAGCGGAGACGTTCGTCGTCCAGACCGAACCGACGCCGTGGGCGTCATTGAAGCCGCGGAAGTCGCGGCAGAGCGGGTTGGTGCGCACGTCCTCCACGATCACCCGGGTGTTGTGAAGGGCGGCAGCCCCGCAGGCGCCGCCGCTTTCATCGGCCGGCCAGCCGTCGGTTTCGCGTCGGAACGCGTCCGACACGCTCGGCGCCGCCGCCAACCGCAATCGTTCGCCCGGCGCCGCTCCCCCCCAGGGAGAACTGGGCGGCAACTTGCCCTCCTCAGCCCCCCCCCGCAGGAAGATGCACACGCGGCCGGCCTGGGGCAGAAGGCGCTCGGCCGCCTCGGCCAGCAAAATGAGGACCTCGGCGATCGGGGCGCCGGCGGCCAACCGAGCTAGGCACTCCTGCCGGGCGGCGGCGACCTGCTCCGCCCGCACCCGGTCGGTGATGTCGCGGCAGATCATCGAATAGTGAGTCAGCTCCCCCCGGACGTCCCGATGGGCCGTCAGGCTGTGCAGCATCGGGACCGGACGCCCGTCCGCCCCCATCAGTTCGACGTCGCCGGCCCAGTGCCCCGCACGCGCCGCGGCCGGCAGCCCCTCCTCACGCAGCCGCTGGAATGCGTCGGGTCCGTAGAGGCTCGCGACCGGGCGGCCCTCCGCCTCCTGCCGAGACCGTCCCAGCAGCCGACGGCCGGCCCGGTTCAGCGACTGCACCACGCCCGCTGCCGTAAAGACGCAGACGACGTCCTCCGTTTGCTCCAGCAACTCGGAGAACAGCACAGACCGCCGCGAGACGGCGGCCGATTCCGTCACGTCCCGCACCGTGGCGATCAGGCCGTCCGGCGGGCCGGAGCGGTCGTCGCCGTCCCACGTCGGCCGGCCGGCGGCCCGCACCGTGCGCCCCGCGGGATCCTCCCCGACCTCCGCCTCCCCGACCTCCGCCTCCCCGACCTCCGCCTCCCCTGTTTGCGGCTCCCTCGTCCCCGCCTCGGGGGCGAGGCGGAACTGTCGTTCGCACCAGCCGCCGTCGCGCACCTTCGCCAACGCCTCCTGAACCCCCGGGCGATCGTGCTCATGCACGGCGTCCAGCCATGCCGTCAGGGGGCGGGCGCCCGGTCGGCCCTCGAGTCGCAGCACGGCGAGGGCGCGGTCGTCGGGTTCGAACGTCCCCCGCTCGAAATGGACGCGGCAGGTCCCGACCGCCTCGGCCTCGAACGCGAGATCCTTCTGCACGGCCAACCGGTCGCGTTCGCGGCGGAGGGCGTGCTGCTCCGTGAGGTCCAGCATGAACGCGATCCCGCCGTCGTCATCCACCGCCGCCGCCCCCACCAGCACCGGCACGCGGGAACCGTCGGCGCGGACGTATTCCTTCTCGTACGGCTCGCAGGTTCCGGCGGCGCGGAGTTCGGCCACCTTCTCCGCGTCCCGATCGAGGAACTCCGGGGGGGTCATCGCCGCCCAATCGACGGCCCCCCGCTCCAGGTCGGCCCGGGAGAGGCCGACGAGTTGCAGGAAGGCGTCGTTCGCCTCGGTGACGCCGCCGTCGTACCGAAAAAAGAGGATCCCGAGGAGATCCGTCTCGAACAGCCGACGCAGACGGCGGGAGACGTCCGTTTCCCGAGCCGCGGGTGTCTGCGGGAGCGCTTCGGTCACTTCGCAGGCTCTTCCGCGCCCTCAGCCTTCGCCGCCGCGTCCGCGGCGGCGGGAGAAACCGACAGGCGGAGGTTCCGCCAGGCGACCGGCGCCCCGTGCCCGAGGAAGCCGAACGCCCCGGAGTCCCGCAGCAACCCGGGGTGCTTTTGGCCGTCGACGGCGCCGCCCGCGGAGGCTTCGCGGATGTCCGCATCCACCAGCGTTTTGCCGTTGAGCTTGACCGTCACGCGGTCGCCCTTCAGCGAAATCTCCTCGCGGTTCCAATGCCCGACCGGGGCGAGGTAGCCCCGCAGCGCCGGGATCACGCCGTAGATCGACCCGTGAGCCTGATACGGGGCGATGGTGCGGTAGCGGTCCGCCGCG